>NZ_JBBMFE010000018.1:0-67371 GCF_040096155.1 Laedolimicola intestinihominis | reverse complement strand
TCAGCGGACGCGCTCTCAAGCCCCTGCGCAGCTTTACCTCGCAGGTGGAGCAGGTGCAGCTGAACAATCTTGCCGATATGAGGATCGATGAAGACGCTATTTCGGAGTTCCGGCAGCTGAGCCGCTCGTTCAACCAGATGCTGGAGCGGCTGAACAACGCCTTTTCCGCCCAGCGACAGTTCACCGGCAACGCCGCCCACGAGCTGCGCACGCCACTGGCACTAATGCAGGCGCAGTTGGAGCTGTTTTCCGCAGAGCATCCTGATGTGCGACCGGAGACGGCAGAGTTCCTCACGCTTTTGCGTGAGCAGATGGAACGGCTGATACAAATGACCAGGACACTGCTGGAGATGAGCAATCTGCGGCAGGTGGCGCGGAACGAGCGGATCCAGCTCGCTCCCATGATCGAGGAGATCTTCACAGATCTTGCGCCGCTCTCAGATAAGCTCGGCGTCACGCTGACGGCGGAGGGCGACGGCATTATGACCGGCAGCGATGCACTGATCTACCGGCTGATCTTCAACCTGACGGAGAATGCTGTCAAGTACAACCGGCCGGGCGGCTCGGTACAGGTTTCTGTCACTCAGGAGTTGGAAAAGCTCCTGCTCTGCGTCTCCGACACTGGCTTCGGCATCCCGGAGGTGTATCAGCGCAGTATCTTCCAGCCCTTCTTCCGGGTGGACAAGTCTCGCAGCCGGGAATACGGTGGCGCAGGACTGGGGCTCTCACTGGTATGGGAGATCGCCGACCTCCACGGCGGCTCCGTTTGGGTAGAGAAAAGTTCGGAGAAGGGCACTACCATTGCGGTGGAGTTGCCAACACAACAATCAACGAAGCCCTAAAACCCTTTTCAATCTCAAATTCCTTGCAGCCCGTGTCCGGTTCTACGTCCGTCAGCTTGCAGACGGCAAGGTGCGACCTGAAGGTAACGCCTTTCTTCAAGAAAAAAGAAAAACCCTGCCACAAGGCGGGGAGCATGGGCAAGAAGCACGCCGATGAGATGCTGTTCTGGACAAAGCAGGAGTTTCAAACCTTCATTGAGGTCATGAAAGACCGGTCTGCCAGCTACACGGTATTTATGACCATGTACTACACGGGGATCCGGGAGAGAGGATATTATCACCACTCCGAAAACGCCGAAAAGCATCCGCACTATCCCCATTCCCGACGGTCTTTGCAACTGTTTGCAGGAGTATATGTCCCATTGCTACGGGCTGCAAAAGGACGACAGGCTCTTTCCCTACACCAAGAGCTTTCTGTATCACGAAATGGAGTATGGCTGCAAGGCATCGGGGGTAAAGCGCATCCGGGTGCACGACATTCGTCACAGCCACGCCAGCCTGTTGGTGGAGGTAGCCAGACAGCTTGACGGCATCACGCCATGAGCCTCTGGCTACGAAAATCGCTGCAAATGTAGCCAATTTGTAGCCACTAAAAAAGAAAAATCCTGAAAAACGCTGTATTACCAACGCTTTTCAGGATTCGGAAAACACTAAATATTTATTTCCACTCAATGGTATCACATCTCTATCAGCTCATACTCCCTGCTTCCCAGGCCTATCTCTTCGCCATGTTCCAGGCAGCTTTTGTACTCGGAGTCTACCGTCGTATTTTCGAAATGGTCGTGATGATCGCAGAAGTCTGCCTTCTTCATGTTGTCGGAAAGTACGCTGTTGGGAAGGGGCTGCTGCTTTAAGCACAGATCCGCGCAGGCCTGGTCAAGGGCCAGCGGGTCAAAGGAGGCCAGCATTCCCACGTTGGGCAGTATCGGCGCATCATTTTCCCCATGGCAATCGCAGTAAGGAGACACATCCACGATCAGGGAAATATGGAAGTTGGGACGGCCGTCTACCACCGCTTTGGCATATTCTACCATACGGCAGTTCAGCTCCTTCGTAGCCGCGTCGTTGACAAACCGGATAGCGTCGAAGTTACAGGCGCCCAGGCACCGGCCGCAGCCCACGCAGTTTTCCGCGTTTACGTGCATCTTTTTTGTAGTTTCATCGAACTCCAGACCCTGATTCGCGCATTCCCGCATACAGCGCTTGCAGCCGCGACAGACCTCCGTGTCAATGGTCGGTTTTCCATTGGAATGCTGATCCTTCTTGCCGGCCCGGGAGCCGCAGCCCATGCCGATGTTTTTAATGGTACCGCCGAAGCCGGTGGTCTCATGGCCCTTAAAATGTGTCAGGCTGATGAATATGTCCGCATCCATGATGGCGCGGCCGATTTTCGCTTCTTTGATGTAAGTGCCGCCCTTGACCGGAACCGCGATGTCGTCGGTTCCCTTAAGACCGTCTCCGATAATCACCGGACAGCCTACCGTCATGGGTGTAAATCCGTTTTCCCAGGCGCAGTACATATGCTCGATGGCGTTCTTACGGCTGCCCGGATACAGGGTATTGCAATCGGTCAGGAAGGGGATTCCGCCCGCCTCCTTTACCATGTCTGCCACCGCCTTGGCGTAATTGGGCCGCAAATAGCTGATATTTCCCAGCTCGCCAAAATGCATTTTGATGGCTACGAATTTTCCCTCCATATCCATGGAGGCAAAGCCAGCTTTTTTCATCAGCCGCTTCAGCTTCGCCGGAAGCCCTTCCCCTGTACGTGCCCGGAAGTCTGTAAAATACACCTTTGATTTTTCCATGTCTATCCTCTCCTTTACATCTGATGTCTTACGATCCGATATTCGTCCCCGTACTGGAAATAGGGACAGCCGTGGAAGCTGCCCTGGATGAAGAGGCGCATTTCGTCCTCGTCTAGGTCCATTTCACAGACGTAGTAGCCGTAATCGTCGTCGTAGACGTAGTTGCCGCACATCTCGCAGTTGGTGGCCTTCGGCTTTTTCTTGGTCATGTGGATTCCCCCTTGTCTATTCTGAAAAATGGAATCTGCTTCTATCTTCCATTTTTTTACTCTAGTGTATAGGCGCAAGCACTTTCTGCATGTTCCGCTTCATTTTCTCGGTCAGGCGGGCGTACTGAATCAGGTCCTCTTCCTCGAAGCCTGCGAACCTTGCCTCGTCATAGTCTCGCTGAACCGTAGCCAGTTCCCGCAAAATGGGTTCTGCTTCGGGTTGGAACATGATCCGCGCCCGCTTTTCCTGAGGTTTGCGTGAGGCGTCGTCCTTTACTATCCCTTTTGCTTTCTTCTGGCGCATAGGCTTCGGATTCGAAATATCCTCCACCTTAATCAGCCCCCGCAGCACCAGCTTCTGAAGCTGCATGGCCAGAGCGCTTCGACTCACGTCTGCGAAATCAGCCAGCTCTTTTTTATTCACCGTGTCACTCAGATGGCTCAGGCACAGAAGCAGATAGGCTTCGGACGGCGTCAGGTCATTTTTCAGAGCAGCCACCTCCAGGTATCGCTGCATCAGCTTTCGCTCCCGGTAGAGCTCGGAGAGCATGCCCTCTCCTGCCAGTGCCGACGCGCTGACGCCTGCCCGCTCGTCGCCCAGCTTCTTGGTACCGGGCAGCAGCGGAATGCCCACCAGGCCGTCGCTGGCCGCGTCCACCAGAAAACGGTAGAGCTGCAGACGGTTTTTCTCGTATTCCTCCTCGTCCCACACATGCTTGTAAAAGTTGTGATAGTACTCAAAGACGCCCAGCTTCATCTGAATGGTCTTGGTCAGGCTGGTTCCCTGGGTGGTGACCAGCGAACCCTTGCGCTTCACATAATAGTAAATAGGCGCGTGCAGAGCCGTGATGCGCTCCGCGAAACGGATGTATTCCAGGTTGAACATAAAGTCCTCGCACCAGCTGATTTCCGCATTCATGCGAAGGGCATGTTCCTCAATAATGGAACGGCGATACAGCTTATTCCAGAGCACGCCGTAATAGTAATCCGCCGGGCTCTCCATCATATGGGCCGCAAACTCTTCAGGGCTCATGACTCCCTCTTCCTCGATATCACCTTTCCGGGATACCCGCTCGCCGACCACCCGGTAGAAATCCGCAATGACCAGATCACAGCTTCCCTCTTCCGCCGCCCGCACCAGAAGCTTGGTGGAATCGGGCGTCATCCAGTCGTCGCTGTCCAGAAACTGAATGTAAGTTCCCCGGGCCTCGGACAGGGCCTGATTTCGGGCCGCTGAGACGCCGGCGTTTTCCTTGTGGAAGACACGCACGCGGGAATCAGACGCTGCGTAAGCGTCACACATGGCTCCGGATTTGTCTTTACTTCCATCATCGATGAGCAGCAATTCAAAGTCTGTATATTCCTGCCCCAGCACGCTGTCTACACAGCGGGCCAGGAAGTTTTCCGCATTATATACAGGAATAATAATAGAAACCGCAGGGGTTCCCGCATTTTCTCCCTTCACAGGTCCATCCTCCTTTTGCGTCTGTACGCTTCTCTTCTATCTCCGTAAATGCTTCTTCTAAGACTACCGTCACATCACACTACTATCTTTTCCATCTTTACACGATTCGCTTGAATTTCCTTTCAATCTCCTGCTTCGACATGGAGATAATCGTAGGCCGTCCATGGGGGCAGTTATAAGGATTATCCAGTGTCAGAAGCTCCTCGATCAGCTCCTTCGCCTCCGCCGTGGACAGACGCTGGTTGCCCTTGACTGCAGCCTTGCAGGACATGGAAGCGATCTTATCCAGAATCATCTCGGTGTTTTTTCCGCTGACGTATTCCAGATCGTCTAAGAGCTCCATGAATAAGTCTTTTTCCGCCAGCCCGTACAGATTGGCCGGAACTGCGCTGACCGCGTATTCCTTGCCGCCAAAGGGCTCGATCTCGAAGCCCAGCTCCTGAAAATAGTCCTGATATTCGGCAAGCTTCGCCGCCTCCTGCATATTCAGGGTCAGGATCAGGGGCGGGCTGACCATCTGAGACGTGATCTCCTTGTTCGCCAGCGTTTTGACCGTCCGCTCGTACAGAATCTTTTCGTGGGCTGCATGCTGATCAATCATGTAAAATTTATCTTCGAACTGTACCAGCCAGTAAGTTTCAAATAACTGACCAATGATGATAATGTCGGATTTTGTCTTGGGATTCAGGAGTCGGTGGTCGAAGAGATCCTGCTGCTCATATGCTGTGTCCGGGGCCTTCTCTATCCGAGTCACCCGGTACACGCCATCCTCCCGCAGAATCCCCGGCTCCACAGCACACTCCGGTACAGGTGTTTTCTCTTCCGCCTGTACCACCGGCTGTTCCTGCTGCCGTTTTTCTATCTTTGGCTCCAGCATCGCCAGCTCCTCATTGCTGAAGATCGGATCATCCTTCAGCACTGGCCTCGCTTCTACTTGCTTCGCTGCCTTCTTCTCCTCAAACTCCGCGTTCACACGCTTGCGCATCTGCTCCATAAAGTATTCCAGATTCCGCTCCTGCGGGGTCGGCGCTGCCTGAGGCTGTTGGGGCTTATCTTCCGCCTTCTTCACAGGCTCGTCTTCGTTAAGCTTCACCTCCGGAATCAGCTCCCGTCCCATAAGCCCCTGATGCACCGTTTCTCTCACGAACCGGTACAGCTGCTCCTGGTTCGAGAATCGTAACTCCATCTTCGTCGGATGCACATTCACATCCAGGAGCCCGCCGTCTATCGTAAAATGCAGCGCCGTAAACGGGTACTTATGCTGCATCATGAAGGTCCGATAGCCCTCTTCGATGCCCCGGGCGATCACATTACTCTTAATATATCTTCCATTGATAAAATAGTTCTCAAAGCCTCTGTTTCCCCTGGACACCGCCGGTTTCCCGATAAAGCCCGTAATCCGCACCGGCCCCTGCTCTGCGTCGATCTCCGCCAGATTGGCCGCGATCTCCCGGCCATAGATATGGTAAATCACATCCTTCAGGTTATGATTGCCCGAGGTGTGAAGCTTTGTCTGTCCATTGTTGATGAACTGGAAGGAAATGTCAGGACGGGACAGAGCCAGACGCTCCATCAGATCGCTGATATAACCGGCCTCGGTCATGGGGGACTTTAGAAACTTCCGCCTGGCCGGGGTGTTATAAAAGAGACTCCGCACCAGAAAGGTGGTGCCGTCCGGCGCAGCCATATCCTCCAGCTTCTTCTCCGCGCCGCCCTCGATGACATAGCGCACGCCAGCGTCCGCGTCCCTGGTCTTCGTAATCAGCTCCACCATGGCGATGGACGCGATACTAGACAAGGCCTCACCACGGAATCCCAGAGAAGCCACATGAAACAGATCCTCCACCACCCGGATTTTACTGGTGGAATGGCGCAAAAAGGCAACTGCCACCTGGTCGCGGTCGATGCCGCTTCCATTGTCAGTCACCCGGATAAAGGAGGTGCCGCCGTCCCGGATTTCCACCGTGACCGCCGTAGCCCCCGCGTCGATGGAATTTTCCACAAGCTCCTTGACCACGGAGGAGGGCCGTTCGATGACCTCTCCCGCCGCGATCTGATCGATTGTTTTCTGATCCAGTACCTGAATATTTGCCATCCGATCACCACCTGTTCTTAATCTTGTTCTGCAGCCGATAGATGGTATTGAGCGCGTCCAGCGGCGTCATATTACCCAGATCCATGTCCCGGATCTCGGTAATGATATCGTCGTCCTTCACCGTATCGAAAAGGGAGATCTGCTCGGACTCCATGCTCATTTCTACCGGCAGGGCCTTCGGCTTCAGAGAAATATCCGCTTCGCTTAACTCCTCCACCAGCTCCTTTGCCCGGGCAATGACCGGCTCGGGCACGCCTGCCAGCTTGGCCACCTGAATGCCGTAGCTTTTGTCCGCGCCGCCCCGGATGATTTTCCGCAGGAACACAATGTCGTCGCCCTTTTCCTTGACGGCGATGCAGTAGTTATTCACGCCCGCCAGGGAGCCCTCCAGCTCAGTCAGCTCATGGTAATGGGTGGCGAACAGGGTCTTGGCCCCGAGAATCTTCGGATTGCTGATGTATTCAATGACCGCCCAGGCGATGGCCAGGCCGTCGAAGGTGCTGGTTCCCCTTCCGATCTCGTCGAGAATCAGAAGGCTGTTGCCGGTGGCGTTCCGTAAGATATTCGCCACCTCTGTCATTTCCACCATAAAAGTACTCTGTCCGGAAGCCAGGTCGTCGGAAGCGCCCACACGGGTGAAAATCCGATCTACGACGCCGATCTTCGCGCTGTCCGCCGGAACGAAGCTGCCGATCTGAGCCATCAGCACGATGAGGGCCGCCTGGCGCATGTAGGTGGATTTTCCGGCCATATTCGGGCCGGTGATGATGGAAATTCGTTTGGCGTTATTATCGAGATATGTATCGTTGGGAATGAACATGTCGTTATCGATCATCTGCTCCACCACCGGATGGCGGCCGCCCTTGATGTCGATGATTCCCTTTTCGTTCATCTTCGGGCGTACAAAATGATTCCGCTCCGCCACGAAGGCCAGGGACGCGAACACATCCACCATGGCCACAGCCTTGGCAGTCTTCTGAATCCGCAGCACCTGGGAAGCAATGTTGTCCCGCAGCTCGCAGAACAGGCCGTATTCCAGAGCTGTCAGCTTCTCTTCGGCCCCCAGAATCGTATCCTCCAGCTCCTTCAGCTCCGGCGTAATATAGCGCTCCGCGTTGGTCAGGGTCTGCTTGCGCATCCAGGTCCCGGGAACCATATCCTTGTAGGAGTTGGTGACCTCCAGATAATAACCAAATACTTTATTGTACTTGATTTTCAGATTTTTGATACCTGTCTTGTCCCGCTCCTGGGCCTCCAGCTTTGCCAGCCAGCTCTTGCCCTCAGTCTTGGCCTTCCGGAAGCGATCCACATCCTCATGATAGCCGTCCTTGATGATGTCGCCGTCCCGGATGGAGATGGGCGGATCCTCCTGAATAGCTTTTTCAATCATAGCCTGGATATCCGTCAGCGTATCCAGATCCTCTCGCAGCTCACAGAGAAGCGGAGAGGAAAAATCTTCCAGTAATGTGTGGATATGGGGCAGCATTTCCAGAGATGTCCGGAACGCAATCATATCTCTGGGATTGGCTGTCTTATAACTGATACGGCCAATCAGACGCTCCAGATCATAGATGGGATTCAGGTATTCCCGCAGCTCTTCCCGACTGATTACATGCTGATTCAGCTCCTCGATAGCCGCATGGCGCTTCTCGATCTCCGCCCGGTCAATGAGAGGCTGCTCCACCATGCCCCGAAGGGTTCTGGCCCCCATGGCGGTCTTTGTCTTATCCAGCACCCACAGAAGCGAGCCCCGCTTCAGCTTTTCCCGCAGGGTCTCTGTCAGCTCCAGATTTCTCCGGCTGGAGCTGTCGATGATCATGTATTTGCCGATGGTATAGGTCTTAAGGTGGGTCATATGGGTCAGGGGCTGCTTCTGGGTCTCATAAAGGTATTTCAACAGAGCGCCCGCTGCGATCATACCGCAGCTTAAATCTGTAAGGCCAAGTCCCGCAAGATTTGCTGCCTGAAAATGCTCCAACAGGGTATTTTTACATAATTCGTCGTCAAAATACCATGACTCCAACGGGTAAAGGGCGATATTCAGACGGAACTTCAGATCCTCCAGGTCCACGCCGCTCATGGAAAATGCCTCGTTGCAGATGATCTCCGCAGGGGCAAATTTATTGATCTCATCCAAAAGCTTCCGCTCTGAATCCACCTCGGTCACCAGATAATCGCCGGTGGTAATGTCCGCTGTGGAAATCCCGTAACGATCGGACAGATAAACGATACACATCAGATAATTATTCTTCGTCTCATCGGCGGTGCTTAAGTTTGTACCCGGCGTCACGATGCGCACCACATCCCGGGCCACCAGGCCCCTGGCTTCCTTCGGATCCTCTATTTGCTCGCAGATGGCCACCTTATAGCCTCTGGACACCAGCCGGTTTAAGTATCCCTCTACAGCATGATAAGGAACGCCACACATAGGTGCGCGTTCCTCCAATCCACAACTCTTTCCTGTTAATGTCAGTTCCAGTTCCCGGGACGCAATCTTCGCGTCGTCAAAAAACATTTCATAAAAATCGCCCAGACGATAGAATAGTATGCAGTCCTTGTATTGCTCCTTGGTCTTCAGGTACTGCTGCATCATGGGTGTCAGTTCCGCCATGAATTTTCCTCCTAGCTGTTGCTGGAAACGGTTCCGGTCTCCGCATCCACCTGTACCACAGCTCCGCTCTTCAGTATTTCCGTCGCGTTGGCCGCGTTCACTATAACCGGAATATCCAGGGTCAGGCCTACGATGGCCGCATGGGAATTGCTTCCGCCATGCTCCGCAATGACTGCCTGGGCGCTTTTGAGCTCCGGCAGCATCTCATTGGTAGTCTCCGGTACAACGACGATATCGCCGGCCGCGAAATTTTTCTTCAATTCCTCTGCGTCCTTCGCCACACAGATAGGGCCGCAGACCTTCTTCTTGGTATAGCCCTTACCTTTGACCAGAATCCTACCCGCTACCTGTACCTTGATCAGGTTCGTGGTTCCGGTCACGCCAAGGGGTACGCCCGCGGTCAGAACCGTCAGATCACCTCTGGATACCAGACCGGCCTCCTCTGCGGCAGCCACCGCGCTGTTGAACAGAGCGTCCGCATCCTCCTCCTTCGGGAGAAGCAGCGGCTGTACGCCCCAGTACAGGTTCAGCTGACGGCATACGTAATCATCCATACAGCAGCCGATGATCATGCAGCCCGGATGATGCTTGGCTACCATTCCCACCGTACGGCCGGACTTGGTGACTGTGATAATCGCCGACGCGTGCAGATCCACGGCTGTGGTGCAGGTCGCATGGGAAACGGCGTTGGTGATATCCGTACGATCTTCGATGCTCCGGCGCTTGAAACGCTCGTCATAATCAATATCCGCCTCGGTACGCAGGGCAATCTTCACCATGGTCTTCAGGGCCTCTACCGGATACTGGCCGGAAGCAGTCTCGCCGGACAGCATAATGGCACTGGTACCCTGGTAAATGGCGTTGGCCACGTCAGAGGTCTCCGCACGGGTTGGGCGCGGATTCTTCATCATGGAATCCAGCATCTGGGTGGCAGTGATAATCGGCTTGCCTGTCTCAAAGGCCTTGCGGATCAGCTTCTTCTGGATACTCGGCACCTCTTCTAAGGGAATCTCCACGCCCATGTCGCCGCGGGCAATCATGACGCCGTCGGCCACGCGCAGGATCTCGTCCACATTTTTAATACCCTGATCATTTTCCACCTTGGCAATGATCTTGATGAAATTACAGTTGTTCTCTTCCAGGATCCGGCGGATCTCCAGAATATCGTCGGCAGTCCGGGTGAAGGAAGCAGCGATGTAATCAAAGCCCTCTTTCACCGCAAACAGAATATCGTCCTTATCCTTTTTGCTGATAAACGGCATCTTCAGCTCGACGCCCGGCACATTGATACCCTTCTTATTGGAAACGGTTCCACCGTTCTCCACGCTGCAGATGATCTCTTTCTCGGTCACCTTTACAACCTTCAGGCCAATGAGACCGTCGTCGATTAGGATGGAATCGCCTTCCTGTACGTCTTTTACCAGGTTTTTGTAGGTAATGGAGACCTTTCCTTCATTTCCAAGCACATCCTCGGTGGTCAGCACGAAGGTCTGTCCCTTCTTCAGCTCTACCTTTCCTTTTTCAAATTCGCCGGTCCGGATCTCCGGTCCCTTTGTATCCAGAAGCAATGCAACAGGCAGCCCCAGCTCTTCCCGGACCTTCTTTACACGCTCCAGCTTTCCTCTCTGCTCCTCATGGGTTCCATGGGAGAAATTCAGTCTTGCTACGTTCATGCCTGCCAGCATCAGTTCGCGAATCACTTCTTCGGATTCGGAGGCAGGTCCCAGAGTACAGATAATTTTCGTTTTTCTTAATTTCATGGTCATCTTCTTCTCACTCCTGTTTTCTTTTCTCTATCTTTTCCATTTTACCCGCCCATTATAACACCTGAAAAGAAGCGCCGTCAAGAAACGGCGCTGTAAAAGTTATCGAAAATTTATCTGTATTTTTTTACCTTTATTTAACAAAATAGGCGTAATTGGAAATGGCGTTTGTATAGTCTCCCTCCGTCGTTCCATCCGGGTTCACAAGCCATTCCCCGTCCGCTCCCTTAAGCCGGGCCTGCGCCACATTGCCGCCGGAGCGAAGCGCCGCGTTTGGAACTTCAAACACAACTTTCCCATCCTCAAGGGACGCCGTATAAAAGTTTGTGCCATTTACCTGCAGGGACACCGCCGTACCTTCCGGCACCTCTGTCTCCACTACAATCCGTACCTTTCCCCGTTCGGACGCCTGATCCACTTCCGATATCCAGGTCAGGCTGGAATTGGCATAATATCCGAAGGATTTCCGCAGGCTTTCCACAGACACGAACTGCTCATCCATCCAGGACAGCCGTTCCTTCATAAAGCGCTTGAGCTCCGTAATTCCCTCGTCAAATTTCTGACCCTCGAAGGTCCCCATGCAGCCGCCCCAGCGGGCGTCGTTGGCCTTCGCTGCCGGACGTAATTTTTCCGCATACTGATCGATGGTTCCGCCGTCCCGGATCAGCTCCTCCAGCACGGTTTCCCTTATTGCCTGATACTTTTCCCAAAGCAACATCAGAAAATAAGGATCCCGGATCAGATAGCGGTTCCATTGTACTGTCTGGTAGTAAGCCTCGTTGGCATAGTAGGCGCTGGTGGTACACCACTCTTTTGTATACCAGGTGTTCAGTGTGTACATACTGTTGCCCCAGCCCCAGTCGTAATCCCAGGCCGGTCCCAGGGACCAGAGACCCTCCAGATCCTTATACAGATATACGCTGTTCTTCATGGCGTCCCAGTTCATGGTAAATTCGCAGATCAGAAAATTCGTCAGAAGGGAATCCATATCTATCAGTTCCGAATAATGCTTTCCGTCATTTTCACTGTCCTGATATTCCCGTTCTTTATAGGAAACGCCTTCCCGCGCGAACTGATTCGCATAATTGCAGTATCCTTCCTCCGCCACTTCGTAGTGGATATCAGAATCGTGATAACAAAAATCGGAAGAATGAAGGGCGTATTCCAGCGTCTGGATCTGTCTGCCTATCTCCGCGCGCAGGGTTTTACTGGTCTCCCCATTCTCCGGATCTGCAAATCCAATAGGCTCATGGTAGGCCGTCGTAAGCGTACTGTGGCGGTTTCTGGAATCCAGCTCCAGAAGCACGCCGCCTGTGGGCTCAGGAATTTTTTCTCCGTCCAGATAGTCTGTGACGGTAAATCGGGTGGGATAATCTGTGCCGTTCGCCGCGTTCCAGTCCGCCAGACCGGCTGACTCAAACACGCCCGTATCAATCCAGGACATATCCCGCTCCAGCTCCTCCTGCAGGACATTTCGGAATTCCTCCCGATAAGCCGCCGCGTCCTGCCCCGCAATATTCAGATCCTTTGCGATTCCCTTTGCGATCTGTTCCGCCAGTTCTCTCCAGTTATAGATATCGATCCGATTCTTCCCCACACGAATCTGTTCACAGAGCTGATAGACTCCATAATATTCCCCATTGTAAATCAGGGTCACCTGCCGGGAATCCATGAAGTACTCCGCTCCCAGATCGGCAGACAGGCCATAGGCCAGCTGATCCCGCAGCAGCGTGGAATCAATGGCATTGGCCAAAAGTACCCAGTGGCGCTTTTCTCCCATTCCCAACAGTCCGCTTTTTTCATCCAGATGAAGCTTGAAGGGTCTCTTCGGCAGCTCTGCCGTACTGTTTCCCCGCAGGTGAATGGTTCCGGTTCCCTGGTAAAGCTCTTCCGGGGAATAACCTGGGCCTTCCAGACTCACTTCCACCGCTGTGTCTGTCTCCTTTTCCACCTCTTCATAAGCCGTATCACTATTCAGGGACAGAACAGGAAGCACACTGAAATACCTGGAATCCTCATAGACGCTGCCATTCTTCAACGTCACCTCCACCCGGATAAACTGCTCCACATCCTCCGCCGTCGGCGTATAACCGCACAGCTTTTTCTCCCGCAGCCGCTCTTCGCTTCCCGCATACCAGACGCAGCTTTTTACATCCCGATTGCCGATGTGGAACACATCCAGCTTCAATTCCCGTCCAGCCTCCACGCAAGAAGCCAGGATCTGGACATCTCTGTCCTTGTATTCCGTATAAATGTGTTTGTAGACGCACATTAACAGAATCGCGCCCAGCACCAGCGCTCCATAGCGAAGCAGCCGGTAGGGTGAGCGCTTCCATTTTCCTGTCTTTATCTCCATCGTATTCTCCATCTGCAGCTTCATTTTCAGCAGGTTATTCTATGCTAACTATATATTATTACAGATTTTCAGTCAAAACCCAATACACAATCCCAGCTATCTGTCCGTTATTTTTAACGTAACACGGTGTTTCCTGTAGAGCAAAAAGGACAGGCCCTTTTGAAAGGCCTGTCCTTAAAAGCTTTGTATTTATACCAGATTTTTGATGATATTGAAGCAGTCGAAGGTGGCGAAATAATCCTTCGGAGTCTCCGCCCGACGGATAAGCTGGGCGCTTCCATCCTCTTTTAAGAGAATCTCGGCGGATTTCAGCTTGCCGTTGTAATTGTAGCCCATGGCGAAGCCGTGCGCTCCGGTATCATGGATAACCAGATAATCGCCCATATCAATCTTCGGAAGCGGACGGTCGATGGCAAACTTATCGTTGTTCTCACAAAGGGAACCAGTCACATCGTAGATATGGTCGCAGGGCTCATTTTCCTTGCCCATCACGGTAATGTGATGGTAAGCGCCGTACATGGCCGGGCGCATCAGATTTACCGCGCAGGCGTCTACGCCAATATACTCTTTATAAGTGTGCTTCTCGTGGATGGCTTTTGTCACCAGGCAGCCGTAAGGGCCCATCATAAAACGGCCAAGCTCTGTGTAGATCGCCACGTCGTCCATGCCCGCGGGAACCATGACCTCTTCATATACCTTACGGACGCCCTCGCCGATAACGCGGATGTCGTTGGGCTCCTGATCGGGACGGTAGGGAATACCCACGCCGCCGGACAGGTTGATGAAGCGGATGTCCGCGCCGGTCTCCTTCTTCAGGCGGACTGCCAGCTCGAAGAGCACCTTGGCCAGCATCGGATAGTAATCGTTGGTGACGGTATTGCTTGCCAGAAACGCGTGAATGCCGAAATGCTTCGCGCCCTTCTGCTGCAGCACCCGGTAAGCGTCGAACAGCTGCTCCTCGGTCATGCCGTACTTGGCGTCGCCGGGATTGTCCATAATGTCGTTGCTGATCTGGAAGATTCCGCCCGGATTGAACCGGCAGCTGATGGTCTCCGGGATATAGCCCAGAGTCTTCTCCAGGAAATCAATGTGGGTATAGTCATCCAGGTTAATGATGGCGCCGATTTTTGCCGCGTAAGCGAACTCCTCAGCCGGAGTGTCATTGGAAGAGAACATGATATCATCGCCCTTGACGCCAATCTCATTGGACAACATCAGCTCTGTCATGGATGAGCAGTCGCAGCCGCAGCCGTACTCCCGTAAAATGTTAATCAGAAACGGATTCGGCGTAGCCTTTACCGCGAAATATTCTTTATAGCCCTTATTCCAGGAAAATGCTTCCTTTAAAGCCTTTGCATTCTCACGGATCCCCTTCTCGTCATAGAGATGAAACGGGGTCGGATAGGTTTTTGTAATCTCCTGTAACTGCTCCAGTGTTACAAACGGTTCTTTTTTCATTGGTGACGTTCCTCTTTTCCTAGTTTGATCTGGTTTTTATCAATAAAGTCTGCAATTTCTACAGTTTGCTCCTGACTATTATAACCATATTTTCTATCGTTTGTAAATGAAATTAAAAATTTCACGGATTTTTCTTTTTTTCATAAGATATCAGGAATAGTTTTATGGAAAGGAATCACTTCATGGCGGATTATCGAAATCAGAATTCCATGCGCTGCTCCTGTATGCGGGATCCTCTGCGCGGTCTTGCGCTGGCCATCGCCTATGTGCCCTGGCAGTACTGGGATCAGACCTACGACCTGGAAAAAGCCCTGCAGTGCGGGACCATATTTCCGGAGTTAAATAAACCATTTTCAGGAAAGCGGGGTGGCTGCAGATGATGAGAAATAATTGTCAATCGCCCGTAAGGCCCTGTCCCCAGCCAAGAAATGCTACCGGCTGTCCCATACCGACGGCTCCCCAGAGTGGCCCCGGCCCGGTTCGTCCCAGGGACTCCTGCTCCTGCAGCGATCTTTCGAAGGAACAGCTGCTCCGCCGCATCGCCACCACCGGCTTCGCCTGCGTGGACGCCTGCCTCTATCTGGACACTCATCCGGAAGACACGGAAGCCATCGCTTATTTTGAGAAACAGAATCAAATGTATCGGGAAGCTCTTCATGAATATTCCACCCAGTACGGCCCGTTGACGCTGTCCCACGTCCATAATCCGAAAGATTACTGGACCTGGGCAGACCAGCCGTGGCCGTGGCAATAGAAGGGAGGACGCGCTTATGTTTAATTATGAAAAACGGTTGGAATATCCCATTCATATCAAGGAGACGAATCCAAAGCTGGCGAAGGCGATTATTACCCAGTATGGAGGCCCCAACGGCGAGCTGGGCGCTTCCATGCGTTATCTGTCCCAGCGGTATACGATGCCTTATAAGGAATGTATGGCAACACTTACGGATATCGGCACCGAAGAGCTGGGGCACTTCGAAATGATCGCCACCATCGTCCATCAGCTGACCCGGAATATGTCCATGGAAGAACTGAAGGCCTCCGGCTTTGAGGACTATTATGTGGATCATACCCTGGCGCTCTGGCCCCAGGCGGCTTCCGGGACGCCCTTTACGGCTGCCATGTTCCAGTCGGTGGGCGATCCGATTACAGATCTGACCGAGGATATGGCAGCAGATGGTGCAACTGCATAAGTGCAACATAGAAGTGTTAAGTAGAAGTTCTATATAATCTGGTGTGCCAGACACCAGATTTTACAGAACTTAGAAATTCCAATGTATTTCAATCGGGACATTTCTTGTCCCTGGAATCCGTTTTCCTACTAATATATAATCAATTAGAGTTTCAACGGTTTCTCTGTCTAAATGTTCAAGATTTGTGTATTGCTCAATAAGCTGGCGGCGATTATCGCCTGTCTGGATTTTTCTCTCAATTACATCAAGCTGTTTTTGCGTTTCAATCACCAGCTTTTCAAGCCGTTCTCTGTCATTTGTGAAGTCTTTTGACAAATTCAGGAAATCATTTTCGGAAAGAATCCCTTTTACTTTATCAAGATAAAGTTCTCTGATTACCTTTGCGTCTTCTTCAATCTTTTTTTGATAAGTAGCAAGTTGTGTTTCTAAAGCAGTTTTTTTCTCCTTTACGTTGGAGTGAAATTCCACGTTCTGTTCCAATTCATCTTTATCAAGATATTCTTGTGATAACTTGTTCAGTTCAGAAATAACTGCCTGCTCCAACTTCTTCACAGAAATAAATGAGCCTATGCAAGCGTCCTTTGCAACATGGCGATTTGAACATTGTAAATAATGTCTTCCATCTGTCTGCTTATTAGAACGCATGGTATAGCCACAGCTCATGCAGCGAGCTTTTCTGGCAAACAGCCCTATGGTTCCTACTGTAAATGGTTTTGCTTTTTCAGCTACCATAGATTGTACTCTATCCCAAAGTTCACGGTCAATAATCGGTTCGTGTGTTCCCTCTACTCTGTACCATTCCTCTTTAGGTCTGGGCTTATTTTGTTTTGTCTTATACGAAACACTGCCGTATTTTCCTTGAACCATATTTCCGATATAAATTTCATTTGTCAGCATATCGGAAATAGCAAAATATTTCCATAAGGTACTATTTTTTCTGGTAGGCTGCTTATAGCGTAAACCATGAAGCCGTTTATATTCCGTAGGGTTTGGAATCCCACGGTCATTCAGCATACGGGCAATCGCTGTTTTGCCATATCCCTGTGAAAATAAAGTAAAAACTTCTCTGACAACAGCAGCAGCTTCTTCGTCAATAATCAGGTGTCCCTTTTGTTCGGGGTCTTTTTTATAACCATAAAGAGCAAATGCACCAATATGAAATCCATTCTTCCGGCGGTCAGTCAATACGCTGCGGATGTTTTCTGACATATCCTCTAAATACCACTCATTAACCAGACCATTGATTTGTCTTGATTTTTTGTTTCCTTTATTAGCGGTATCTGCATTATCTACAATACTGATAAAACGAATCCCCCAAATAGGAAACAATCCATGTATGTATTTTTCCACCAACTCTAACTCTCTGGTAAATCTGGATTGTGTTTTACAGAGGATAATATCAAATTTTCGGTGTTCAGCGTCATTTAACAGTTTGTTAAATTCTGGTCTTCGTCTATCTGAACCAGTATAATCGTCATCACTGTATATATTGTAGACTTCCCAACCTTGTTCCAATACATATTGAATCAGCATGGATTTTTGATTTTGAATACTGTTACTATCATCAGTTTCATGTTGTTTGTTTCTATCTTCTTCTGATAAGCGGCAATAAATAGCAACTTTTGACTTTGTGTTCATCATATTTTATCTCCCTTAAAGAGAAGATAAAACAAACATTCCACCTACACTTATTATACCGTGTTGAGAAATGTTTGTCTATCATTTTACAGGTAATACCTGTCCTTTGGATTTTTCTAATTGATTGATGAGTTCTATCCATTTCTGATTGAACTCTTTTTTTAATGCCGACTTATCTTCACACTTAAATACATTTTTGCAGGAAATTTCTGCTTCTTTTGGCATAATTCCACCTCACAGTCTTTACTATGTTTACAGACTATGCAAAAATGCTTGTTCATTATGAAAGAATCATCCTTAGCAAACCGAACAGCTTCCGCTAAAGCTCATGGGAATCTCACCCCTGCATGGTTCTCATCCAGCCGTACCCTTTGCCAGCGGTGCTACATCATCACACGGACTAAGGCTGTACGGAAGTATCATTATCACGATAGAAAGGTCATGGCGGCAGCTATTGCGGTAAGCTGCTTATGGAACGCTGGCAGGAATCGCTATCCGGTTTCATCCCTCCTTTGGTGGGTTACGGCGTGCCAGCCCAACGGCTCTCTTTCTATCGAAACGTATTCGGCTGCTTTATGCTGCGTTGATTAGACGCTTTCTTTTTCAAGGAACAATCTGGCTTTGTCAGCCTGTTAAAATGCACTGGTGATAATGCACTTTAATAGACTGGCAAGCTCTGTCTGGGAAGCATGGGCTTGTCCATGCTTCCACAGGAGAGCGTTATTTTTACTTTGGTTCCCTGATTTCAAAAGATAAAATCTTTGCAATCAGACGTGTTTCCATCCGGCGGCGTAGGGTTTCATCTACAACCATGTGGGTATTGCCATATTCGTCTTTCATGGGACGCATGGAACGGCTGGCAATAAAACCGCTGTAATGGCGTACAATCTGGTTGACTGCTTCAATATCGCCGTCCGCAGCCCTGACAATCACAGGAAACGGAATCATAGGGTGCTTTGCTGTCATGCTTCTTCCTCCATAAATTTTTTGATAAATTCCAGTCCGGCGTGTCTTCTTCTCTGGATGGTAGAACGGTTGACTTCCAGAATTTTTGAAATTTCCGTATCGTCAAATCCGAGGAAATAATATCTCAGGATAACGTCACGTTTCTTTCCATCCAGATTTTCTAATGCTTCTGCTAATAGGCTGTTTTCAATGCGGACAGTAAATCCATCCATTTCAAAAGTATGGAAATGGGAGGGATAGGTGTCTTCGGAAGAAAACAGATTGACGGTGTAATCGTCCATATCACAGAACAGGGTTTCCCGTTTACACTGTCTGGACAACGCTTTGAGATAGTCTTTGCGTTCATCCTCCATAGCGACTTTACAGATATAATCAAACTGGTTCTCTATGGTTGTCTGAAATTCAGATGGCTTCATCATTGCTCACCCCCTTTCCAGCCTTGAAAGGGAGCGAGTTGATAGGAATTTCTGCTTCTTTCCCCCTTTTCGCTCTTAGTCCCGACAGGACAGGGGGTGCAGTTGCGTTTTGAGAAGAAAAATTTAAAAACTTTTTCTTCCAACTAAAAAAGCACGCAAACAGACGATATTTCTGCTTGTGTGCTTCGATAGTTCTTACTATGTATTGTAAAAAACCATATTGCAGGTCAGACTTTTCTAGCGTAGGTGGATGGCTTTTTTTAACGGTTTACCGAATGTAGATATATTTAAGAAAATATTTTGCATAGCGGCTTCCTCCTGTAAGCCGCTGTCTGTATAAAGTAGTAGACTTTAAAAATCATCTATATTTCATGCAAAAAAAGACGGCGGCTTTTGTTAAACCGTCGTCTGGAAAAGATGATGTGATTTTGACGCAGGGAAAGTATGCTGCCAAATAACGGTTTTTTTTATTTCCGTTTCGGCAGCATAGTTTTATCTTTGATACGCATAATAGGAACTGTACAACTATGTAATACGTTTTTCTATACCTGTCGCTATTACAACAGGAACAGTAAAATGTACAGAGGTGGTGTATTATGCGTAAAAAAGAAGATAAATATGATTTCAGGGCGTTTGGGCTTGCCATAAAAGAAGCCCGCAAAAAACAGGGTTTGACCCGTGAACAGGTGGGAGCAATGATTGAAATTGACCCACGCTATTTAACCAATATTGAGAATAAAGGGCAGCACCCAAGTTTACAGGTGCTGTACGACCTTGTATCTCTGCTGAATGTATCAGTGGATGAGTTCTTTTTATCCTCTGATAGTCTGGCAAAAAGCAGCAGACGAAGACAGCTTGAAAGCAAAATTGACAATTTTACAGACGCAGACCTTGTTATCATGGAAAGCGTTGCAGATGGTATTGTCAAATACAAGGAAATGGAAGATAAATAACTTCTATTGCCTGCAAGAATAAGATTGAAATTAAAATGAGCCGATAGTCTATAAGCTATATAGCTTATAAATTATCGGCTCTGCGTCTAGGCGTCTGGCTCTTTGATAATTTCTATTTTGAAGTTATTTACGCATATCAAACTTTCTTTTTTACATTTTGGACAATACAACGGAAAGTTTTTTAGCTGTGTATCTTTTCGTATTTTAATCCTTGTTTTATTGTTGCATATAGGACAAATAACCCACTCCATCATATTCATTCTGAACCTCTGCAAAAAATTTGTATTGCTTCATTAAAAAAAGCTGCAAGATTTCCACTACTAAATCTATTTATAAAAGTGGTAAATCTTTCATCTGTAATATAGAGAACTCCCAAATTAGATAAAATTTGTTTATTACATTCATAAAAGTGTTCAGAAATATATTGTTGCCATTCATGTACTATTGCTTGTACTTCTGAACTTTCCGCAGGACTATTTTCATACATAGCTAGTTTTTCAAAAATATTGCGAGCCATTGAATAAAAAGATTCTATTTCTTTCTCTTGTATTTGCTTTGAATGGGAAGAAAACATAGTCTTGTATTCTCTGAAACTTTCAGTATTTCCCCATTGTTCTAATACTTCTTCTTGAAATTGCGATTGTAACTCAAGTATTTTTGCATTTGAAAATGCAGAAAATTTAATTTCTTTATTTCCGTTGATTGTGTCTTTTACAAGTGAAATCAAAGCTTCTATTCGTTCTTTCTGAGCTTCCAAAATCAGTACATGACGCTCTAATGCTTCTGAACGAACATAATGAGGTGAATCCAGCAGTTCCTTAATTTCTTTTAGGGCGAATCCAACTTCTCTAAAAAACAAAATTTCCTGAAGCCTAGTTAAATCGTCGTCTGTATACTGACGGTATTTTGCTTCGGTTATAATAGATGGTTTTAATAAACCAATTTCATCATAATAATGTAGTGTTCGAGCAGTAATACCTGTTAATTTAGCAACTTCATGGACTGTTTTAGCTTTTTCATTCATTCCAAAAATCCTCCGTAGCATTTAAAATTTCTTTTGCAGGTAATAGAGTTGCTTCGACAATGTTTTTTCCAGTCTTTTGCAAGTAGTGTTTAATCAAGTGATAGCCACACGCATATCCGGAACAATAGGGTAATCCGACCTGAGGATAGTTTTGTAATGCTGCCATTTCATCACCATAAAGGTATGCATTCAGATTTTCTAATCCTTGAACATTTAAACCGTCCCGAATAATAGGCTTAATATATTCATTTAAGGTTTCTATATCAGTTTTTGTTACCCAAGGACCTGCTTTATCTTCACCATACAGAAATGTTGCAAAGTTTTCTGCCAATCCCTCATTGACTATCATTTCACCAAGAGTGATGTCATTCTTCCATTTAATAAATTGAAATCGTACGTTGTGATTAGTTTCATGTGCTAATGCTACATGAAGATGTGATAAAGTGTATTCATTAGGTAGTAACCAAGAAAAAATATATCCTGGAATACCACCATCACCACAGTAACCATCATTTAAAATAATGTAAGGATTTTTAGCATTTGCAAGTAAAATTGTAAACGCATATTCTTTAATGGGTAGATTAACACCGTGTTCAACAAAGCAATTCAACGACTGCTGAATGGATAACTCACATTTTTCCCAGAGTGTATTATCAGAAATTAGCTTAATATTATTTTGTTGCTTTTGGTCAACAGCGGTTGGGGCGATATGTCCAAGCATTTCGCTTGCCATAATTACATCATATCCATTAGGCGTTAGAGCTTTCATAGGAACACTATAACAAGCCCACTTTTTTTCAAAAGGCTTCATAAGTTCATATCTATAAATGTCATTTTTTTTGTCTAACGGTGCATTCATAATTTTTGAATAAACTTTGTCAGAACGGATAGCGGATATTTTCATAATTCTAGTTCCTCCTTTTGGTTTTATCATATACTATGACGTAACGTTAAAGTCAATAGGCAAATTAAAAATTATCACAGATGTATGGTAAATAATTAAATGTCTTAGTAGACAAAGGAAATAGAGGTTAAACAACATAAATTAACTTGATTGTCGAAGTAGAAATTGTTGTTTGAAATATTGATGGAAAAGTAAATAAAAATTGCAATAGGCAGATGGTATTGTCAAATCTAAGGAAGTGGGGGAAATGTAAATCCTCCACTTTTGCTTATAATTGCAGTGATATTAGAATTGATACTCTGCAATATTTTTGAAATCATTGTTCAACACATAATATACCTTATTTTTAGTAACGGAATATACAAAAGAAACTCTGGTTGCCCAAAGTCCTTCCTGACGTACTGACCTAAGTACATCAAAGGCGTTGGAAATAGAGAAGTTTTCTCCATATCCTTGCAGTAAATCCTTTGCCTTTTCATATCTGTTATCCCCAGATAAAACATATGGATTAGTCAATTCTGGTTTTAAAATGGAGTAATTTGTTATTAAGGAATATTTTTCTTTTTCCAAACGATACCCAATCCCCGGTTCAATAATGAGAACACGCCCAGTTCTATCTGAAAACATAGCCTGCATAGTAGTGTCAGGAGCATAAGTAATTTTCTTTTTTTTCACTATTTCCAACGAATCATCAAAAGAGAGGTTGCCTTTTATAAAATTTTCTGTCAAATCAGCTATTGTATAGCATGATTCATTACCGCAAAATTGTGCATTGTCATTTCCATGTACATACAACAATGTGCCAACATTCCCATTTCTATTGATTCCGTGAAAAGAGTGATACTTATTATCGGACATTTTTATCCCTAAAAAAAAACGGTCTTTTTCAGCAATTACGGTATGTTCCCATTCAGAAAGGTCAATATCAAAATTGAACCCAACAATGGTTTCTTTCCCATTATACACAAATCTTGTACACATATTTGTAGTTCCTTTCATAAACTAATTATAGTAGTATTAAAACTAATTATATTAGTAATATTAAATATTATAAGACAATTTGTCAATATAAAAGTTCTTTTTTTCTAACCTAATTATTGACTTCGCTAATTTAATTACTTAAAATGAGGTAAATGATGTGAAGAAAGAGGAAAATGAATATGCGAGTTACAAGAGCCGAAGTTATAAAAACAGCGTCTGATATGGCTGATAGAAATGGACTTCATAATGTTTCTTTGAAAGCTATTGCTGAAAATTTAGGGATTCGTACCCCCTCCTTATATAATCATATAGGAAGTTTGGATGAACTTCTTAGGGAGATAGCACATAGTGGTATGCGTACTATGAATGAAAAAATGATTCGTGCAGCAATCGGTAAGACAGGGGATTCAGCGTTAAAATTAGTGGCAGTTGAATATCTTAATTATATGATTGAACATCCCGGTGTGTATGAAATAATTCAATGGGCTAGTTGGAATGGAACAGAGGAAACAGCAATCATTTTTAATGATTATCTATCTTTACTTAAAACACTTATTTGCTCATGTGGCTTTAATCCAGATAAGACCACTGAAATTTTGAGCATGGTAACAGGTATGCTTCATGGTTATACAACATTACAATTAAGATATGCCTTTTCAAATCCTGATAAAGTAAGAAAAGAATTATCCGAAGCAATTGATACACTACTGCTGGGAGCTAATCAAAAATATAAAGATTAAACGAAAATTTCTTTTAAATACTTTGTAAGAGAAACGTGCAAATCTCCAAATGAGAAATGCACGTTTCTCTATAACTATTTCACAATTTTCCAGTTTTCCCCGTTCTTTTCCAGCACAAGGTAAAACTGCGATACCTGTGTTGTCATGGTCTGGTTATCCAGATATTTTACTGCAAGGGAAGCTGTCACCTGATTTCCGTTTCGGTTGTAGACAGGATTTACCAGTTCCGAGAAGATATATTCTTTCCCCACAGGGTTCAGCACGCCCTCATTCACATAATAGGTCAGCTCCTTTGCGGTTGCCGTAGGGTACAGCTTGAAAAAGGTAGTGAGAAATTCGTTGATTTCCTCCGTGGTGATGGAATCCACCGTACCGTCACTTTGTACCGCTTTTGGAGTGTAGCCGGATTTTACGGGAACGCTGGTAATGGTTGGGTTCTGGATAATCGTCAGGTTCCCAGAACTGTCCACATAGACGGTCACCTGATAGGCGGAACGGACGGTTTTACTGGATTCTCCCTCTGTGATACGCTGTTCCACCGTATAGGTTACTTGATAATGCTGCTCCTTTTCTTCTGTGATTTCCCATATCTGGAAGTCGGTGAGGGCAGACGATACGGGGATGTCCTTTCGGACAGTATCTACATTCACGGCTTGCAGTTCTCCGGTGAGATACCCTTTTAAAGCGTTTGTCCGGTTATCAATGGAAGCGGCAGACTGTTCCCATGAATAGTAGACTTCTGCGAAATTCTCCACAAAGTTTTCTATCTTGTGAGTGTCGAGGATGGTTTCCTCAATCACTTTGGTTTCATGGACAGTATGAATGTCTATCGCCGTGAAATTCTTATAGACGGCAAACAGGAAGCTCATTGCCAGCAGCACCCACAGGGCAATCACGGTTTTTTTGTGGGTATTGACTTTGTAAACTTTCAGTTTCTTTTCTTTCTGCTTTTTCTGGTTATCCTCTTTTCTAATCTGAATCATATCGGTTCATCCTTTCTTATTGTTTGATTCGTCCGGCTCCGGCAAGGTGCTGTTGCCAGTAGGAGCCTGTCAGGTCTGCGTAACCAATGGGATTTCCGGCATGGTACATCCGGTTATTTCCCACATACAGCCCCACATGGGTGATGTAGGTTCCGGCGTTGTAGGTGGAGTGGAAAAAGACCAAATCCCCTGCTTTTGCTTCGGACAGGGGGATGTGCTGCGTCACATTGTACTGTTCCTGTGCTGTCCGTGGCAGGGCGATTCCTGCCTTGCCATAGCACCACTGCACCAGTCCCGAACAGTCAAAGGAAGTGGAGGGGGAATCGCCCCCATACACATATGTCCATCCCTCATACTTTAAGGCTTCCTCCATGATAGCCTGTACCGTTTCATCATCAAACTGTGCCACGGTCAGGTATTGCGATACCAAGAGGACATAGAACATATTTCCATAGGAATACCGCCAGCCCCCGTTTTTCTCTACCGCAACAGGGTTGGTGTAGGTGACTTTCTTTCCGCCGGATTTGTCCCTTGCGAAGCTTTCTGCCAGTTCAAAGGTGTATTTTTTTCCGTGTCCTGCCACATAGTCTAGGAAACCGCCGCCGTAATTATAGGATTGAATCACGCTGTTTAAGTCACAGCCCTTTGTTTCTGCCGCTGCGAGCAGTTCCGAGAAATACTTGCAGCCCTGTTTGATGGATTCCTCTGTACTAAGGGAGTTCGGGGGAAGCCCCAGAGATTCCGAGGACTGCATAACGTCTTCCAGCGTGCCGCCGGATTCCACCTGAATGATGGCGAGCAGCACATTTAAGTATTCCTCTATGCCATATTCCCTTGCATACTTTTCCAGCATAGGCTTATGGGCGAGGACTTCCTGTGATACGCTCACGCCCCCATAGATAAGGTTTCCGCCGCTTCCGCCGTCTTCCTCATCCGAGAAGACAATCACCACCAAAAGGAGCAGGGAGAACATCATCACGAACACGCCGGAACAGGCAAAGAAAAGGTGTCTTAACTTCATGGTTTCTCCCCTTTCTTTTGTTTGGCAGCCGCTGTTACCGTTTTTGTCCACTCCTTTCTGGCGGTGGTACGCCGGATGGTAAAGTTCGATTCTTTTACCGCAGGGGCAGCCCGTTTTCTTTCCGGTATCACAGGAGCCGTATTTGCCTTTTGTCTTTCCTCTGGTTTGTCTGGGGAAGCCGGAGGGAGTATCTGGCGTTCTGTCCTTGCAGACGGTATCTGTTCATGGTGGATGGAAGCTGCCTTTACTACCGGAACCGAAGCCCGTTCTGCCACAGTTCCCCCATAAGGAACCTGTCCCCGTTCCCTGATGGATGGGGAAACCGGCTGCATGGCTGGTTTTCCTGTATGAGTGGTATCTGCATGATGTCGGAAATCTTCCGGCTGCTTTGCAGTAACAGGGCGTTCATGGACGGGAGCCGCCCCTTTGGGGGATTCGGAAGCTGTCTGTTGCGGCTGTTTTGCCTGTTCCAGTTCCGCCCTGCGTTCTGCAATGGTCTGTCTGCGGCTTTCTGCCTGTGCGTTCCGCTGTTCGGCTCTGGCAGTTCGGGTCTGGGTCACGCTGGAAGTAAAATCCCGTACTCCCTCTGATACCTGTGTTTTCCCGTGGTAAAGGGCGTACTTTGCATTGACAGGCAAATCCTTTGCCTGCTCCCGAAGCTGTCCGGCAGTATCGGCTATCTTATCTTTGGTATCTGCCACCGCACCCACAGCAGAGCCAGCCCGTTTCCATGCAGATTCCTTTTCTGGTGCTGCCCGTCCGTTTGGTCGGGTGTGGTCTGCCTGTGTATTTTTGGAAGTACCGGAGTTGGAAGCATTTCTCTGGTCTGGGCTAGCTTGTTTCCCTGCGTGGTATGCAGCCGTTCCAGCCCCAAGAGCTGCCACAGAACGCCCTAACTTATGCTGTAAACGGTGCATATGGGCGTGCATGAGCATACGGGGTCTTCGCATGATACGGCTCCCCATACTTTGGGAATCGCCGCTCTGTAAGGAGAACATCCCCATCAAATCCCCCAGCTTAAAATAAATTCCGGCAAAGGTCACTATCTGCAAGAACGCCGTCAGGAAGAACGGATATTCCCCAGACAGGTTGTAGAGCATGGTGGAAATGCTGAACGCTACCGTGATAATCAGGGTGATTCCGGCTCTGGTAAGGATGGTATTGAACAGTTTTGTAATGGCACGTTTGGACATCCCCTCAAAAGAGGGAACCATGCTAAGGAGGAAGCTCACAGGCAGGAACATGGCGTAGATGATAAAAAGCACCTGTGAAAAAATCATTATCCCCGTGAGCAGGAATACAAAAACGGAGATACCGATATTGAACATGAACAGGAAGAAGACGGTTCCCAAGCGGTTGATGGTCTTTGTGATGGTAAGGTTGGTATTTTCCCTGTCTTCGATTTCCTCCACCACGATTTCTTCCCTGTCCTGCCCGTTGTTTTCGTCTGGACTGGTTGAGAGCAGGTGTTCCACACGGTCAGCCCCAATACTTTCCACATCCGAGTTGCCGTATTGCAGCAGGAGCCACGGCTGTTTGACCTGAATGGAAAACAGGCTGTCCCGTATCAAATCCACACTGTCTTTTCCCTGGCTTTCCGAGTTTGGCAGCACAATCTTTGTGCCAAGGGTCAGGCTGGCATTGCTGATGTCTGCGGAAAATTCATTGATTTTCCCGATATAATCAGGAGCATAGGCGATAAAGGTAGCGGACAGCACGAACACCACCACGAAATTCACAACGGCATGGATGGCTTTTGTGGTTTCCCGTTTGATAAGCCCTGTGTAGGCAACGTAAATCCCCACCACCAGAATGAGAATCAGCAGGAACCCGATATAAAATCCCTCCGAGGACAAGCCGCCTGTGGTAACGCCTGCCAAGGTCTGCATATTTTTCCCAATGGAATCCGCCGTAGAGGAAATGAAGTCCAACGAGTAGGCTTCCTGAATCAGATACCCTGTGGCGTTGGAAAGGTACAGGCTGATTGTCCAGATAAAATTTGTGATGGCATACAGCCCGTACATCACCTGTTTTCCGATACCGTCCAGCCAGTTCCACGGGAGCCAGTCCCATCCGCTGTCCACATAAAAATCAAGCTGGTAGTTGTCCAGAGGGTATTTGCTGTATTCGTTGGCAGCGTCCACCGTATCATCCACCAGTCCGGCAGCGTGGGCGGCTGTTCCGAAGACTGCAAGCAGCAGGAGGATGAGCAGGAGTGCCAGAAGCACCCTGCCAATCACTTTTCCTGCTATTTTCCAAGACAAGCCCTTTTTTGCTGAATAGGGAACAGGGAGCTGCTGCCCGTTGGAAGTTCTATGTATCACCATCATTCCACCTCTTTTCTCACGGGCGGTCTGGTATCAAAGGCATGGAACAGGTCTTCAAAGATAGGATGGAACTGTATCACTCCCACACGCCCGTACAAATCACTGATAAGGCACTGTCCGTTTTCCAAGTCACGGAGCCGTTTCTGGTTGTTTTCATCTTCGGAATCCACCCCGAAAAAGGCGAGGGTCTTCTTGATTTCGTTGATGTCCGTAGAACGGAACGCAAATTTCAAGCCCAGATTGTTTTTCAGCTTTTCATCCAGCAAATCGTCCGTGTTCTGGGTGACAAAGTAAACGCCTGCGTTCATGGCACGTCCGGCACGAACCAGCTTCATAGAGAGGGTCTTGCCCTGTGCCACCTGTAAGAAGCTCCATGCTTCATCCAAATCCACAATCTTAAACACGCTGCGGTCGGTGTGGATAAAGTCGAGGGCAAAGGTGCTGATTACAATGAGCATTGCCACGGAAAGCAGCTCCATTGTGGTGTATTCTTCAAACGAGGTTTCTTTATCCGGCAGCACCAAATCCGCCACCTGAATGATATTGAGCTGCTTTTCAAGGCTGATGGACTGTGTGACATCCCCATCCGAAAAGAGCAGGTGTGCAAAGTCATAGTCCGTAAAGGATTCGATATGGTCGGCTATGCTGGTGCTGATGGTGGTTCCCTCCGCCCGAAGTTCCTCAATCACTTTGAAAAGTCCCCGTTCCTCACTGTTTGTCACTGCACGGATGGCTTTCCGAAGAACAGGGAACTTTTCCCCGTCACGGCTGGAAATGCCGGTTAAAAAGGTCAGGATGTCGATTGCCAGTGATTCGGAATCCTTTGGGTTCTCCATAATCACATAGGGGTCAAGTAAGCCCCTGTTCTGTTCCTCTGAGGTCAGGTTTACGATATTGATTTCATGGGCGATTTCCGGCAGGGTTTCTTTCCAGCGTCCCCGTTCCGCTTTCGGGTCAACAATGAGAGCCTGTGCCCCAAATAGTACGGAATAATAGACAATCATGTTGTTGCTGAATGATTTTCCACCGCCGAGGGAGCCGACAAAAGCGGCAGCAAGGGCGTTGGTAACAGAGCCTTTTACCCCTTGACTGGCAAGGGCAGGTTTTAAGTACACATTTCTTCCTGTATCAAGGCTGTACCCGATATAAATACCCTCTGGTTCCCCCAACATCTGGGTTGCTCCGAAACCAAGACCAGCGAGGAAGTCACTGGTGACATACTGGATGTAATCGTTCAGATACCGTTTGCTGGCAGGGAGAAATTCCCCATGCAGCCCCAGCATATCCCCAAAGGGGCGAACCAGCTTCACGTTCAAATCGTCATAAAAATCTTTCACCTCATTGCAGCGGCGTTTCAGTTCTTCCAAGTCGGGAGCTGTCACACGCACCACATAGGACAGCTTATACATGGATTCCTTGCTCTGGTCTAAGGTGGATTCCAGCTCATTTACGCTGTCTAAAGCGTCCACCACGTTTGTACTGGTTTCACTGTCATTCTGCCATGCGTGGTTGTCCAAATCTTTCAGCTCTTTTTTCTTGTTCCGCACCGTGGAGAGGGCTTTCCGGTTTGTCACAATCTCCACATTCATAGAGGTATCAATGGGAAAAGTGAATTGCTGCTGCTGATAGTAAAAGATTTCCGAGGATGGGAAGTCCAGTTCCCCTACAATGCTGTTGATGGTAAAGTAGGCGGCATAAACTGTCCCGTCTTCCTGTTCGATTTTCAGATACCGCTGGTTTTCCTCTATCAGACAACGGGTGGGTTTGATGAGGTCATAGTATTTCACCAGCGTTTCCTCCTGAAACCGTTTCTTCGGAAGATAATACTCATAATCTTCGTAGGCGGTTCCGGTCTGCCCGTATAAATGCTCAATCAGATAGCCAAAATCGTCCTTGTTAAGCCGCCGGACTTTGAAGCGGCGTGAGATTTTACTTTCCAGCAGCTTTTCCATCTTCTGAAACCGCCAGATTTCTTCATTGCTCATGGAAACAAAATCCCCCATGAGTTTGTGGTTGACTTCATGGAGGAAATTGGAAACGGCGGTCTTTGCTTCCCTGCGGAACTGTTTCATGGTGACTTCCTGCTCATTGACAAGCAGCTTGAAGCCGATAAAAAAGCGATAGTCTACCTGATTTTCCCCTATCATGGAAATCAGGGCTTCGGTCTGTGCGTCAATCTTTGCACAGGCAACATCCTTTAACTTGCCCGTCACTTCCTGTTTGGAGCGTTCCTGTGCCGCCCGTATGCTGGATTCGGTGCTGATTTGCAGGGCATGAATCTTTCCGTCCCTGTTCTGGGCGATAAGCTGCCGGAACGAATCGTGTACCTGATATTTCTGTTCAGGGCTTAAAAAGGAATAGTTGTAGGGAAGCAGCTCATAGTAAGCGAAGCACTCCCCGTCATGGTTGAACACAAGGTTATTTTCGATATATTTAATCGGATATGCCATAAATATCACTCCTTACTGCCGTGATGGGCTGTGCCGGATATTCCTTTTCCAGCTTCACGGGCTTTCCTGCATAGGTCAGTTTCGGGCGTACCAGATATGCCAGTACGGATTTCAGGAAGCCGTAAGGCTTCTTCCCGTCAAAGGTCTTCTGGCACATGAACCAAGTGAGGGCAAAGGGTACGCCGAAGTATTTTAAAAATGCCCCGTCAATGAACGAAAGGGGAGGGAGGTTCCCCAAGAGCATAACTGCAAACACCGATACCACGAACCACGCCATCTGTGTGAACGTGATGGGGAATGGCAGCTTAAAATCATTGATGGAATAGAGTACCTTTTCCACCGACCAGATACTGGTATAGCTTCGTATTTTTTTCATGTTGTCCGTCCTTTCTAAAAGATGGGGGCAGCCAAAGCCGCCCCTGAATAAAAAATCCGCCTGCATTTCCCAAAGGAGATACAGACGGGTCTACCGTAAGATTTCATATACGCCGTGGTTCGTGACAACAAAGGTTCCCTCCAATTCCATGTCACGCCCATAGGCGGCATAGTCGATATAGTTTTGTAAGTGTGCCGGAAGTTCCCCAAGCTGTCCGGTTTCTTCCAGATAGTAGCGAGCCACATCCGCCATATCGTCACAGCCGGAATGGCAGATAATATCGTCTTCATGCTCACAGAGTTCTTCGATACTGCCAAAGTAGGATTGCAGCTCTGATAGTTCCTCCTGAATATATTCCGGTAAGTCCTCCACCATTTCACACAGGCGGTTGACTTCCTCAATGGGGGTATATTCGTCAATCGCAAAGGGCAGCTCATAATCATGGATGGCATATTCCTCATATTCATCATTCAAGCCGATACGTTCCGTGACTTCCTCAAAATCCACAGGCGGCGTGAACCATGCCCCTACCAGTTCGCCCTCATTGTATTTTCCTAAGTTGGCAATGTAAATCCGCATTTCTTCCAAGTTCCTTCACCTCCTTTTAGCGGTAATAAAAGATACCATTGTCCGTAAACAGGTAGTTTTCGCTGGTTTCCAGCTCCCGACCAATGGCAGCGTAGTCGATATGGTTCATTAAGTCTGGGTGTATTTCTCCGAATACCTGAATCTCCTGCACCAGATAATGGGCGAGGGATTCTCCGTCCTGCACCGGATAGCAGCGTATCTGGTCTTTGTGGTCGATAAATTCCGTAAAGCTGGAAAACCACCGCTTTTGTACCACATCCATTTCATAATAGAGAGGCGTTCCCTGCATTTCCTGTACCATCCGGCAAAGGGCGTTGATTTCCCAGAGCCTTGTGTTGCCCTCCAATGGAAACGGCAGCTCATAGTCTTCAATTTCGATTTCTTCCTCACTCTGAACCCCAAGACGTTCCCTGATTTCTTCAAAATCCACGGGGCAGGAAAACCATGCCCCCGGATATTCCTCAAAATCCTCATGGTAAAACCTTGTGGTGTTCAGGATGTAGATTTTCATTTCCTCAATCAGTATCACGTCCTTTCTCTGTCAGGTTGTTTGGGGAGTTACGCTCCCCAAGCCCCTAGTGGACTTCCGCCATGAAGCAATCAGAGCTTGCTCCATAACGGAAGTGTAATATGTTTTTTCCTATGCACCGATAATCTTATTAAACAGTTCCAGTAAGATGTCCTTTACACCGTCCGCATTGAAGACCAGACCAACCGCTACAAGGGACACTACTAAAAAGCCGATAAGTTTGGAAAATTCCCTCTTAAATCCGAGGTACAGTCCAATCACCACGATTGCCAGCAGCACAAGGGACTGGGCGTTGGATAAAAACCAGTTGTAAAGATTCTGTCCGAAATTCATAAAAGCTCCTTTCTTTCCTGTAAGAGTTCTTAGGTTCCAAAATTGCCACCGTTAAAGCACCACCTCCTTTGCAGCGGCGGCTTGCTGCTTCAGGATTTTTTCGTGCTTCTCCGTCAGCTTTGCATGGGTGATGATGTCATGGACAATCTGGGTGTGGTTCATCTTATCCAGACGGAGAGCCAGCTTTAACGTGGGGGCTACCTGATGGGAGAGCCAGTGCAGGGTGCGTTCAAAGGAATAGGGTTCCGGTTTCGTTGTCAGTTTCAGACTTCCCCTGTGTTCCCCCATAAACCACGCCCATTCCTCATTGATACGCCAGTCAGAACGGGGCTTCGTATCGTCCCTGTCCACGAACCGGATATAGCGGTTGATGATTTGAAAAGCTGTCCGTTCTGGATTGTCATGTTCTAACAGGTCACGGATGGCGTAAAAGGCACGCTCATTTTTCAGCCGGATTTCAAAGCGGTTCTTTACCTCTGCGTCCGCAATGGGAATATCATGCTTTTTGTACTGCTCATAGTCCTTTTCGTAAATGCAGAAGTACACCTCACTTTGGAGGGAACCGATATACAGGGTGTTCCCCATACATTCTTTTTCCTCACGCCGTACCAGTTCGCCGCTGCGGTAGCTTTTGAAGCTGCGGAAGACCGAGATACATTCCTCATTCCGGCACTTCTCTGTCAGATGGGGAATGTTCAGGATTCCCGTTTTGTCATTGATAGCGAGGTCAAGCCGCTTCATCACGCCGTCCTCCATGAGAACGTCCATGAAAAATTCATACCAGCTCCGTTCCTGTGCCAGCAGATAGCTTTCAAACTGGCGGCAGCCACGCCCTTTCAGTTCCAGCAGCACCCCTTTTTCCAGTTCCGGCGATACCAAAACGAAAATATCCCCAAGATAGTAATGCTCCGTGTAAGAGTAGAAGCCGTAGTCTTCATGGATAAAGTAAGGCAGCTTTAGCCGCAGCACGTCTTCCACGATATGCTTCACATCTGTAGTGGGAAAGCGAATCCGCACATAGTCAAAGAGCATTTCAAGGGGAGCGTCTGGGTTAAAGCGTTCCAGAGCTTCCGTGATGGCTTCCTGTAATGCTTCGGATGGGTGAGCCTTGCCCGTTTCAATATCGCTCAGGTACGGACGGGTGATTCCGGCAGCTAGGGCAAGTTTCTGTTGTGAGATACCGTAACTTTCCCGTTTCTCTTTGATGTTCCGTACCCATGTTTCTTCATTCAGTGAAAATCCCTCCTGTCTAAAAAAGCGTATGTCAACTTTCAGAGCCTTGTTGACATACGCCGGATATGGGAAAATCCCTTGTGTACCGTGGGATTCTGCCCTGTTGTTTGGTTATTGCCTGTCGATTTGTACCCCTCTGTTAGATACGAGGGGTTCATGCTGGCGTGCCTTGCGGCACACCAGCCACAGCAGGTCAGTCCGTTTCTGCGGCTTTCGCTTCGCACGCCGCCTGCACTCCCTGCCTGCTGTCTATGAGCTTTTTTATTTCTTTGAGGAAATCGTGTCCTTTTGGCACAAGGGGCGTGTAAAACTCTGAGATAACACTGGTTCCCACATCCACATAGCCACGCCCTTTTATCTGCTTTAGGAAGAAATCCTTTGTGGTTTCCCCGAACATCATTCCATAGCCCATTTCCGACATCCGCCCCAGAGCCACACGGAAATTGAACTGGTCACGGATTCCGTCCCCCAGATACTTTGCGTCCGGACGCTGGCAGGCGAGAATCAGGAAGAAGCCAGCCTGCCGCCCAAGCATAACGATTTGTTTTAATTTGTTGAGGACAGCGGCATTTTCTTTTGTGCCGAGCATTTCCATAAATGCCACATATTCATCAAAGATAAGGAAATTTGCCGGAAGCCCCAAGTAAGCGTAGTTTTCCCCTGTCCGGTAATTCTCCATGAGCTTCATGTCTTCGCTGCGTTTCATCATTTCTTCATAGAAACGGTCAATGCAGGCGAGCATATCTTCCTTTTTGTAGTACACATCCGGCATAACCGCCTGTAAATCTGCAAGGTCGGCGTTCTTCGGGTCTAATACGAACAGGACGGCGTTGGTGCGGAGCAGGGCTTCAATGAGGGTCAGGATAAAGTAGGTCTTTCCGCCGCCGGTTCCTCCGGCAATGAGCATATGGGGGAGCTTGTCATACTCCCACCAGACATTTTCCATAAGCCGGAGCCTGCCGTCCTTTGCCTGTACATCCTCAATGGAAATACGGTTGGCAATGGTATCATAAAGCAGGGTGTACTCCACATAGGAATCCTTTAATTCCTTATCCGTCAGCTCACAGTACAAGCCGCTTTCCAGCTTTTTCTCCAAGTGTAAGAGCTGCTCCTGATATTTCCCCAAGGTGATTTCCACACGGATATGGAGCAAGCCCTGTTTCATCCGGTAGTAGATTTTGGGAAAATAAGTGATGGTTTCTTTGGAACGGCTGGAAGACAAGTCCTTGAAAAAAGCGTCTTCCTTTCTCTGCTCCGATTCATACCACTTGTTTTCCAACACCATCCTTGCCAGCTTTTGGCGGTGGATGAGCTGCTTTACTTCGTCCCTGCGGTATCGCCAGAACAGAAGAACTGCTGTAAGACACACCAGCCCTGCCACGCCCATGCTGAATAACAGGTAAGGGATATTTATGTCCTGTGCTATCTGGGAAAGGGACACTTCCTGCCAGTTGGTTCCGGCAATCTGCCGGATATGAAACAGCAGGACAACCAGCAGGAAGACAGGGAACAGGGCGGCAAGGGCAGTATGGAACACAAGGTCTTTATCCGTGGGGCGGATACGTTTTCCACGGGGGAAAAGCTGTTTCATGGGAACAATCCTCCTTTCCGTGATTAAAAATAGCCCATATAAAGCAGCGAATATCCTTTCTTGTTGTCTTCCATATGGGCTTGAAATAAAAAAGTATAGCCGGACAACTCCCTGCACAGACATTCCGGCATATAAACTGCCAGATTTTCCGGCGGCTGATAATCTTCTAGGGCTTCGATAAGAAGCTGACCTGCCATCCAGCAGTATTCCGGCAGAGAAACCAGCCGGAAGTCCTGTTCGTATTCTTCATATCCAGTAATTGCGTCCATACTTATTTTTCTGTTGGCGGTTCTTTCTTTGGTGATTGCGGATTCATGGCAGCACCTTTTTTCAGAACAATATCATCAGCCTTGATGTACCAGTCCACCTCTGCTCCCTGAAAGGTAGCCGTTGCCACGGTATCTGCCACTGGATTGATAAGTTCCACCTCTGCGTTGTAATCGAACTCCTTTAATGGCACGCTGGCAGGGATAGAAACCTGAATCATACGCCCCTGTCCTCTGGATTTTAAGTCATAGGTACGCTCCTTGATTTCTTCTGATACCGAGCCGTCTTCATTCTGGAGGTGAACCTCACGGCGGAGGGCAGAATATTTCAATGCCCCGAATGTTGCTTCCTTGTCAATCACGATTCCGTTTGCTAATCTCATAGTCTGATGTCCTCCTTTTCCTTATGCTTTTACCATATCGTCAGCGTGCAAAATGTAGTTGGTAAAGCCCCTTGTGCCGATTTTATAGCCCTCTGCGGTGATACGGGGATTGACGAGCTTTACACGTTCTTCAAAGTCAAAATGTTTCTCTCCGGCTTCGGCAGGGAGGATAACCACAATATCATCCGCCCTCTGTACGTCTGAATAAAGGTTGAAGCTGCGAGAGAGTACCGCCATGCGTCCGTTGATTCTTCTCTGTTCTGTTTTGTCTTCTCCGGCAAACTCCAAGTTGCCGAATGTTTTTTCCATGTTGGGGATAACGAATTTTAATTCCATATAGATGTACCTGTCCTTTCTGAATGTTGTGTTTGATAGTTGTTTTTGGGTTCTGGTCTGGAAGCGGAGGGGAACGCTCCGGCGGTGGTGATTTCTTCGTGGTATCACGTCCTTTCTGGTTTTAGGGTAAAAAAATAGACGCTCATTTCTGAACGTCTGAATTGATACACTGGAAAGGCGGAATATCTGCTTTACCCTCTATATTTTTGTATATGTTGTACTTACAAGGTCGTGCCAGAGGAAAAAGCCCGCACCACCTACGACAACATCTTACGACTTTGCGTGGATTCCCCGGACGTTACCGACGCCATCCGGTTCCTGCGGGCGAGAGAGGTTGTACATTTCCAGCGATTCGGTGAAGCCCTCCGGATCGTGCAGGATAAGTTAAATTCGAAGAACTTCTACGCCTTTAACCCGGCATTTGATACGGGAACCACCGGCTGCGGATGTAATTCCTGATTGCGTTTTACAGGCAGCAAACCGATGGAAAACTAAGTTTCTACTTTGTATACACGAAGGGGGAGCTGCTTTACGCAGCTCCCCTCTTTTCGTACATTATGCTTTCTCCACATATATAATTCCAAAAGCGTTCGGTCCGATATGGGTACCGATGGCTGTGCCAATCTGCAGCCGGCCCATGGTTTCAATTCCATGATTTTTTAACTTTTCTTCGAACTGTCCACAGTTCTCAGTACCGCTGGTGTAGATGGAATATTTCGGCCAGGCGTCGTCCACCGGATGCTCCTCCAGCCATTTCAGCATAAAGCTCACGGCCTTATTTTTTCCGATGGCTTTTCCGATAACGCCCACGCCTCCCTCTTCGGTCAGTGTAATCAGGGGCTTGAGCCTTGCCAGTTCGCCGATCATGGCCGCTGTTTTGCTGATACGGCCTCCCTTTTGCAAAAACTCCAGTGTATCTACCATGGCGATAGCGTGTACCCTGGTCTTGAAAACGTCCGTCCGCTCCGCTACTTCCGCAGCGCTCTTTCCTTTCTCAATGAGTTCCTGCGCATAATCCGCCAGAATCTGGATCACACCCGTAGCTGTCAGGGAATCAATGAGATAAATCCCCTCATAATCCACCATTTGTTTTGCCAGTACCGCACTCTGGTACGTGCCGCTTAAAGCGGACGACAGGAGAATCGCCACAACCTCATCCCCATTCTTCTTCGCCTGCTCAAACAGTTCCAGAAAGGCCTGGGGCGACGGCTGGGAAGTCTGCGGGAATTCGCCGCCGTTCACCAGCAGATCGTAGAACTTATCCTTCGTCAGATCCACGCCGTCCCGATATTCCCTTCCGCCGATATTTACGCTGATGGGTGCAAATAAAAAGCCTTTTTCCTCCGCTTCCTTCTTCGTCAGCTCCGAAGAAGAATCTACCAATATCTTTATCATCCAATTACCTCGTCTGCCATTTTCGCAATCAGATGGAAGAGCTTCACAATCTCCTCGGAATGCTCCCAGCCAATCCGATCCATAAGCTCATCCACAAAATTCAGAAGCCGCTCGTGCTCCTTTTCATAGACGTCCGCCCGCTCCATTCGGAAACTCACGTAAACCTGCCGCTTATCCTTCTCCGAACGGGTCCGTTCAATCAATCCCTTTTTCTCCAGGCTGTTCAGGGTCCGGTTCATCTGGGATTTCAGTATCTTCGTCTCCCCGCACAGATCCGTAGCCGTAAGCTCCCGCGGCGCTTTGCGCTTCTGGTTCCAATACAAGATGCTGCAAATCAGAAACTCATTATAGGGCAGCCCGGACACCACCCGCTCATTGTTGATGGCCAGCGACAGCTGCATCCAGACTCTCAAAATCTCCTCTCGGGTCGCTTCCATGTGAAGTTCCTCCTCTCTGTGTTCTTTTTAGTTCACAATGTGAATAGTTCACATGGTATACTATTTTTCATGGCATGTCAAGACCTGATTTTCCAAAACAGCATAGAAAAAAGACGCCGACAATCTCCGTCAGCGTCCTTTTTCTTTTGTTTTAAGCCCAAAACTCGATTAATCCAAATCTTCCCCATTGGAGGCAATCACTTTTTTGTACCAATAAAAAGAGTCCTTCCGGGACCGGATCTGAGTGCCCTTGCCCTGGTCATCGCAGTCCACATAGATGAAGCCGTAACGCTTCTTCATTTCCCCGGTGGAGACACTGACCAGATCGATGCAGCCCCAGGCCGTATAGCCAATCAAATCCACGCCCTCGTCCACGGCCTTCCGCATCTCCGTAATGTGGTCCCGCAGGTATGCAATCCGATAGGGATCATGAACCGAGCCGTCCTCCTCCATCCGATCCACGCAGCCGATTCCATTTTCGGTAATCATTACCGGAACCCGGTAGCGGTCATAGACCTTCAGAAGGGTATAGCGCAGTCCCACCGGATCGATGGGCCAGTTCCACTCAGTCTCCTTCAGATAGGGATTCTTGATGCCGCCCATGATATTTCCGCTGGTCTGATCCTCGAAGGTCAAGGTGCTTTCCGAGATGCTCTGGTAATAGGAAAAGGTGTAATAATCGCACACGCCCTCCTTCAGGATGGCCTTTTCCTCCTCGGACAGCCCAATCTGAATCCCCTCTTTTTCAAACCGGTTCAGGGTATAGAAGGGATATTCGCCCTTCAGCATCACGTCCGCACAGGTATTGTTGAAATACAGGTCGTCCTCCAGCACCAGCAGCACATCGTCCGGATGGCAGGTGCGGGGATAGCGGGTAATGTGACAGATCATGGTGCCGAAGTGAAACGCCGGATTGATCTCCCGTCCCGCAATGACCGCCTTCGCCGAAGCAATCATCATATTGTTTAAAGCGTTCATCCGCGCTTCCGGCCGATCCGCCTGCTCGGTAAAATAGACGGATTGTTCGTCCAGCATAGCTCCCTGTCCCAGCGAGCTCATAGGCAGAAAAATGTCATTGATTTCGTTGAAGGGAATCCAGTAGCGTACATAATCCTTATAGCGTTCAAACAGCGTCACCGCGTATTTTACATACAAATCAATGGCCTTTTTGTTGGGCCAGCCGCCGTACCTGGTTCCCAGCGCCAGCGGAATATCCCCATGGGAAATGGTGACCACCGGCTCGATTCCATATTTCTGAAGCTCCTGAAAGACGCCGTCGTAAAATGCCAGCCCCTCCTCGTTTGGCGTCTCATTATCGGCGTCCGGAAAAATCCGGGACCAGCTGATGGACATCCGATAGGCCTTAAAACCCATTTCCGCAAACAGGGCAATGTCTTCCTTGTAGTGATGATAATGATCGATCGCCTGATGGGAGGGATAATAATACTGCGGATCCAGGTCCAGCGAAATGCGTCTGGGCTGCGTGTGGGAACCCACGGTCACCACGTCGGCCACGCTGACGCCCTTCCCTCCCTCCCGGTAAGCGCCCTCCACCTGGTTGGCCGCCGTAGCGCCGCCCCAGAGGAAATCCTTTCGAAATGATTTCATAACCGTTTCTCCTTCTGTCTTATTCCTCAAACTTTAACAGGCTCATGGCAATCCAGGTCACCACCATGGAGATACCCACGCCCAGTAGATACATAGGGAAGGTCTCCGTCATGGCCAGCACGATGGTTCCAAAGGGCACGAAACCGAAGGACAGATACTGCACCGTAAACATACCCATAACGATTCCGCCTGCCGCGCCGCCGATGATGGTAGCGTACAGCGCCTTCTTATACTTCATAATCAGACCGAACATAACCGGCTCTGTGACGCCGATCAAAGCGGTGATACCGGTGGACAGTCCCAGGGACTTGGTGTTCTGATTCTTTGCCTTCCAGTAGATGTAGAGGGCGCATACCGCCATGGCCGCGTTGGAGCATGCGGTACAGGGGTAGATAAAGTCGTAACCCAAAGTCGCCAGATTCTGCACGGTAATCGGGGACATGGCCACCTGCATACCAGTCATCAGCATAAAGGGATACAGACCTGCGCACAGCGCGCCGCCTACCGGTCCCAGGGTCTGATACAGCCACAGAATGCCCTCTGCCACAAAGGTACCTACCCAGTTACCGATGGGCGCCAACACAAGCCAGCCTACCACTGCGGATACCAGCACGGATACCAGCGGCGTTACGATAATATCAATCATCTTCGGTACGACCCGCTTGCAGAGCCGCTCCACATGAGACTGGAAATAGACAGTCAGAATGGCCGGAATGACCGTGGAGGAATAGCCTGCATAGGTAATCGGGATAAAGCCAAATAATTTAATCGTCGTGCCTGCCATTCCCGCAAAGGCCGGATGCATCAGAATCGCCGCTGTGGTAGCCGCCAGATAGGGATTGCATTTAAACCGCTTTCCTGCGGAGAACGCTACCAGAATCGGCAGGAAATAAAAGGCTGCCTGGGAGCAGGTGAAGAAAAAGGTGTAGGTGTCTGTGGTGGAGTCAAGCCATCCCAGGGACTGTACCGAATACAGCAGGCCCTGCAGCAGACCGCAGGCCACAATGGCCGGAATGAAGGGCGCGAATATGGAGGACAGGGTCTCCATAAATACTCCCAGCAGATCTTTGATGCCCCGCTTTTCCTTCACGTCGCCGTCCAGATTTTCGTCGATGGCCTCTTCCTTCTGGAAGCCGCCTTTTTCGCAGACCGCGTCATAGATATCGTTGACCTCATTTCCCACGATAATCTGCAGCTGTCCGTTGCTCCACTTGGTTCCAAATACGCTGGGAAGCTTTTCAAGCTCCGGCACCTGAACCCGCTCCCGATCCTTCAGGGTAAAACGCAGTCTCGTCACACAATGGGTAAAAAAGCTTACATTTTCCTTTCCGCCAATCAGCGTAATAATCTGACCGGACAGCTCTTCATAATTTTTTGCCATAATATCTCTCCTTCTGTCTGTTTCTTGTTTTTGTGTATCTTACAGGCAGGATACCGCGCGCCAGCATCCTGTATGGTTCGTAAAGAAATTATTGATTTTTAAATTCTTCCTTCGTATAAAGCCGGTTCACATGCACCATCAGGTACAGCAGCTCATCCTCCGAGCAGGGTTCCTGAAAAATGCACTGGAGATATCTATCAATCTTCGCCACACAGGCGTCGGCCTCCGGGTAGATTTTCTTCATTTCCAGATAGAGCTCCCGGTTGCTGTCCTGGAACTGCTCTCCCTTTTTTCTTCGCTGTACAAAGTATTTCAGATGATTTTTGAAACGGAAATAGTTAAAACTGCTCCGGTCAATCTGCATCTGGAAGCTTGACTCCACCAGATCCGTCACATCGCGGATCACGTGATCCAGAAGCTTCTCTCCCTGCGCTTCCTGCTGCAGGTTTTCCGAAGCATTGATCAGATGCATCACAATGCTGGTCACCTCTCCCGGCTCCAGCTCCACACGCATTTTCTGATTCACATGTTTGATGAACCATTTCGCTACCTTTGTGAACTCCGGATACTCGTACTCCAGCTCATAGGAGTAGGGAAGCGCAAGATAGATTCCCTTCCGGTAACGCTCGATGGAAAAATGTATGTGATCCGCCAGAATAAACACCAGATTGGGATTCAGCGGCATATTCAGTTTTCCCTTGGCTATCTCCAGAAGCTTCGACACCAGCGTAAAGATATGTTCCGGGATTTCATTTAAAAGCCCCACATATTTGGGATCGATATCGTAATAGGTCCGATCTATCCGAGATAAATCCGTCAGCTCATAAGAGCCGTCCGCAAACCCGATTCCCTTTCCGAAAACAACTACCTCGCGATTGGCCTGATCCCTTCCTATCGCCACATTGTTGTTTATTTTTTTTACTATTTTCACACAAACACCTCGTATCTCTCACCTTTCCCCGCACCGGTCTAATCCAGTGTCATCAGGGGCTCTCCCATGGCAACGGTCTTCCCGTAACAGGACGCGTCCGGGCTTCCGCTGTATCCTTCCGTGAAAATCACCATAATGGTCATATCCAGACCCTTTTTCTTCATCAGGGCCCCGTCAAACTCAATGAGCGGATCTCCGCAACGCACCCGGTCTCCCTTTGACACCAGGCACTCGAAGCCCTCTCCCTGAAGCTCCACTGTATCGATGCCGATATGAATCAGGACCTCCACGCCTTTATCCGTCCGGATTCCCACCGCGTGGCCGGTGGCCGGCAGCATCACAACCTTTCCGGCCACCGGCGCGGACACCAGATCCTCCGCCGGTTCCACCGCAAAGCCGTCCCCCAGCATTTTGGAGGCGAATACGCTGTCCTTCACCTGTTCCAGAGGAATACAGACTCCTTTTACCGGCGATACCACCTCTGTTTTTTTCTTCAGCCATCTGTCAAACATCTTCTGTTCCCCTTCTCCTGTCTTTCCCGTATTGTCATCCTTATTGTCATCCTTATTTTCCCAATAAAAAAACTCTCATAGCACACCACATCAGGTAATGCCTCAGAGAGTTACAATCCTTACGAAATACATCTTTTTATGTTGTATATAGAATATCATATTTGCGTCTGAATTTCAAGTGTATTTTAAAAATCCCGGAGCTTTTCGCCCCGGGATTTTCACAGGTAAATCCATTTATTTTTCTATTTTATCACTGAAAATCGATATCCGGTCTTCGTCCGGTATACCTCTCCCGCCTTTACGATGGGACTCTGAAAATTCTCATGATGGCAGGCGTCCGGGAAGTACTGGGACTCAAAACAGATGGCGCTGCGTCTTCCATAGGTGCGTCCCTCCTTGCCGCCCTTCTCATTCTCCAGAAAGTTGGCAGAATAAAGCTGGATACCCGGCAGATCCGTGGAGACCTCCATGCAGATACCACTCTTCTGGGAAATGAGTTTTCCGCACAGTGCGTACTTTCCTTCGTTCTTCAGCACATAGTTGTGGTCGTAACCGCCGGCCTGCTTCAGAGGCTCGTAGTCCGCATCGATACGCTCGCCGATCATATGCTCCGTCCGGAAATCCATAGGGGTTCCCGTCACATCCCGAATCTCTCCGGTGGGAATCAGACCTGCGTCGCCCGGTGTAAATGCGTCTGCGTCCAGCCATACCTTCTGCTCCAGCACCGAATCAGACTCCTGACCGTCCAGATTAAAGTAGGAATGATTGGTCAGGTTAAAGATGGTATCCCGGTCTGCCTTACCTTCATAAGCAATCTGCAGCTCACCGCCATCCGTCAGTGTGTAGGATACGGTGATATCCGCATTGCCCGGATACCCCTGATCCCCATCGGGACTATGTAGGGAAAACTCTACCTTATTGTCGTCAGCGATGATCGCTTTCCACATTCTGGTAAAATACATATCCGGGCCGCTGTGCAGGTTGTTCTCGCCATTATTTTTCACAAGTGTGTAATCCTTGCCCGCAATGGTGATAACGGCCCCTCCGATACGGTTGGCATTCCGGCCCACGACAGCTCCCAGATCCGGTCCGTTGACCTCATAGCCCGCTACATCTTCATAGCCCCAGACCACATCACGGAGCGTGCCGTCCTTATCCGGCACGTGAAGCTCCGCCAGTACCGCGCCCAGGTTCAGGACAGCCGCCTTCATGCCTTTTCCATTTTCCAGTATGTATTTCTTTACCTTCTGTCCGTCCTTCGTGGTGCCGAATTCTTCTACCCGAATGCTCATACTTTACCCCTTTTCATTCTTTAGTCTTTTTTGGTTCCTTTTAAATACAGATACCAGTATACGATGCCGATAGCTGCTCCGCCGATAAGGTTGCCCAGAGTTACCGGCAGCAGATTCTTCGTCAGCGCCGCGCCCAGATTCACAGCTGTGTTACCCACGCCGTAGATAGAATTACTGAAGATGCCTACCATCAGATAGTACATATTCGCAATGCTGTGCTCGAAGCCGGCCATAACGAAGATCATAATCGGAAAATAAAGTCCCGCAATCTTGCTGGCTACGGTCTTACCCGCAAAGGACATCCAGACAGCCAGACATACCATCATGTTGCAGACGATGCCGCGGAATACAGCGTCGCCGAAGCTTAAAGCCACCTTGCCTGCCGCCACAGACATCACCACATCCAGAAGTCCCTTGTCAAGCAGAGACGGGCTGTGTCCGAAAGCTACCAGAAAAGCCAGGAGCGAAGAGCCTACGAAGTTACCAAGGTATACGAAAACCCAGTTTTTCAGAACGCCGGAGAATTTCACTTCTCCCTCCAGAAGCGGAATAACCAACAGACAGTTGCCGGTGAAAAGCTCGCTTCCCGCAATCAGTACAAGAGCCAGTCCCGCCGGGAACATGCAGGCGCCAACCAGCTTGCCCAGAGCTCCGCCGATGGTCGCCGTTGCCATCTCATAGGCGATACCGCCGATACCGATAAAGATACCGGCCATAATGCCGAGGATAAACAGCTTGAGCGGCGGTGTATTCACCTTTCCTTTTCCGATTCCCACATAATTTTTTGCAATTTCCGCAGGTGTGTTCATGAAACAAAACCTCCTTTTTTATTTGTTAAAATTATAACGTTCTCGTAAAGGTATGACCATCGTACAATGTGTATGAATGAAGTCTGCTTTGTATGTCTATTTCACATGCTCATGCGTAAACAGATGATCCTGACAATACTCATAATTGCCGTTGCACTTGGAGCAGTACCGGAATACCAGATCGTCGCCGTCCTTCTCCGTCCTGCCACAGACTGCGCATCTGTGAACGCTGGCCCGTTTCTCGCCCTGCTGCACGCTCCGGTTATATACCTGTCTTCTGTGTACCTCCTTCGGGGAGTACCGACGCATGGTTTTCATACTGAAGAAGAAAATCAGGAAGTTGCCAAGGGACACCAGAGCCATGACCGCATAAGCCGGATGGGCGATGATGCCTGCCTGATACAGAGTCAGAAGCGTCTGAACCGAAAGATACGGTGCTGCAAATCCCGCCACGATAGTTACGCCAAAGTACACCGCATTGATGATACCAAGCCATTTCGCCTTAATCGGAATGATAAAAAACAGCAGGAACTGCATGTTCGGATAAGTGGCCGCAAAAGCGAAAAACAGCGAATAGTTCAGATAATAGGTGCCGAACATGGGGCCAATATTCGCACCGAACACGTAACAGCTTAAGAAAGCTGCCACCACATGAAGCAACATACCTGTCAGCAGATACAGGTTAAAGCGAAACGCGCCCCACTGCATCTCCAGCACCTTGCCGATGGAATAATACAGGTACATGCTGATCAGGAAGAAAAACAGCCCTGTGGAAGGTGGGTAAATGATAAAGGTCACGATTCTCCAGATCTGGCCGTGCAGGATGGCGGTGGGATCGAGAGACAGGTATCCGGTATAGAAATCGGGCGCCACCACATTAATCACATACCCCAGCGCATAAAGAATAATCACATAATACATCAGATTGTGAATCGCGTAGCGGCCAAATTTTTTCTCCAGCTTGTCTATCCAGTTCATAAAAAATAATTCATCCTTTCCTATCAAAAATGTCTGTGACACAAGATTTCCGGGCCGTGGAAACTGTATTTCCACGAATCCCGGAAACATTTTCAGACAATTTTATTATAGGCGGGAAGCCTCTGTTTGTCAACCGGAGGCAATGGTCTTTCCTTCTCCCCTCTCTTTTTCCGGAGGCACCTGCCGCGGACGCCGACGCAGGGGAATACACACCTCGTCCCCCACCTGCAGGTTGTAGACATTGATGTAGGGATTGACGTAAAGAAGCGCCCCGAGAGGCACCCGGTAACGACGGCTTAAGGCATAGAGAGTGTCCCCTTTTTCGACCGTATGCAGAAATCCCATGCATTTTTCCATAAAATCCGGTTCCTTTTCTTCCTATTTATATACATTTACTGTATGCAATCCGGAAAATCCTGTTACCTCTGCGCCTTTTTGTTAAACTTTCCATAAATTGTTTATATTTTTTTTATTTGATTTCAAAAATTTTGTGTCGTATAATGTACATTAGTGTCAAAGAAACCTTTTGCTGTCATTTAGAAAAGGAGGGAGGCGGAGAAATCCGCCGTATATTTTTTATGAATAATTCAACTATCTATACACTGGGAATTGACATCGGTTCCACCACTGTAAAAGTAGCTATTTTAAATGAGAAGCAGGAGCTTCTCTTCTCTGATTATGAGCGCCATTTCGCCAACATCCAGGAGACCCTGGCTTCTCTGCTTGAAAAGGCGGAAGGAAGGCTTGGCAATCTGACCGTCTATCCGGCCATCACCGGATCAGGCGGACTGACCCTGGCGAACCATCTGGGCGTGCCCTTCGTACAGGAAGTCGTAGCTGTAGCGACGGCTCTGGAGCAGACAGCTCCCCAGACCGACGTGGCGATAGAGCTTGGCGGTGAGGACGCAAAAATCATTTACTTCGAGGGCGGCAATGTGGAGCAGCGTATGAACGGTATCTGCGCCGGCGGTACCGGTTCCTTCATCGACCAGATGGCTTCTCTTCTGCAGACGGACGCCACCGGTCTGAATGAGTACGCCAAGAACTATCATTCCCTTTATACCATCGCGGCCCGCTGCGGCGTATTTGCCAAGTCCGATATTCAGCCGCTGATCAATGACGGTGCCACCAAGGAAGACCTGGCCGCTTCTATTTTCCAGGCCGTGGTCAACCAGACCATCAGCGGACTGGCCTGCGGCAAGCCCATCCGGGGACACGTGGCGTTCCTGGGCGGCCCGCTTCATTTCTTATCGGAACTGAAAGCAGCCTTTATCCGCACCCTGGATCTGGATGAAGAGCACATCATTGCGCCGGAGAACTCTCACCTGTTCGCCGCCATGGGTTCCGCCTTAAGCTGTGAGCAGAAGACGAGCGCTTCCTTAAGCGATATGAAGCAGCGTCTCCAAAACCATATCCAGATGGATTTCGAGGTGGCCCGTATGGAGCCGCTTTTTGCCAATGAGCATGAATATGCCAAATTCCAGGAGCGTCACAGCCGTCATGAGGTTATGCGCGGCGATTTCCAGGCCTATGAGGGCAACTGCTTCCTCGGCATCGACGCCGGAAGCACCACCACCAAGGCTGCGCTGGTAGGTGAGGACGGAGCCCTGCTTTATTCCTTCTACAGCAGTAACAATGGTAACCCCCTGGCGACCACCATCCGCGCCATCAAGGATATCTACCGGTTCCTTCCGAAGAACGCGCGCATTGCCCGTTCCTGCTCCACCGGCTACGGCGAGGCCCTGATTAAGGCAGCCCTCATGCTGGACGAGGGCGAAGTCGAGACTGTTTCTCATTATTACGCCGCTGAATTCTTTGATCCGAACGTGGACTGTATCCTGGATATCGGCGGTCAGGATATGAAATGTATCCGCATCAAGAACCACACCGTAGACAGTGTGCAGCTGAACGAGGCCTGCTCCTCCGGCTGCGGTTCCTTCATTGAGACCTTTGCTAAATCCCTGAACTACACCGTAGAGGATTTTGCCAAGGCGGCGCTTTTTGCCAAGCATCCGATCGATCTGGGAACCCGCTGTACTGTGTTTATGAATTCCAAGGTAAAGCAGGCCCAGAAAGAGGGCGCCGAGGTGTCCGATATCTCCGCAGGTCTGGCTTACTCGGTTATCAAGAACGCATTGTTCAAGGTTATCAAGGTATCCGACGCCTCCGCTCTCGGTAAAAATATCGTGGTACAGGGCGGCACCTTCTACAATGACGCGGTTCTTCGAAGCTTTGAGAAAATCGCGGACTGCGAGGCGGTTCGTCCCGACATTGCCGGTATCATGGGCGCCTTCGGCGCGGCTCTGATCGCCAGGGAACGGTATCAGGACGGCATGGAGACCACCATGCTCTCCATTGACGAGATCAATAACCTGGAATTTTCCACCTCCATGACCAAGTGTAACGGCTGTACCAACCACTGCCGTCTGACCATCAACAAATTTTCCGGCGGACGCCGCTATATCTCCGGCAACCGCTGCGAGCGTGGTATCGGAAAAGAAAAAAACAAGGACAATATTCCGAACCTGTACGAATACAAAAATAAGCGTCTCTTCGACTATGAGCCCTTATCTGAGGAAGCTGCGAAGCGCGGAACTGTGGGTATCCCCCGTGTTCTGAATTTCTATGAGAACTATCCTTTCTGGTTCACGTTCTTTACGGATCTGGGCTACCGGGTGGTACTCTCCCCTTCTTCCACCCATAAGATTTACGAAATGGGTATTGAGTCCATTCCCAGCGAGTCTGAGTGCTACCCGGCTAAGCTGGCCCACGGTCATGTGACCTGGCTCATCCGTCAGGGCCTGAAGTTCATCTTCTACCCCTGCGTACCCTATGAGCGGACTGAGTTCCCGGATGCGGGCAACCACTATAACTGCCCCATCGTCACCTCCTACGCGGAGAACATCAAAAATAACATCGACGAGCTGTCCGGCAGCGACATTGATTTCTTTAACCCATTCCTGTCCTTTGAGAACGAGTCCATTCTGGAAAATGAACTTGTTACAGAATTTTCCAGGCACTGCGGCATCTCCGAGAATGAGATCCGCGAGGCAGCCAAGAAGGGCTGGGCGGAAATGGAGCATACCCGCGAGGATATCATGCGCAAGGGTGAGGAAACCCTGGAATACATGCAGAAGACCGGCCGCCGTGGCATCGTGCTGGCAGGCCGTCCCTACCATGTGGATCCGGAGATCAACCATGGCATCCCGGAAATGATCAATTCCTACGGTCTGGCTGTACTGACCGAGGATTCTGTCAGCCATCTCCATCCGGTGGAGCGCCCGCTGTTCGTCATGGACCAGTGGATGTACCATTCCCGGATGTACGCGGCTGCCAGCTTCGTAAAGACCAGGGACGATCTGGATCTGATTCAGCTGAACTCCTTCGGCTGCGGTCTGGACGCCGTCACCACCGACGAGGTCAGCGACATTCTGACCAATTCCGGCAAGATTTACACCTGCCTGAAGATCGACGAGGTCAATAACCTGGGTGCTGCCCGCATCCGGATCCGTTCCCTTATCGCCGCTATCCGCGTGCGTGAAAACAAGGGCGAATGCCGGAGCATCGTTTCCTCCGCTTATGATCGCGTGGTCTTCACCGAGGAAATGCGCAAAGAATACACCATCCTGTGTCCGCAAATGTCGCCGATTCATTTCGACATTATCGAGCCTGCCTTCCGGGCTTCCGGCTACAAGCTGGAGGTACTGCCGGATTCTGACCGGGCTGCCATCGACATGGGCTTAAAATATGTCAACAACGACGCCTGCTACCCCTCTCTGGTGGTGGTAGGGCAGATTATGACTGCTGTCCTTTCCGGTAAATACGATACAAATAAGCTGGCCGTTATCATCACCCAGACCGGCGGCGGCTGCCGTGCCACCAACTACATCTCCTTCATCCGCCGGGCTCTGGCCAAGGCCGGACAGGAGCAGATTCCGGTGGTATCCCTGAACCTGAATCATCTGGAGACCAACCCGGGCTTCAAGATTACCCCGGGTCTGGCTGTAAAAGGTCTCTACGGACTGGTCTTTGGCGACATCTTCATGCGGGTCCTGTACCGGATGCGTCCTTATGAGAGAGAGGCCGGCTCTGCAGACCGTCTCCACGCCAAATGGCTGAAAATCTGTCAGGACTTCGTCTCCCAGAAGCATGTGAGCCACAAGCGCTTCGTCCAGATTTGCCGCGGCATCATCAAGGACTTCGACCGTCTGCCCATCCATGAGGATCTGAAGAAGCCCCGGGTCGGCGTGGTTGGCGAGATTCTGGTGAAATTCTCACCCTCTGCCAATAACCATCTGGTGGAGCTTCTGGAGCATGAGGGAGCGGAAGCTGTGGTTCCGGATCTGATGGACTTCCTGCTGTACTGCTTTAAGAACAGCGAGTTCAAGGCGGACCACCTGGGCAAAAAGCGCTCCGGCGCGCGGGTAGCCCGGGCCGGTATCCAGGCCATGGAATGGCTTCGGAAGCCCGCCGCCAAGGCCTTTACAGAGAGCGTCCACTTTAACGCGCCCGGCAACATCGACGAAATGGCCGATATGGCCTCCGACATTGTATCCGTGGGCAATCAGACCGGCGAGGGCTGGTTCCTGACCGCGGAAATGCTGGAGCTGATTCACGAAGACGTGCCGAACATCGTCTGCACCCAGCCCTTCGGCTGTCTGCCGAACCACGTGGTCGGCAAAGGCGTTATCAAAGAGCTGCGCCGCCGCTACCCCACCTCCAATGTGGTAGCCATTGACTACGATCCCGGCGCCAGCGAGGTCAATCAGTTGAACCGGTTAAAGCTGATGCTGTCTACGGCCAATAAGCATCTGAAAGCTGAACAAAATAGTTCACCGAATTAAAATTGAAACACCCGTAAGAACTCTGTAGTAATAAGGGTTCTTGCGGGTGTTTTTTATAAACCAAAACCGTGTACCCTTTATGATATAGATACACGGTTTTGATATTTTTATATTCTTTTATTTTTTCTGACTCCTATCAGACCGTTTTCTGTTCTCCCTCTTTCTCCCCGGTTCTACTAAATAGAAGCAGACACAGCGGCGCAAAAATCACGCTGTCGAAATGGAAGAACCGGTAGGTCGGGCCGCACAGCAGCAGCATGGTTCCATAGCTGTAAGCCAAGATCGGCAGGATCAGCGTCATGGCTTTCCAGCCCTTGCCCTTCCGTATGAAGACAAACAGCGTACATAGAATCAGAATCAACAGGTGCGTGCCATTGTAGGAAAACAGGTAATCTACGGGACTGTTCAGCACCCACTCGTCGAAGTCATTGAGGGCTGTCCGCACGCCTTCCCGGTTCTTCACATAGCTGAAATTCCAGTCATTTTCCCGGATCTGATACTCCAGATCTGCATGCCACTCTTCTGTTCCCCGAATATCCCAGACCATCCGTGTGACCTCGTAGAACGCCTGCAGGGACAGACCCGGCGCATTCTTTATGGTCTCTGCCGTAAATTTCAGGAATTCTGCCGGATCAGTCTCCTTGATAACCGTATTTGCATTGGTTACAAACTTAAAGGAATTATAATTGCCCATCTCGTAGATCTTCCAGCGCTTCTCCGGTCCAATCTTGGCGAAAAACTCCGCCGCCTCCGGGCTTAAGCTCTCCGGCGCCATCTCATGGACATTGCAGAGAATCGTCATGGGCACACCTACCGTCTCCACATAGGTCTGGTCCGGACGGCTGGCCCCCACCAGATCGTAGATGGGATGCTCGATGATCCACATGCCCGCCAGCATCAGCACCAGGGAAACGGCTGCTTCCCTGCGAAGCTCCCTGAAGAACAAGAGCATCAGAATCAGCAGTGGAATCGTATACAGGATGCCATTGTGGCGCACCAGAGAAATGGAAATCAGCACCAGAATAAATACTGCCAGATTCCTTTTTTTCTTAAGCCACTGTCCATTCGTCTTCCAAATGTTGACAAGATATACGGTAAACAGCACCATGAACACCGTCAGCGCGCTGTCCTTCCACATAAAAAGCAGAATCCGGTGGGTCTGCGGATTGGCCGCCAGGAAAAACTCTGTGAGCACCAATGCCCATACCGGAAAACGCCATTTTGCCATGGTGTATACAAGGTAGCCGCAGACCAGGCTGTATAAAAGCAGCTGCATGAAAACTACGAAGCCGTAATGATTCACTATCTTCGAAAACAGCGCGATAATCAGTGTATGGAACACCGGATGCCAGGTGTCGTACTGGTGGTTCTGTATCTGCCACCATTGATCCAGATTATCCCAGTCAAAGGAGCCCGGGAAATAAGCGTAGAAATACACCATCATCCAGATAAAGACTGCACCAAAGCCCAGCACCGCCCAAAAAATCAGACGCCGCCGTTCTTTCTTCGGATCCGTACAGGGGCTGGTCTCCGATAAAATCATACCGGAGCATCGGTACACACCCCACTGCAATCCCAGATACACCGGAATCAGCATCACCAATGCAGCCAGAAGCTTTACCTTCCAGTATTTCGTATCCATCGGCACAGCCGCCATCATCTGCGGAATCAGCCACAGCAAAAATATAAGATAGCAGGTCACCAGTCCTGTCAGAAGCTCGAGCATCACCCGCGTGCTCTTCTTCTGTTCTGCATACCAGGCTCTGGCCAGTTTTATCTGCCTACACATTTTCAATCTGCCAGTCTATGGGCTCCAGCCCATTTTTTACAAGGAATTCATTGGTCTGGCTGAAGGGACGGCTTCCGAAAAATCCCCTATATGCAGACAGAGGACTCGGATGGGGCGCCTTCAGAATCAGATGCTTCGGGTTGTTCAGCATCTGAGCCTTTTTCTGGGCCGGACTGCCCCAGAGAATGAATACAATCGGGCGATCCTGCTCATTTAAGATACGGATGGCCGCGTCGGTGAACTGTTCCCAGCCCATGCCCCGATGGGAATTGGCCTGATGAGCCCGGACGGTCAGCACCGTGTTCAGCATCAGTACGCCTTGCTTCGCCCATTTGGTCAGGTAGCCGTTGTTTGGGATATAGCAGCCCAGGTCGTCGTGCAGCTCCTGATAGATATTCACCAGCGACGGCGGAATAGCCACATCCGGCTTCACGGAGAAGCACAGCCCGTGGGCCTGTCCGTCATTGTGATAGGGATCCTGTCCCAGAATGACCACCTTTACCTCGTGAAGCGGAGTCAGATGAAAAGCATTGAAAATATCGTCCGCTGGCGGGAAAATCTGCCGGGTCGCATACTCATTTTTCACGAATTTGAATAATTCCGCATAATATGGCTTGGAAAATTCCGGTTTCAGCGGCTCCAGCCAGTCATTTTGAATCATAGACATACTTGTTTATCTCCTGTAAAAATCTGTATCTTTTATACTGTCCCGCTACAGGCGGACAGATACGCCGCGTCCCCGCAGATATTCCTTCAGCTCCCCGATCTCCAGCTCCTTATAATGGAACAGGGAGGCTGCCAGTACCGCGTCTGCCTTTCCCTCTGTCAGGGCGTCATGAAAATGCTCCTTTGTGCCTGCGCCGCCGGATGCAATCACCGGAATGGACACATTTTCCGCAACGGTGCGGGTCAGCTCCAGATCATAGCCATTCTTCGTCCCGTCGCAGTCCATGCTGGTCAGAAGAATCTCACCGGCTCCCAGCCGATCGGCCTTCATGGCCCATTCCACCGCGTCGATTCCCATATCTATACGTCCGCCATTTTTATAGATATTCCAGCCGCTGCCGTCCGGGCGCCGTCTGGCGTCAATCGCCACTACCACACACTGGCTTCCGAACTTGTCTGCCGCTTCGCTGATAAGCTCCGGCCGCATAATGGCCGCGCTGTTCACAGATATCTTATCTGCCCCTTCCCGCAGCAGCACCTTAAAATCCTCTACGGTACGGATTCCGCCGCCTACCGTAAAGGGAATAAAAACCTTCTCCGCCACCCGGCGCACCATATCCACAACCGTACCCCTCGCGTCAGAAGAAGCCGTAATATCTAAGAATACCAGCTCGTCCGCCCCGGCCACGTCGTAGGCAGCCGCAATCTCCACCGGATCGCCGGCGTCTCTTAAGTTTACAAAATTCACGCCCTTCACCACGCGTCCCGCGTGTACATCCAAGCATGGGATCACTCGTTTGGTAAACATTGCCTAACCCTCCAGCTTCGCAAAATTTTCAAGAATCTTAAGTCCCACCTGGCTGCTCTTTTCCGGATGGAACTGACAGGCAAAGATATTTCCCTGTTCCACGGATGCATCAATGGTCACGCCATATTCTGTCGCAGCCTTCACAATCTCCGGATTCTCTGCCTTCAGATAATAGGAGTGAACGAAATACACGTAAGCTCCCTCCGGCAGTCCCTCAAATAAACGCCCGCCATTTTGTAAATGCAGGGAATTCCAGCCGATATGGGGCACCTTCCGGCCTTCCCCATCCGGAATCCGCAGAATCTCTCCCTTCAGAATTCCCAGTCCCTCTACGCCGGGAGCCTCTGCGCTTCGCTCAAACAGAAGCTGCAGCCCCAGGCAGATGCCTAAGAATGGTTTTCCCCTCTCTGCCAGCTCCTGAATCACCGGAACCAGTCCATAGCTTTTCAGCTTTTCCATGGCATCCCCGAAATTGCCGACGCCCGGAAGAATTACTTTATCCGCGCGAAGCAATGCTTCTCTCTCACGGGTTATCAGCACCTCTTCCCCCAGGGAAAGGAGCGCCTTTTCCACGCTCTTTAAATTGCCCGCATCATAGTCAATGATTGCTATCATAATATTCACTCCTCATACAGGACCGTTTTATTGCATGATTCTTACTTAGTTTACTACAAATTAAACATTTGTGCATTACTTTTTTCGGATAAAAAAGCCGGATAAAAGAACCGGACCGCCAAAAGCGGTCCGGTTCCTGAGGGATAATGTAGCAATAAAAAGAATTATATCGTGATTATGCTGCCAGCTTCTTGGCAAGAACTGCTGCCTCTGCGGCATCTGCGGAATATCCGTCGGCACCGATCTCATCTGCGAACTCCTTGGTAATCGGAGCGCCGCCTACCATGATCTTTACTTCGTTACGGAAATCCTCATGATTCAAAGCGTCTACTGTCTCACGCAGATCCGGCATAGTTGTGGTCAGAAGCGCGGACAGCGCAATGATCTTGGTATCCGGATTTTCACGGTAGCACTCAATAATCTTTGCAATGGGAACATCGATTCCCAGGTCGATGACCTCAAAGCCTGCGCTCTCGATCATCATGGCAACCAGGTTCTTTCCGATATCATGCAGGTCATTCTTAACCGTAGCGATAATTACCTTGCCCAGGCTTCCTGTGGAGCCATTTGCAAGATGCGGCTGCAGAACTGCAACGCCCTTTTTCATGGCGCGGGCCGCTACCAGCATCTCGGATACAAAGATTTCATTTTTGGAGAACTGCTCTCCAACCTCGGACATCGCCTCTACCATACCCTGATTCAGGATTTCAGAAGCATCACAACCTGCATCCAGAGCAGCCTGCACTGCCTTTGCTACCTTCTTCGCGCTTCCTTTAATAACAAGTTCCTTTACCTCTTCAATTTCCGGTCTCATAACCAATCATTCCTCCTGTTTTCTTATTTCTTCGGTACGCCAAAAAGGTCGTCCTTATATGCTTCAATGTATGACATACAGTAACCGTCTTCATCCAGACCAAGCAAAGCCTCTGCCGCATAGGAGACGCCCTGAATATCGCGATCCTCCTCGTCCGGCTCCAGATCCTCTACCGTCATCTGCAGCTCCTTCATAGCCAGTATGGTCGCGGACATCTCCGCGTATTTTCTGGCCTCCTCCGGAGTGAAATCGCCATCCGGAAGGGGAAGCTCCACATCCTCCAGTGTCTGCTCCTTCACCGCTCCCACAATCTTCTGCATCTCGGCGTCGGAAAGCTTCAGCATCTTCTCTGTGGTATCAATAATCGCATGCATTCCATGGTTCAGCGGATCCAGGATACCGCTGTCCAGTCCATGGGATAATACCAGGGAAGCAAAAGCATAGTTCATATATTTCCGGGCAGGCAGGCCGTGGGAAATATTGCTGATAGCGGAAGTAATATGAATGGTCGGGTATTTTGCGCGGATAGCGTCAATTACCTTGGTATTGATGGTGATTCCCGGTCCATCCTCTCTGTCCGGATCCATCAGGGCCGCAGCCTCGATGATGGGGTCAATGTGGATTCTGGACGGATCAATTCCATACTCCTCTGCCTTCTTCATAATATTATCAAAGACACGCAGACGGTCTGCCGCGGACTTGGGAATTCCCGTGTCATCGCACAGCATGGCGATGACTTCCCAGCCAGGATTCTCAGCCATAATTTTGAAAATAGAATCTATATGTTTTTTACTCTCCATGGACACGGAGTTAAAAAGTCCCGGTTTCTTACAGAACTTGTATGTTTCTGCCAGAACCTCAGTGCTGGGACTGTCAATGGAGATCGGAACATCTGTCACGCTCTGTACCAAGTCAATCATCCAGTGCAGGGTTTCTACCTCGCCCACTTCAACGGAAGCGCACACATCGATAAAAGCCGCTCCGTCTGCCGCCTCTTTCCGGGCGATATCCTTAATCCATTCCTCATCCCGGCCTGCGATCGCCTTTGCCATAGAAGGAATCGTTCCGTTCAGCTTCTCTGCAATAATAATCATTGTCATTTCCTCCTGTTATCCTGCGCCTTATTTCTTATAGGTACCGTACTTCTCAAAGCACTCCAGTTCATACAGCATGGTTTCCTTGGTGGTACCGATTGCATCCAGATAGCCGTACTCTACGCCGATAAAGCCGCCCTGTCTGGTACCCCATTTTTCAACCAGTTCCTTCGCTTCACGGTCGATGCGCTCCTTATCTCCGGTCGGCAGTGTGGTCTGAATATCCACAGACGCCTCAAAACAGATACGTCCCTGACCAATCTTGGAAATCTCATCCACGCCTACCAGATTCGGCTGATGGATATTGATGATATCTACGCCCAGCTCAATCAGATCCTCCAGGATGTCATTGATCTTGCCGTCTGTATGGAAACGGATGTCCATACCGCACTCATGCGCCTTGTCAAAGATTCTCTTGTACTGCGGCTTGAAGATTTCACGGAATCTCTTGGGAGAAATCATCAGTGCCTGCTGGGTACCCCAGTCGTCTGTGGTATCATAGCAGTGAATCCGGCCCTTTCCCAGACGATATGCTTCTTCGATAATGCCGATCTGATAGTCTGCAAGCTTTCTTGCCAGCTCCTCTGTCTCCTCCGGAAGCTCAATGATATCGCAAAGGGTATCCTCAAAGCCGTGCAGGAAATGCATACGCTCAAAAATACACTGGGGGCTGTTCAACTGTACATACAGGTTCTTTTCCTCTGCCACCTTCAGCGCTTCCTCCAGTCCGTCAAAACGGCCCTCTGCCTTCGGATCCGGGAACTGGAAATCCTCCAGATCCTCCTCCAGATCCTCCAGAGCGATATTACAGGGCTCGCCCATGCTGGATCCCTTTCCGTCGCTTCTCCACAGGCATCCCCACTCATCGTATTCGTTGTCGCCCGGACGAACCTTCTTGGATACGCTGTAGGTCTTGCTGTTGTCTCTTTTATCCTTCGGCGGAAGTACGAAGATACGGCATACATCACCCTTTCCCGCGATTCTGTCAAATCGAAGACCGATACGGTCCGGATTCTGGAAATGTATATTAGCCTTCATAATTTCATAACTGGTCATTTTTCTTTTCCTCTCTTTCGCTTTTCCTGTAAAATCTACAGACTTTCAAATCCTATATCTGACATCCGTTTGGCCGCGCGCCAGCTTTCCGAACGTACATCCATATTTACGCTTCCAGAAGCTCCGGACTGGGAGGCTCCTTTCGCATATTGCAGGCTGTGTTCGTACACCGTCTGCAGTCATGTGCCACCCGGAATTCTTCCGGATCCTCCGACAGAAGGAAGATATGGCAAATAGTTTTTACCGGGTAGAACATATATCCCCTGGATAAGGTCAGTCCCGGAAGCTCTGCCTCCCCAATGGTGTCAAAGGCAAACTTCTGGGCTTCCATGGTCAGATCGCCCGGAATCTCCAGTCGTCCCCGGATGCCCACCTTTCTTTCCCGGCAGACGTCCATCACCTGATGCACCCAGCATTTTTCCAGTTCAAACAGATAAATATCTGCATAGGAATCTGCCAGAAGTCCTCTGACGCAGTCCCCGTCCCGGAAAAAGCTCTCACAATAATCGGAAATATTCTTTCCAATCGTAATTATGGCGCAGGCTACCTCTGTTCCCTCCGGAATCTTTTCCGTAGCCAGCTCCTTCGGTATTTTTCCGAAGGCCATTGCTCCATGGGGCTCTAACGCTCTTTTTGCCTCGCTTTCAAGCTCTTCCAGCTCACTCTGAAATTCCTCATACCACTCAGATTCCGGCGGACAATTCATTTTTTGAAGTACCTTTTCCTCCGGCACCTCTGCTTTCAGGTTATGAAACCTCATCTTGTCCTCTCTTCTTCAGAACTGCCTTCCTTGCCTCTCTGGCACAGGACATGGCGTCTGACGTATAAATATCTGCATCAATTTCCTGGGCAAAGCATTCATTGACCGGAGCTCCGCCTATCATAACGATATATTTTTCGCGTAAATGACGGCGCTTCAGTTCTTCAATAACCTCCTGCATGGCGTCCATCGTGGTGGTCAGAAGCGCTGACATGCAGATGATATCTGCCCCAATCTTCTCGGCGGTATCAAGGAACAGGGCTGTATCCGCATCGTATCCGATATCCACCACCTCGAAACCTGCTGCCCGAAGAGACAGGGATACCATATGCTTTCCGATATCATGCCAGTCGCCGCGCACCGTTCCCAGTACAACTCTTCCGATATAGCCATCACCATCTCCCGTGGTCAGATAACCCTCCAGAATGGTAAGTCCGGCGTTGATGGCTCTGGATGAGACCAGCACCTCCGGCACAAATACCTCATCCTTCTTAAACTTATCGGCAACTACCATCATACCTGTCAACAGGCCTTCATTCAGAATCACCTTCGGATCATAGCCTTCCTCCAGCGCCTGACGTACCAGCTGCTTTACACTTTTTGCTTTTCCTTCTTGTACGCTTCCTGATATACTCTGAATTATCGACATCTCTGTCACTCCTCAATATCTGATGTTATTTTAGTAATTTCTTTTGGATTTTGCTTGTAATAACTTTTGAAATTTGATACTTTTTTTGATTTTCTTATGATATAATAGCATGCATACGAGGAAAAGGAGTCTTTCTATATGCAAGCCTATTTATACAATATTATCAGTGAACAGCAGTTGAAGGAAATTCTGGAATGTCTTTATTCCTGCCTGAATCTGCCTATTCAGGCCCTGGATGAAGCGGGCAACACCCTCTGTGGCTTTGGCACTGCCACTCCCTTCTGTATGCAGTTTAAAAAATTGTTATCCGAGCAGAGCGCTCAGAAGGGCAGCTGTAAGGAGCTGCACGCAAAAGCGGCAAAACGGGCCATGGATCTGGGGGAGGCCTACGTCTTTTCCTGTCATGCTAATCTTAATCATATCATATTTCCACTGGTAAATAAAGACACCCTCTTTGGCGCGATTCTGATAGGCCCTTTTCTGATGGACGAACCGGACTCTACGTTACTTTTGGACATCACCCGGCGGTACACCGTATCTACCGAGCATACCCTGGATCTCTATGAGGCTCTGTCCGGTATCCGCATCATCACTCCGGAGATGGCCACACATATCAGCCGACTTCTCTCCTACACCTTTACTCCGCTGATTCCCTCGGCTCTGCAGCAGCTTTCCGAAAGCCGGAGTAAAATTGTGCAGCAATCCCGCATCAGCGAATCTATCCAGATGTACAAATCCGTAGAGTCCGTACAGGGACAGAGTTATCCGGTGGAAAAAGAAAATCTGCTCATTCGGCGGGTAAAGGAACGTAATATTCAAGATTCCCGAAAGGTTCTCAACGAACTCCTCGGATACGTATTTTTTGAAGGCGGCAATAACCTGAATATCATCCGCTCCCGGGCCATCGAACTCTGTTCCGTTCTTTCCCGTGCAGCCATGGAGGGCGGAGCCAACACTGACGTGGCCCTGAAAATCAGCAACAATTTTCTCCAGAATCTGAATTCCACCCGCAATCAGGAGGAGCTCTGCCTGGAACTTCAGAAAACTCTGGATTTCTTTATTGAAAGTATGTTTGTAAAAAATTCAGGAAAAAACAGCGAGGTAATTAAGAATGCCATCCAGTACATGACCCAGAACTACAATAAGCCCCTGACTCTGGAGGAAACGGCGGCCCAGGTACAGCTGAATCCCTCCTACTTTTCTTCCCTGTTTAAGAAATCCTGCGGTTCCTCTTTTAAGGAATATCTGAACTATATCCGCATCGAAGAAAGCAAGCACCTTCTGAGCAACACCAATTATTCTATTATTGACATCGCCATTGCCGTGGGCTTTGAGGAGCAGAGTTATTTTACGAGAGTTTTCAAGAAATATACCGGCCTGACGCCCAAACAGTATCGAAAATAAAGTAAAAAAATATATAAAAAACCCGATGGGCTTCATCTTCCCATCGGGTTTCGTTTATCCGTTCAGCTTCAGAGAATTCTCTACCATCACCTTCGGAATATACTTTTGAATTTCATACACCAGCTGCTTTAACTGATATTTCGGAAATATAAGCTTAAACTGTCTCTTCCCGGTTGTAAAACGCGCAATAACCTTAGATGTCTGATATTCCGCAATCTCCACTGTCGTTACCTTTTCCCAGGGAATTACAAAGCCCAGCTTTACCACGCCCTTTTCACTGATTCCGCGCTTCACCGCCAGGGTAAAGAACAATGCCATCAGGATTAACGTATTGCGAAGGCTTTCCACAAATTCCGCACCGGGATCCGGCCGCAAAAGCAACGATGTAAACAGTAATACAAGACAGAATGTAAAGAAATCGTCTTTTCCTTTCACGGTAACCCGGCGGTTCTGCCGGATTACCAGATAAGTCTCATATATCAGCACTGCCAGTGCCAAAATGCTGACCATATAATTGATGACTGTCATAAAAGCCCTTCCCGATTACATTTCGCCCGGGAAATTTTCCTTTACGCAGTTTACCAGCAGACCTGTTACCTCATCCTTGTTCAGCATATTGGTTGTAGTAACAATCTTTGCGTCGGTCGGCGGAAGCATTTCCACGATCTCCGGGCTGGTCAGAACGATATCCGCATTCATCAGGAATCCCGCTGCCTCACCATGCGCGCAGGCTTCAACGCTGGCACTGATTCCGTTTTCCATGCAGATATTATTTACATTGATTTTCAGCAGCATACTGGTTCCCATTCCATTATGGCATACACATACGATATTTAACATGATTCATTCTCCTTTTTGTCTTGTATTTCTTAATGATTATTACACAGCAAAGCTTAGCATGCAACCGGAATTCCGAGCATTGCTCCGATTCCCTTGAAGATAGCGGTAATTGCTACCCAGATGGTTGCGTAGTCGCTGACACCCTGCCACCACGGCAGATCCAGCATAGCAACCGCAAACGCGGAACCGAAAATCTGAATCAGTCCTGTGCAGAAGCAGATGGTTACCAGAGCCTTCCAGCCGCCGAACTTATTCGCGAAGATACCTACGGTAGCGCCGTCGAAGAACAGCGGGATAAAGCTCGGAATCAGGACAATCGGGCTTCCTGTTGCAATCAGGACAATTACACCTACAATCTGGCCCAGTGCGCCGCACAGGAAACCAAGTACTACAGACTTCGGAGCGAAGCCGTACAGAGCAGCACAGTCAACACCTGCAACTGCGCCCGGCAGAAGCTTCTCAGAGATACCCTTGAAGGACATCATCAGCTCACCTACGAACATACGAACGCCGGCAAGCAGTACCCACAGGTCTGCGGTCAGTGTGATGGAAATCCACAGCATGAAGATGATGCTGTTCTTATAAGTACCGTTGTTAAAGCCGTCAGCTCCGCGAAGAGCGTCTACACCATCCTTACCGATAACCAGCATGACCACTGCAGTTGCGATAATCATGCAGAGCAGAGTTGCCAGAACGCTGTCCTGAAGGAAGTTCAGGGATGCCGGCAGTTTCTTCTTTTCGATATCGTCCTTCTCCGGATTACCAATCTTCGGAGCTACCTTGTAAGCTACATAGTCCATAAACATCTGCTGATGAGCAACAGTCAGGTCTGCGCCGCCTGTGATAACCTTGGTCGGTTTAATCAGCATCGTGGAGCAGATACCCCAATACAGAGCTGTTACAACAGCTGCAATCAGGATGGTCGGAACCATACCTGTACCCAGGAATCTCCATACAATGTATACGGTGATACCACACTGTACGATCATCGCGTTACCGGTCAGGTATACGGCACGAATCTTAGTGTACTTACGAAGCGCTACCAGAATCAGGTTGATGATAAATGCAACCAGAAGTGTATACAGTCCCCAGGAGGTACCTACGCCCTCTCCCAGTACAGCGTCCATTTTCTCAAAGCCGGCTGTCATGGTAGAGTAGGTATTCAGGCCTGCACCCTGAAGTCCTGTAGAATTTTTCAGTGCTGTCAGAAGATGACCAAAGTTCGCGGACAGGGCGCCGGAACCGATACCCATTACAATAATACCGATAGACGCCTTAAATGCTCCAATCAGAGCTTTTCCGACGGTCTGTTTCATAGCAAGGTAACCAATGAATACTACGATTGCCAAAAGCAGGAATGGCTGTGTGAAGATCTGCTTCAGCAATAAATCAAGAATATAATTCATAATCCCTTCTCCTTCTCGTATTGAATTGTAAATCATACATTTTTCATTTGAAGTTTCCGGACAGTCTCCCGGAAATACTGCGCGCCTGTTTTCCGCTGTCCCCTTTATGTCCTCCAAACTTAACTAGATGATAGCAGTTTTTTCCCGTCAATATTTTGAATTATTTTTGAAAAATGGTATTTATTTTGGATATTTTAACAAATAAACATTTTCTCACCTTTGTGCTTCTCTGCACATTTATTCACTTTTCATTATTTTTGGAATTTCATCCCAAATCCTGCGGTTCTATTGAACGGAAAACCTTCGCATGCTATCATACAGACAGAGTTATCGTTTTATGAACAGGAGGGATTCTTTTGATTTACCTTGACAACAGCGCCACGACTTCCACCGACCCGGATATTGCGGCCATCGCCCTTGATTTTATGACAAACCGTTATGGCAATCCGTCTTCTCTCCATCATTTTGGAATGGATGCCTATCAGGCTGTAATGAACGCGCGTTACCAGGCGGCCCGGCTTATCGGAGCTCCCACGGACTCTGTCTATTTTACCTCCGGCGGAACAGAAAGCAACAACATTGCCATCCGGGGTACCGCCCTGGCGAATCAGGCTGTGGGACGTCATATTGTGACCACGACCATTGAGCACAGCTCTGTACTCTCCTGCTGTCAAGCTCTGGAAAAAGAGGGCTTTTCCGTCACCTACGTGGCTCCCTCTCCGGAAACACACCGCATAGAGGCACAGGATATTCTCAGGGCTGTCCGTGAGGACACCATTCTCATTTCCATGATGCATGTAAACAACGAAACTGGTGAGGTTCTTCCCGTGCGGGAGGTTGCCGAGGCTGTACACCGGGAGCATCCCCACACGCTTATCCACTGCGATACCGTCCAGAGCTTTGGTAAAATACCGGTCAAGCTCCATGAACTGAAGGTGGATCTTCTGTCTGCCAGCGGCCATAAAATCCATGCGCCCAAGGGAATCGGCATGCTTTATATCCGTCCGCAGGTTCCCGTAACCCCCCTGGAATACGGCGGTGCCCAGGAAGGCCACGTGAATCCCGGTACGGAAAGTGTCCCTCTCATCTGTGCCTTTGGCGCTGCCGCTGAAAAACGGCTTCTGAACATGAAACAGAATCTGGAACAGGTCACCCGGCTGAACCGGTATTGCCGGAATGCCATTATCGATGCATTCCCTCAGGTACAAATTCTGAGTCCCGAAGACGCCTGTCCCTATGTGCTGAATTGTTCCTTTCCCGGCACACAATCCGGCGATCTGGTGGACGCCCTGAGTATGCGCGACATCTATGTATCAGCAGGCTCAGCCTGCTCCCGCGGCACCTTAAGCCATGTACTGAAAAGCGCCGGTTATGAAGCCTCTCTGGTTGAGGGCGCTCTGCGCATCAGCTTTGACGCGCAAAATACCACAGAAGAAATCGATACGCTCCTCCAGGCGCTTAAAGACCTGATTTTAAAATAACCGTTTCTTAAAGTTTCTAAAAATTAGTTCCGGGGATCTCCTCTGTGGATTCCCGGAACCTTTTATCTGTCTGCTTATTCTATCATTTTTCCTTCCTGGATCAATACATTTAACGCTGTATTCTCATCGGTAATCAGCGTTTTCATCAATCCGCCGTGCAGGGCTCCCAAAATGGGAAGCGCCTTTTTCTGACCCTGCGCTACAGTAATCACCTGTTCTTTATTTATAATTTCTTTCACTTCCAGACCAAAAATTTTATTATGCAGCTCCGTATCCAGGATTCTGCCCTCCCGGTCATAGTATCTTCCAAAAAACAGGCCGACCGCCCCCTGCTGGCTCAGACGAAGCTTTTCTTCCTTTCCCAGATAGGAATTCCACAGAATCCGCTTGTCCTTCAAATCAAAATTTCCTACGGAGCTCAATATCACATTGGCCTGCTTGGCAAGCTCTATGGTCTTGCCTACCGCCGCCACACGGTTCAATACCTGTCTGGCCTGCTTATCATCCAGAATAAAGGGGGCAAAGAGATTGTGGCAGGAGGCCCCGTATACCTTGGCAAACTGCCGGACCAGCTCCATCTCCTCCTCATTCTGTGAAGGGTTATTCAGTAACCCAATCAGCTGCACTACCTGAATCGGCAGAAACCTTTGGGGCTCCATACACTCTACCACCGTCTGAAGCGTCCTGCCTCTTCCGATTCCGATAATGGAATCCTTGGTTAAAATGGAATCTATGTACTCTGCGGCTGCCCTGGCGACTGTACGGAGCGCCTCTTCCTCCCCGCCGGGAATGTCCGCCAGAATCACCGCCTCCTTAAGTCCATATCGTTCTTCAAAAATATGCTCCAGATAATCATTCCGCCGGAAGCCGCCATTGATGCGTATATCTACGATATTCTCTTCCTTCGCTGCCTTCAGAAGACGGGAAATCTTGGTTCTGGACAGATATAGCGCTCTCGCGATCTCTGCCTGGGTCATATCGTCACGATAATACATGACTGCCGCGCGCTTTTTCAATTCATCCTGATTTTCCACTGTCATATAACCTCCAAAAAACGGCAAAACTATAGTCTCTTCACCAAACATCCCGGATAAAGTATACCATAATTTTGCCGTTGCTTCAATTCTTTATATTATTTCAGATTTCAGGCTCCCAGGCAATTCTGCCGATTACGCAACCACAACATCCATTCCCAGCATATCTGCCAGCATTCTTAAATCCTCCTCGTAATCACCGTATACCCATGCGAAGTGATGTCCGAATTCTGCTTCCTTTTTATGGAAATCATGGCTGTCCTCCACATCAAATACCAGCGCGTGCTTGCACTCCGGTGTCAGGAAATCATCACAGCCGGTAACCGTACCGCGTACAATCATAATCTTATCCATCTTCGGACTCAGATTGATTAAGGTAACCTTCTCTCCCGCATCCTGGGCAAAGTCGTAACGCATGGTGGTTCCCCAGTTGCCCTTGGTAAAGCTTACATAATCGATCGGCAGCGGCTTCTCATCATAGCCCTTCATATACTTGGAACATACATCGTGAAGAATACGCAGAGAATGGTTGGTCTTATCCTCCAGACGCACCATGCAGTTACCCATATGCGGCGCTTTTCTCGCAATGCTCATCAGAATCGCGATGGAGATCACGGATCCCACATCGGACGCGCAGGCGGACGGTACTCCGTCATCCTTCATCAGAGAATGTGTCAGACAGAAGGTCAGGTGACGCTTATTCAGCTCTCTGGTTGCGCACATCTCAAAGCAGGGCAGTGTAAATGCGTTACAATCATAGAAGGACATGACCTTCTTTGCGGTCAGATAGAACTCCACATCATTGGAAATCGTCTCTGCAGGAAGATGAACGCCATTGGCATCCTCCACCAACTTATCCGCAATGGCCTTTGCCTCTGCCTTTTCCTCATCTGTCAGGGCATCCAGCTCCTTGAAGAACTCCAGACCATTATAGTTCAGGATTTCCGTACCGAAGCGCTTCGTTACATCTGTGATGTCCACAAAGGAGCTTACGCAGCCGAAGGAAAGAATGTTATTTCTCAGGCCGTACAGAAGCTTCATATTCTTCAGTACCTTTCTGGTGCGCATCGCGCGGAAGGTCTGGTTCAGCTCCTCATAGCTCAGCGCGTTGTATACCTCAAAATCACCGCTTGCGAACAGATGCGCCGCCGCGTCGATTCCGCCCAGACGGGAATATTTACTGTTGGACAGCGGACAGAAAGCAATCGGCTTGCCGGAACGCTTTGCAATAATCGTAGATACATAAGAAATCAGTCTGGTTCCGGAAATCAGGTAAACATCTACCTTCTCGTTATTGGAAAGCACGTCCTCAATACTCTCTTCCTTCACCGCAAAATCCTCATGCCACTCCAGATATTTGCTCTCCAGAAGCTCTACATGACCATGATCCACGTAGTTTTTCAGATCCTCGTTGAAGAACTGGAAGGTTTTTAAAGATTCCTTCTTCTCGTAATCGTAGGTGAGCTCCTCCCCAACGCCATAGCGGCAGGGTCCCATAAATACATTCAGGTGTACCAGGCTTACGAATACCGGCTGAACGACAAGTTTCTTTGTTACAATACTGTTTTTGTACATTGTAAATCCCCTTTCGTTTTCACGTGACTTTGTTCTGCTTTTATTATTCACAACTGGTATTTTTTTGTCAATATTTTCACCAACGATATGACAAATGACTGATTTTTTTCTCATTCTGCACAAATGTTCAACGCGATATTTCGTGCGAATTGCAGTTTTTCTGCCTTTTTTGGTAATAAAAAATGGTATTTTTACCAAACTTATGGTATTATTTATTTCACAAAATAATTACCGGAAAAGAGGCTTTGTTTTGGAAGTTAAACTCTATGAATATATTGAAAAAAAGAAATTGGAAAAGCTCCTGGAATGTCTTTACTCCTGCCTGGAGCTTCCTCTGCAGGCATTAAACGAAAACGGGCAGACACTCTGCGGCTTCGGCATCTCCACGCCCTTTTGCGACTGTTTTAAAAAGCTGCTTTCTGTCTATTCCACTCCCAAGGACTCCTGTCGGGAGCTCCACGCGGATGCGGCTCTGCGCGCTCTAAAATCTCAGAAGCCCTATATTTTTTCCTGTCATGCCAATCTGAATCATCTGGTCTATCCCTTATACCATGATTCCGAGGCTCTAGGCTGTATTCTCATCGGCCCCTTTCTGACTGCGCCTGCGGATACCGATATGCTCAGCGATATCGGAGAACGCTATGGGCTTCCTCCAAAACCTCTGCTGGAGCTTTGTGAGTACACCTCCAGCATTTCTCTGGTTTCGCCGGAAAAGGCAGAACAGATCAGCTGGCTTCTGTCCTATATGCTTCCTCCGCTGTTCTCGGCAAAGTCAGATTCCTGCTCCTTCTGCACCACATCCTGCTCATCCTGTTCCAAAAAGCAGAGTGCCGCCAGAGAAGGCGGTAATTACCGCAACGAACAGGAACTGATGACCGCTGCCATCGCTTATATCTCCGAGCATTATGACCAGCCTCTTACCCTGAAGGAAACCGCTGATCATGTAAAACTGAATCCTTCTTATTTTTCTGCACTGTTTAAGCAATGCTCCGGTTCTACTTTTAAGGAATTTCTGAATTATACACGAATTGAGGAAAGTAAGAAATATCTGATCAATACAAATTATTCCATTATTGATATTGCCATCGCCACCGGCTTCGAGGATCAGAGTTACTTTACTAAGGTATTTAAAAAATATACCGGCATGACGCCGCGGCAGTATCGAAACTGATATCCATTTCCGGAAAGAATACAGAGAACACAAAAAACGCTGTACGAACATTTCGTACAGCGTTCTCTTTGTACCTTCAAAACTATATACTGCATATCTGCTTAGACATTTTTCTATCCTATGACGCTTCGCGTTCCGCTTTCGCTTCACACTCTTGGTCAAGCCCTCGACCTATTAGTAACAGTCA
>NZ_JBBMFE010000017.1:0-77584 GCF_040096155.1 Laedolimicola intestinihominis | reverse complement strand
GAGCATCTGCCTTACAAGCAGAGGGTCATAGGTTCGAGCCCTATAGGTCCCATTTTACAACCTAAAAGTTGTAGTGCCGATGTGGCTCAATTGGCAGAGCAGCTGATTTGTAATCAGCAGGTTATCGGTTCGAGTCCGATCATCGGCTTCACGGAACTGAAAAATGTGCGTTAGCCGTTGTTGGACCGTGTCATGGGGGAATTCCCGAGTGGCCAAAGGGGGCAGACTGTAAATCTGTTAGCTGTGCTTTCAGTGGTTCGAATCCACTTTCCCCCACTCTGGTTTATCTTTTAGATAAGCCACTTTTTAATTTCATATCGCGAGGTGGAGCAGTCTGGAAGCTCGTCGGGCTCATAACCCGAAGGTCACAGGTTCAAATCCTGTCCTCGCAACTAAAGAGTACGGAGAAACGACTCGTACTCTTATTTTATAAAAATGCCCAGATAGCTCAGTTGGTAGAGCAGAGGACTGAAAATCCTCGTGTCACTGGTTCGATTCCGGTTCTGGGCACTTTTTTTATGTCTGAAAGCTTATAGAACAGAAAATCCTCAGGAAAATTCCTGAGGATTTTTTTAGTGGAAGTAATGGGGCTCGAACCCATGACCTCTCGCGTGTGAGGCGAACGCTCATCCCAGCTGAGCTATACTTCCGTATTTATAAAATTTTTGTTCCATGGACCTGAAGGGATTCGAACCCTCGACCTCTGCGTTGCGAACGCAGCGCTCTCCCAACTGAGCTACAAGCCCGTGATGCTTACAAAAAATATTGTAGCACTTTAGCACAGAAAATCAAGTGGAAATCTGAAAATTATTCAGATGGAAGGCGATAGCTTTTGGCGGCAAAATTATAGTAAAAATTAAAGATAAAATGGGATAAGCAGGATAATTCGTGATATAATGAGCGCAAGTGAGTCAACATACGTGTATGATTGACGAACGGCGAATGCCGGCTGTGAATTGAAATATTCACAGCATAATGAGTGCAAGTGAGTCAACATATTTGCAGAGGAGGTTTCTATTATGATTTCATTTGAGAACGATTATTCAGCGGGAGCGCATCCGCGGATTATACAGAGATTAACAGAGACGAATATGGAGCCGCTGTCGGGTTACGGGACAGATGTGTATTGTCAGAATGCAAGAAGAAAGATCCGAGAAGCCACCGAGTGCCCGGAAGCAATCGTAGAATTTCTGGTGGGTGGAACCCAGACCAATGCGGTGGTGATTGCGTCCATGCTGCAGTCCTACGAGGGCGTGGTAGCAGCAGAGACAGGTCATGTGAGCGTTCATGAAGCAGGAGCCATCGAGAATACCGGACATAAGGTACTGACTTTGCCACAGCATCAGGGAAAGATTGATGCGGGAGAATTAAAGACTTACCTGGAAACATTTTTTGAGGATGGCAATCATGAGCATATGGTATTTCCGGGGATGGTGTATGTGTCTTGGCCGACGGAGTACGGTACGCTCTATAGCAAAGCTGAACTGGAGGCCATCGCGGAGGTGTGTCATGCCTATGAGATGCCGCTGTATCTGGACGGCGCGCGTCTGGGCTACGGTCTCATGAGCCCGGAGGCGGATATGACCCTGCCGGATATCGCACGGATCTGTGACGTCTTTTATATCGGAGGCACTAAGGTGGGCGCACTCTGCGGGGAAGCTGTAGTATTTCCGAAAGGGAACGCGCCGAAGCATTTCATGACGCGGATCAAACAGCAGGGAGCGCTGCTGGCGAAGGGGCGTCTCTTGGGCATCCAGTTTGACGAGCTGTTTACGGGAAATCTGTATCTGAATATCAGCCGCAATGCCATCGAAATGGCGGAGCAGTTGAAGCGTCTGCTTCATGACAAAAATTATACTTTCTATCTGGAGTCCCCGACCAACCAGCAGTTTGTGATTATGGAAAATGAAAAACTGGAGGAACTGAAGAAACACGTGGCAGTCAGCTTTTGGGAGAAAGCCGATGACACGCACACGGTGGTACGGCTGGCGACCGGCTGGTCTACAACGGTTCAGGATATGGAAGAACTGGGTGAGTGGCTATAAAGATAGCAAAAATCGGTGTGTTGCATCGAAGAATAAAACAGAGAAAGTGATTTAAAGATTGCGTGGACAGACAGAATAATAGAAGACAGGACAAGTTCGGCGGGCCGGTTTATGAGAAGCTGGCTGCCTACGGAGCTTCGGATTTTTACGCCTTTCATATGCCGGGGCACAAGCGGCTTATGGGGGAATTTGAGAATCCATTTCAAATAGATATTACGGAGATAGACGGTTTTGACGATCTGCATCATCCGGAGAATGACGGGGTGCTGACGGAGGCCCAGCGGCGGGCGGCGCAGGTGTTTGGGGCCGGGGAGACGCATTTCCTGGTAAATGGAAGTACGGCGGGAATCCTGAGCGCCATCTCAGGCTGCACGAAGTATGGCGGGACGCTTCTGATGGCCCGGAACTGTCACCGGTCTGCCTATCACGGGGCGGAGCTCCGGGGATTAAAAACGGTGTATCTTTATCCACAATACATCCCGGAATTGGGGATAAACGGCGCGATTTTGCCGGAAGATGTGGAAAATGCATTGCAAAAGCCCATCATAGAGAAAAAACAGCAGGCGGATGGGAAAACAGAGAAAGACTCCGGTGGAGACAGGGAAAAAAATCAAAACCGGATTCAGACAGATATCCAGGCTGTCATGATAGTATCCCCTACCTACGATGGCGTCTGCTCAGATGTGCGCCGGATCGCGGGAATCTGTCATCGATATGGCGTTCCGCTGATTGTGGATCAGGCTCATGGGGCGCATTTTCCATTTTCAAAATACTTTCCGGAGGACGCGGTGAGCGCAGGGGCAGATGTGGTGATTCAAAGTGTGCATAAGACGCTGCCGGCCATGACACAGACGGCGCTTCTGCATGTGCAGGGAGAAATCGCGAATCGGGAGCGGATTCGGAAATTTCTGTCCATCTATCAGAGCAGCAGCCCGTCTTATGTGTTGATGGCTTCCATTGACGCCTGTGTGGATTTGATAGAGCGGGACGGCGAGGAGCTGTTCGCGAAGCATGTGCGGGAGCTTAAGAATTTCCGGGAGAGCTGCCGGGAGCTGAAATGGCTGTATCTGGCCGGATTGGACAGTGAGAAGGACGGTATATGGCAGTTGGAAGCGAAACTGGCGGAGTTCGGGCAGACGGCGGATTTTGATCGGAGCAAGCTGCTGATTTCCGCAAGGAGAGCGAATCTGGCAGGAGCCGGGTTGACAGGAGAAGAACTGTCGCGGATTCTGCGGGAGCGCTATCATATCCAGATGGAAATGAGCGGACCGGATTATGTGGTTGGAATCGCGGGAATCGCGGATTCGGAAGAAGGATTCGGGAGACTGGAGGAAGCGCTGCATGAGCTCGATCAGGATATGGATGAAAAGATACCGGTCGGCGTGAACACAGCAGATAAAGTGAGCGCCAAGAGCAACGCGCTGCCACGTCTGAAGGCTGTTCTGACCATTGGTGAAGCAGCGGAGGCCGAAGGGGCTTGCAGGCCTCTGGCGGCCTGTGAGGGCGCTGTGGCAGGCAATTACGTGTATCTGTACCCGCCGGGAATTCCGGTTCTGGCGCCGGGGGAGCGGGTGACGGAAGAGCTGCTGAAATGCATAGAGGAATGGCTGGAGGCCGGTTATGAGGTGCACGGGCTGGAATACGACGGAGACGGGATTCCGAAGCTTGGGATTGTAAAAGAATAAAACGGAGAAAATGATGGGAAAATTATTTTATGTAATCGGGAAAAGCGCCACAGGCAAGGACACCATTTTTCAGAAGCTTCTGGAAAACGAAAGCCTGGCTCTGAAGCCACTGGTGCTGTACACCACCCGTCCTATGCGGGCCGGGGAGGAGCAGGGGGTGCAGTATCATTTTACGGATGAAGCGGGTCTGACAGAACTTCAGAACGCCGGGAAGGTGATCGAGCTTCGGGCTTATGATACGGTACATGGAGTGTGGAAATATTTTACAGCTGATACAGAGGCGACCGATCTGGAAAAATATAACTATGCGGGTGTCGGCGTACTGGAGTCCTACCGGGCACTTCGGAATTATTATGGGGCAGAGCGAGTGATTCCCATTTACATCGAAGTGGAGGACGGAGAGCGGCTGCAGAGAGCTCTCACTCGGGAACGCGGACAGCAGGAGCCAAAGTACGCAGAGCTTTGTCGGCGGTTCCTGGCGGACAGTGAGGATTTCGCGGAGGAGAAAATTGCGGAGGCCGGAATTGAGAAGCGATTCCGGAACCGGGATTTGAAGGAAAGCATAGAGGAAATCTCAGAGTATATAAAAGAACATAAGTGAGAACCTTCAGATAAAGGAAATTACAGTCCGCAGGCGGATTTGCGGAGCAGAACAAAAGTATAAAAAGCTGTTTTTTCTAAAAAATGTATGTTATACTAAAAAGAGTATTTTTTCATCAAGTTAGTTTTAATAAAATGAACAGCGGTAGAAAGAAGGGAGTGTGAATATATGGCCGGATTTTCCGAAATCTTAGGGCACGGGCAGATCATCGAGCACCTGCAGAATGCCATAAAGCTTCAAAAAGTATCCCATGCCTATATTCTGGATGGAGAAGAAGGAGCGGGAAAGAAAATGCTGGCCCGGGCCTTTGCCCAGACACTCCAGTGTGAACGGGGCGGTGTGGAGCCCTGCGGGGAATGCCATTCCTGCAAGCAGGCACAGAGCGGCAATCAGCCGGATATCATTGAAGTGACGCATGAGAAGCCCGCCAGCATCGGCGTGGAGGATATCCGCGGTCAGCTCTGCGGCGATATCCAGATCAAGCCCTATAGCAGCCCATATAAAATCTATATTGTGGACGAGGCAGAGAAGATGACCGTACAGGCCCAGAACGCCCTCCTGAAGACCATTGAGGAGCCGCCTGCCTACGGCGTCATCATGCTGCTGACCACCAATGCAGACGCATTCCTGCCGACAATTCTGTCCCGGTGCGTGACCCTGAAGCTGCGTCCGGTGAAGAATGAGATCATCAAGCCCTATCTGATGGAGAAGTACCATATTCCCGATTATCAGGCGGAGGTATGCACCGCATTTGCCAGGGGAAATGTGGGGAAAGCGGAACGGCTGGCCCAGTCGGATCAGTTTACGGAGCTGAAAAGCCACCTGATTCATCTGCTTCGGCATCTGCGCGATATGGAGATCTATGAGCTGACCGAGGCGGTGCGTTCGGCGTCCGAGTATAAGACGGAGATTAACGATTACCTCGATCTGATGGCCCTGTGGTTCCGGGATGTGCTTCTGTTCAAGGCCACCCGCCAGATTGACGGACTGGTTTTTGCGGAAGAAATTAATGATATCAGCGCCCAGGCCCAGAAGAGCTCTTATGAGGGGCTGGAGCGGATTTTAAAGGCACTGGAGAAGGCCAAGGTGCGGCTGAAGGCCAATGTAAACTTTGAGCTGACCATGGAGCTTCTCATGCTGACGATAAAGGAGAATTAGAATGGAAAAAGTCATAGGCGTCAGATTCCGGAACGCGGGAAAAATATATTTCTTTTCCCCCGGAAAGCTGGACATTCCCAAGGGAAAGCATGTGATTGTGGAGACCGCCAGAGGCGTGGAGTACGGATATGTGGTAGTGGGCACCAAAGAGGTGGAGGATAAGAAGATTATCCAGCCCCTGAAGCCGGTGATCCGGATTGCGACCCAGGAGGATGATACAAGAGAGGCGGCCAACCGCTTCAAGGAAAAAGAAGCATTTAAAATCTGCCAGGAAAAGATTAAGAAGCATGGATTGGAAATGAAGCTGATCCAGGCGGAATATACCTTCGATAATAACAAAGTATTATTTTATTTTACCGCGGACGGGCGTATTGATTTCCGTGAGCTGGTCAAGGATCTGGCCAGCGTGTTCCGTACCCGTATTGAGCTGCGGCAGATTGGAGTCCGGGATGAGACTAAGATCTTAGGCGGTATCGGCATCTGCGGCAGACCCCTGTGCTGCCATACCCACCTGTCTGATTTCGTGCCGGTGTCCATCAAGATGGCCAAGGAGCAGAACCTGTCCCTGAACCCCACGAAGATTTCCGGCGTATGCGGCAGACTGATGTGCTGCCTGAAGCATGAGCAGGAGACCTACGAGGAGCTGAACAGCCATTTGCCGGGACTGGGGGATTATGTGACCACAGCCGACGGACTGAAGGGCGAGGTGCAGAGCGTCAATGTGCTGCGCCAGAAGGTAAAGGTCATCGTTACCGTCGAGGGCGACGAGAAGGAGATCCGGGAGTATCCGGTGGAGGAGCTGAAGTTCCGCCCGAGAAGAAAGAAAGGCGATAAGGGCGACAAAGGCGGAGCGGCGGATAAGGAACTGAAGAAGCTGGAGGCCCTGGAAAAGCAGGAGAGGAAATCAAAGCTGGATGACAATTAAGTTAAAGGATGGAGAACGGTTGGACGATCTGCAGCGAAACGGCTATCAGATTATCCAGAATCCCAGTAAGTTTTGTTTTGGCATGGATGCGGTGCTGCTGTCCGGGTTCGCGAAGGTGAAGCCGGGTGAGCGGGCGCTTGATCTGGGAACCGGCACGGGGATTATACCGATTCTGCTTCGGGGCAAGACATCGGGGCGTGATTTTACCGGGCTGGAGATTCAGGAAGAGAGCGCGGATATGGCCAGGCGAAGCGTGGAGTTAAATGCTCTTTCGGATTCCGTTTCCATTGTCCAGGGTGATATAAAGGAAGTGGCTTCGATCTTCGGGGCGGCTTCTTTTGATGTGGTGACCTGCAATCCGCCCTATATGACGGGCAGTCACGGCATCGTGAATCCGGAGCTGCCCAAAGCCATCGCGCGCCATGAGATTCTGTGCAGCTTCGAAGACGTGGCCAGGGAGGCGGCGAAGGTACTGCGGCCCGGCGGACGCTTTTATCTGGTACACCGGCCCTTTCGGCTTGCGGAAATTATAACTACATTGGTGAAGTATAAGTTGGAGCCCAAACGGATGCAGTTAGTCTATCCATATGTGGATAAGGAACCGAATATGGTGCTTCTGGAGGCCTGCCGGGGCGGGCGTTCCCGAATGACCGTGGAGAAGCCGCTGATTGTATACAAAGAGCCCGGCGTCTATATGGACGAAATCTACGATATTTACGGCTATTAAGGAGATAACATGCAGGGAACGTTATATCTGTGCGCCACACCCATCGGTAATCTGGAGGATATTACCTTTCGGGTGCTGCGTATCTTAAAAGAGGTGGATGTGATTGCGGCGGAGGATACCCGCAACAGCATCAAGCTTCTGAACCATTTTGAAATTCATACGCCCATGACCAGCTATCATGAGTACAACAAGTTCGATAAGGGCCGGGAGCTGGTGGAGCAGCTGCGGGCGGGCAAAAATATCGCGCTGATCACGGACGCCGGCATGCCGGGCATCTCGGATCCGGGCGAGGAGCTGGTGAAAATGTGCGCGGAGGCGGGCATTACGGTGACGGTGCTGCCGGGAGCCTGCGCCTGTGTGACGGCGCTGACGCTGTCGGGATTGGGGACGAGGAGATTTGCTTTTGAGGCCTTTCTGCCGTCGGATAAGAAGGAACGCCAGAACGTGCTGGAGGAGCTGAAAAGCGAGACGCGGACGATGATTATCTATGAAGCGCCCCATCGGCTTCTGAAGACCCTTGGGGAGCTTCGTGATACCCTGGGAAATCGGCGGATTTCGGTGTGCCGGGAGCTGACAAAGAAGCATGAGACCATTTTCCGGACGGATCTGGAGGCAGCCATCCGCCACTATGAGACGGAAGCGGCCAGGGGCGAGTGCGTGCTGGTCATCGAGGGCCGGAACCGGGAAGAGATGGAAAAGGAAAAGCAGGCGGCCTGGGAGCAGATGACCATTGCGGAGCATGTGGCGCTATATGAGCAGCAGGGAATCCAGCACAAGGAAGCCATGCGGTTGGCGGCCAAAGATCGTGGCGTATCCAAAAGAGATATTTACCAGGCTCTGCTGGAAGGATAATTTTGCGCAAAAGAAAAAACCGGGGACCCATTGTTGGGTTGCCGGTTTTTATGTACCGATAAATATAATTAAATTAAGTTAGCCTTTTTTGCTAATTCCTCAATTGACTTTTTGGAAACCATTTTACCATGGAATTCAATAAGATCATCTCGGTCTCCTGTGAAAATATCCGTCGGTGCATACTTCTTTAAAATAATTTTGTCATCTTCAACATAGATCTCGAGAGAATCGCGTTCTTCAATTCCGAATACTTTTCGTAATTCCATAGGAAGCGTGATACGTCCGAGTTCATCCAGTCTTCTGACCACTCCGGTGTTCTTCATTGCTTCTCCTCCTTCATTTAATGGTAACACTTTATTTCAATATTATACCAAATAAGCCATAAGATTCCAATAGAAAAATAGGTTTCTTAATGAACTTTTAATGAATAGAATGCAAAAAAATGTACAAAAAAGGATAAAAAAGAAAAAATACGGGACAAAATACAAGGCAGGCAAAAAAATTTCCATAAAAAGGAATCTGCAATCATATATTGAAAAAAATGGGAGAAGATACCATGCTGAATGATCTGTGGGCGGCCATGCTGATACTGGGAATTGTTTACGGAGCCTTGCAGGGGAGGCTGCCGGAATTGACGGAAGCGGCGCTGGAATCGGCGGGGGAGGCAGTAACGCTGTGTATCACCATGGCAGGAATTATGGCATTGTGGGTGGGATTGATGGAAATTGCCCAGAGGAGCGGCGTCATAAGGCGGGCGTCCCGGGCTATCGCTCCTTTTATGAATTTCATGTTTCCGCGGCTGCCGCGGGAGCATCCGGCCAGAGAGTATATCACGACCAATGTGATCGCCAATATCTTCGGTCTCGGCTGGGCTGCCACTCCGGCAGGGCTGAAAGCCATGGAGGCGTTGAGCGATCTGGAGGAGGAGCGAAGAAGGATGGGACAGCAGGCACGGAAAAAGGGGACGGCCAGCAACGAAATGTGTACTTTTTTGGTGCTGAATATCGCGTCTTTGCAGCTGATTCCGGTGAATATCATCGCCTATCGAAGCCAGTACGGCAGTGTGAATCCGGCTGCGATTCTGGCTCCTTCGCTGGTGGCGACGCTGATCAGTGCAGTGACAGCGGCAGTATTCTGTAAGCTGATGGACAGGGGGTGAGAAAATGATACGGATCATGCTCTACATATCGGATCTTATTGTGCCGTTTCTGATTTTTTATGTGGTGGCGGAGGGGCTGGCCGCGAAGCGGCCGGTGTATGATGATTTTGTAAAGGGGGCGAAGGACGGGCTGAAGACGGTGGTGCAGATTCTGCCGACGCTGGTGGGACTGATGGTGGCTGTCGGAGTACTGCGGGCTTCCGGCTTCCTGGATTTCCTGGCGGGTTTGCTGGGCGGTCTGACGGAAAAGGTGCATTTCCCGTCGGAGCTTCTGCCGCTGGCTATCGTGCGGATGTTCTCGGCTTCAGCGGCCACGGGGCTGGCACTGGATGTTTTTAAGGAGTACGGGACGGACAGTTATGTGGGGCTGGCGGCGTCCATTATGATGGGGTGTACGGAGACGGTCTTCTATACTATGAGCATCTATTTTATGGCAGCGAAGGTGAAGAAAACCCGCTACACGCTACCGGGGGCGCTGCTGGCAACGGTGGCGGGGATCGCGGTCAGTGTGTGGCTGGCGGGAAAAATGGCATTTAACAGTTAGATAAGACTAATCCATAGCTGTCCAGGCGGGCAGGTAAGAGTGGAGAATGGAAAAAGGAGCGGGGCCGGTGCGGAGCAGGTAGCTGTGGAAATCCTTCAGTGAAAACTGTGCGCCAAGGGTATCTTCCGCTTCTTTTTTCAGTTCCAGGATTTCCACGGCGCCCAGATAATATTTCAGGTAATTGGCGGGATCCTGCCGGATGGCCTGGTAGATTTCAGCAAGGGCATCGGCGTCGGTGATGCCGTAGCCGTTCCAGAGAGTATTCATTTCCGCAGGGGTCCATCCTTCATAGTGGATGCCCACGTCCGAGCGGGCGTAGAGGCCCAGCAGGAAGAAGGAGTTGGCGGCTAAGAGGTCGGCCATATCCGGATCCAGGCCGGCGTAGCGGTAAGACAGGCGTTCCGCGTAGGTGGCCCAGCCTTCCACGAAGCCGCCAAAATAGAAGAAGCTGCGGACCGGATGCTGCGGAGAGGTCTGCTCGGAAAGTGTCTGGTAGAGATGGCCGGGGAAGCCTTCGTGGGCCAGGGTGGTGAAAAGGGTCAGCGGGTCATAGTCAGCAGCAGGATTGATATAGATGACATGGTCCCGCATGGCGTCCAGGGGCGGCGTCAGGTAGAAGGCAGGGCTCGTATGTTCCTGCAGGGACGGGGAGACAGACTTGACGGAAATGGGAATGGAGGAGGCGGAACTGTCGGTATCCGCGCCAGTATGGGCATTTGCGTCGGCAGCAGGAAAATCAGCCAGCATCCGGGCTTGCAGCTCTGCGAGAATCTGCTCCGGTTCCCGGGCCGTGGTGGTGCGGGGAACATCTGTCAGCAGCTCCGGTCGGTTTTTGACCAGCTCGGCCATCTGACGCACATCGCTCAGGAGCTGGTGGTCGATGAGATCGCGGATTTCGGACAGGGTGCGACCAGAGCCGATGATGGCGTCTGTGAGAGCCTGATAGTAGGAGCGGCCTTCCGGGTAGTGGGCCAGGCCGTAGGGGTTGGCGCCGGAGCCTTTCAGGGAAGAAAGGGTTTCGATGAGGTGGGCGTAGGCAGGGAAAACGTGTGCTTCGAGCATCTGCTGGTTAAGGTTTACATAATTTAAAATTTGGCGGTCGGAAAGCTTGGTGCTCTGAACGAGTCCGGTAAGGCGCTCAGAGAAGGATGTTACTAAAAAATGTTCGTCGATTTCCCCGGAACTTTCATTGAGTATGACGGAAGTTTCTCTGGAATTTTGAACAGAGTCAATATCGGTGACTGATATGTTTTCAGGGGTGTTCTGATTGATATTACTTGGGTTAGAATTATGGTAGTCTGCGCCGTCTAAAAAATCCTGACACCCCGCAATCACCGCGTCGACACTTTCATCCGTCATAAAAAGTCCAGCCTGGACCTTCTCCTTTTCATACGCGCATAATTCCTCAAAATACGCGTCCGTCTTCGCCAACAGACGCAGATAAATATCCACATCCTCCTCCGAAGTAAAGGCATATTCCGCCAGCAGCACTGGAAGCTGCACCTGCACGCCCAGCAGCGGGCTGAACACTTCTTCATAATATGGAAAACGAAGCAACGCAAGCTCCCGGGGAATCTGCGTGTTCAGAATGTCCCATTCCAGTCGGTTGACATAAGAAAGCTCGCTTCGCGGAAATTCTGACAGGGCAGCGAATGCATTTTCCAGGGCGGCAGCTGATTGGGCTTTGGACTCCTCCGAGTAAGAGCCATAGGAAATCGGAAACTTACGAATCCCGTAAGCCACCGGATCAGCCAACGTATAATGAAGCGTCAGCGTGCTGCCGGTGACAGATTCCCGGAAGAGGCCGTTGGTGAAGGCTTCGAAGGCCTCATCGGCGGAAGTAGTGTCCGTACCGGGCAGACAGGAGCGGGAGAGAAGCAGAGCCGTCGTTAAAAAAGCAGAGAGAAAAAGAACAAAGAGGAAGGATTTTTTCATGGAAAACCACCGGAATAACTCTTGGTGTAGTTTATGAGAAGAATGGGGAAAAAAGAAATTGTTACGTGCAAAAAGACCGCATACCGAACTTTCACATCCGATATGCGGCCTTTCCAAATTTATTTCACTGTTCTAAATTATGCCTCTGCGGTTTCATCCTCAGCGTCTGCATCATCTGCTACGGCATTGTGTACCTCCAGTACGGTAGCAACGGTAGCTTCCGGGGAAGTATGCAGGTCGATGGCAGGATTCTTGGCAATATCCAGATCCTTAACCTTCAGTGTCTCGCCGACCTTCATGTGGCTGACGTCAACCTTGATCTTGTCAACCAGATCTGCGGGCAGAGCTTTGTAAGTAACTTCCTGAAGCATCTGCTGTACCACGCCGGCCTGTACATCGTCCTGGCCCAGCAGGATCACCTCTGCTACGGAGTGAACCTTCTCGGTGCTTACCAATGCCTGGAAATCGATTTCCAGAAGCTGTCCTCTTAAGGCATCGTAATCAATCTCCTTAATCAGCGCGTCGTAGGTCTCACCTGCAACCTCCAGCATTACCTGGCTGCCTTTACCCTCGGTTCTCAGGATGCGCTCTGCATCTGCCTTGGTAATCTGAAGGGGAATGGACTCCTTCATCTCGCGGCCATAGATATTGCCGGTAACATAACCTTCACGTCTAAGTTTCTTGGCTTTCGTCAACATGTCTCTTTTTTCAGCTTTTAAAGTATTCATTTATCTTTTCCTCCAAAATCTGAATCGCTTAGCAGCCTTCCACTTTGTGTAACAAACAGGTATTGTTAAGTGGTTCTATATTTAATTTACGGTGATTATTATAGCACTGATTTTTCAAAGTTAAAGAGTAAATTTGAACAAAAATGAGTATCGAAATTCGATAAAAAACTGAAAATTTTTAAACGAATAAGAGAAGAAAAGTCAGCAGGCTTGACAAAAGGTTTTGGCCGTGTTACGCTTCTTTTATATGAGCAAAATGCAAACGCTACGAAGAAAAGAGTAAGCTGTATGCGTCTTTTACAGAGAATTCCCGGTGCTGAGAGGGATGAAGACAAAAGAGCTGAAGATGGTTTCTGAGCGGCACGGATGAACGTAAGGTTATTTTCGATAAAGGGATTTCCTATGGGAAATGGTTTTGCGATAAGCCGTGATGGGTGCGCCCGTTACAGCGTCAGGGTATGCAGGTACCCGCAGAGGTCTGTCTCGTGAGGGACAGGCGAACAGAAGTGGTAACACGGGAATCATCCCCGTCTTCTTTAAGATTTAAGGAAGACGGGGTTTTTTGATCTTTCGTTTGCAGAGAAAGAGAGGTAAAAAATGGAAAAGAAAAAGTTTTACATGACCACGGCTATTGCCTACACGTCAGGCAAGCCCCACATCGGCAACACCTATGAGATCGTGCTGGCGGACGCCATCGCCCGTTTCCGGAGACTCCAGGGCTACGACGTATTCTTCCAGACCGGAACCGACGAGCACGGTCAGAAGATCGAGCTGAAGGCTGAGGAGGCAGGCGTTACTCCGAAGGAATTCGTGGACAATGTGTCCGGTGAGATTAAGCGGATCTGGGATCTGATGAACACTTCCTATGATAAATTCATCCGCACCACCGATGATTACCATGAGAAGCAGGTACAGAAGATTTTCAAGAAGCTGTATGACCAGGGCGATATCTACAAAGGTGCTTACGAGGGCATGTACTGTACTCCCTGCGAGTCCTTCTGGACCCAGTCCCAGTTGGTGGACGGCAAGTGTCCGGACTGTGGCCGCGAGGTGCAGCCGGCCAAGGAGGAGGCTTATTTCTTCCGTATGAGCAAATACGCTGACCGTCTGATTGACCATATCAACAAGCATCCGGAATTCATTCAGCCGGTTTCCAGAAAGAATGAGATGATGAACAACTTCCTGCTTCCGGGCCTGCAGGATCTGTGCGTATCCCGTACCTCTTTCAAATGGGGCATCCCGGTAGACTTCGACCCGAAGCATGTGGTATACGTATGGCTGGACGCGCTGACCAACTATATCACCGGCATCGGCTACGAGTGCGACGGAGAGTCCAGCGACCTGTTCAAGAAGGAGTGGCCGGCGGATTTGCATCTGATCGGCAAGGACATTATCCGTTTCCATACGATCTATTGGCCCATTTTCCTGATGGCGCTGGATCTGCCGCTGCCGAAGCAGGTATTCGGTCATCCGTGGCTCCTGCAGGGCGATGGCAAGATGAGCAAGTCCAAGGGAAATGTGCTTTACGCGGACGATCTGGTAGACATGTTCGGCGTGGACGCGGTTCGTTACTTCGTACTGCATGAGATGCCCTTTGACAACGACGGCGTGATTACCTGGGAGCTGATGGTGGAGCGTATGAACTCTGACCTGGCCAACACCCTGGGCAATCTGGTAAACCGTACCGTATCCATGTCCAACAAGTACTTTGACGGCGTAGTCAATAACACAGGTGTGCTGGAGCCGGTAGACCGCGAGCTTCGCGAAGCTGCTGTCAGTGCGGCAGAGAAGGCTTCCGCGAAAATGGACGATCTGCGCGTGGCAGACGCCATCACCGAGATCTTCAACCTGTTCAAGCGCTGCAACAAATACATCGACGAGACCATGCCCTGGGCCCTGGCTAAGGACGAGAGCAAGAAGGAACGTCTGGCGACCGTACTCTACAATCTGGTAGAGAGCATCAGCATTGGCGCAAGCCTCTTAGAGCCGTTTATGCCGGAGACTGCCGACAAGATTCTGGCACAGCTGGGCGCGAGAAAGCGTTCCCTGGAGGTTATGAACATGTTCGGTCTCTATCAGTCCGGCAATAAGGTAACCGACAAGCCGGAGATTCTGTTCGCGAGACTGGACGTGAAAGAGGTTCTGGAGAAGGTTGAGGCTAAGAAGGCTGCGGACGCGGCAGAGCAGGATCAGCCGGAAGAGGCAAAAGAGGAGGCTGCAGACGTCATCGACATCGAGCCGAAGGCAGAGATTACCTTTGACGATTTCGCGAAGCTGCAGTTCCAGGTGGGTGAAATCATTGCCTGCGAGGCTGTAAAGAAGTCCAAGAAGCTGCTGTGCTCCCAGGTCCGCATCGGAAGCCAGGTAAAGCAGATCGTATCCGGTATTAAGTCTCATTACACACCGGAGGAAATGGTCGGCAAGAAGGTTATGGTAGTCGTGAACCTGAAGCCGGCGAAGCTGGCAGGGATCCTGTCTGAAGGTATGCTGCTGTGCGCCGAGGACGCAGAGGGCAACCTGGCGCTGATGACGCCGGAGAAGGATATGCCGGCAGGAGCGGAGATCTGCTAAACAGGAGAAATAGTATGAGTATTCGATTAATTGCATTTGATCTGGATGGAACCCTTCTGCGAAATGACAAGACGGTGTCGGAGAGGACGATGAAAGCCCTTCAGAGGGCGGCGGATCAGGGAATTTATCTGGTGCCGTCCACGGGCCGGATCTTCGATGCCATGCCGGAAGTGGTAAGAAATATGCCCTTTGTGCGCTATGCGATTACGGTCAATGGTGCAGCAGTGTACGATGCAGCAGAAAAGCGGATGCTGTATGAGGCGGATTTAACCCGGGAAGAGGCAGAGGCGGTCTTTGCTTATACAAAGGAATTTGATGCCATCTGCGGCTGCTATCAGAAGGGCGTTGGCTGGATGGAAGAGACAGAGTTTGAACAGCTGCCGGCCTATGCGGCAAATGCGAAAATACTGGAAATGCTGAAGAGTGTCTATCATCCCATGAAAAATCTGCAGAAAGAGATTTTTTCACAGGGATCTACCATACAGAAGCTGATTTATTTCTTTCAGGAGATCCCGGAAAGAGATCGGAAGCTGCAGGAAACAAAAGAAAGATTTCCGAATCTGGAAATCTCCACATCTCTGCCGAATAACATAGAAGTGAATTCGGCAGGAGCTAATAAGGGCCTGGGCCTGAAATGCCTGTGTGACCACCTGGGCCTCCGGCTTGAGGAGTGCATGGCGTTCGGAGACGGAACGAACGATCTGGCAATCCTGAAGACAGCAGGCCGGGGCGTGGCTATGGCAAATGCGGCTATGGAGGTGCTGGAGGCAGTGCCTTACCGGACGCTGTCCAATGAAGAGGACGGTGTGGCGGTAGAAATCGAGCGCTGTCTGGAAGAAAATTAAAAAGTGAACCGCTCCCCGTCAAGTAGACAATTGAAAAAATATAAATTTTTCCTGCCAGTAGAAATTTATCTGCTGGCAGTTTTTATGCAGCTTGCAGGTAAATTTCATATTTTTCCATTGGCGTTAAAATTCCGAGATTCCTTTGCAAGCGTTTATTGTTGTAGTAATCTATATAATCTTCGATCATTTTTACGAGAGTACATCTATCAGTGAACCGTTTTCCATAATATCGCTCTCTCTTCAGAATTCCCCAAAAGCCTTCCATTGGTCCATTGTCGATACATTTAGCAACTCGCGACATGCTTTGTGTTATTCCAGCATTTACAAGTTTTGTATGAAACGTCCTGTTCGTATATTGGAATCCCCTGTCACTGTGAAACAGTGGCTGCGCACCAGGATTTCTAAGTAAAGCATTGTCTACCGTATCAAACACTAAAGCATTATTGTTCTTATCACGAATAACATACGAAACAATCCGTCTATCATATAGATCCAGTATTGCACTTAGATAAACTTTATGCTTTTCCGTCCCAATATAATAATGGAATTCTGTCACATCAGTGAGCCATTTTTCATTTGGTGCTTTGGCAGTGAACTCGCGATTAAGTATGTTTTCAGCTATATACTGAGGGTTTGCAGCCTGTCTTGTGTACCCGTTGTTAGAATACTTGATAGTTGATTTTATATTAAGTTTACGGCAAATGCGTAGCACACGTTTATCGTTTACATCAATACCATGATAGCCTGCTAAATAATCTAAGACTGCTTGCTGCTTCAATTCTTTGGAATATTTTTTATTTCCTTTCAATGTGAATGCATTTGCTCCCATAGATTCATAGTTTCGAATCCATTGTTGAATAGATGTGAGACTTACATCAAACATATGGGCAATTCGTTGTTGGCTTTCTTTTCCATCCAGATATAGATTTACAGCATATATCTTATCCTCAACAGATACTTTTCTTTTAGACATAAAATATGCTCCCTTCTAGGTAGACAAGTTTTTATTATTTCACTTGTCTACCTAGAAGGGAGCATATCAATACTGCTGATATTTTGTAACAGCCCCGTTTTGTCATGTGATATTCTGTAAATCCATCTTCCGCACCTGTTCCAGCAGAAACTTATACCGTTTCTGCACCGAATAAATCTCATAAGTATAGCAGTCGATCAGATCCGGATCAACCACCGTCTCGAAATTCGCGTAGGCTGTGTCCAGCGCGTTTTTTGTAAGCGTCAAATCTTCCATCAGCTGCCGCCGGGCCGAGAAGCGTTCGTATTCCTCCAGCGGCTCATCTTTTTTGAATAATCCCATAAAATCCCCCGTATCTGGAAAATAAATTATCTATAGTAGGAGTATAGACCGATGAAACAGGAAATATACGGAAAAAAGAAGAGGACAGGCGCGGTAAATCCGTATTAATTCTAAAGAATGTTAAAAATAAATAAAATTTATTGAATTATATATACATATAATTTAAAAATGTATGGACATTTAAAACGAGGTGTGATATTGTATGGATATAAATACAAAAGAGAAATTGCTGACAGGGCCCGTGGTGATTCTCTTTCGGAGTGGAAATCTATTTTAAGGGGGTATTGTATGAGCTTTTTAAGTATTTTTATCGTCAGCTTGATAACAGGTCTTGCGTATCTTCAAAGAAGATTTTGCGGTGACTGTCAGTTGGAGAGACCGCTGGTTCTGGGACCGGTCATCGGCCTGGTTCTGGGTGATTTTAAGACTGGCCTGGAAGTCGGAGCGTCATTGGAGCTGGTATTTATGGGCGCGCAGGCCATCGGCGGAAGCGTACCGTCGAACGTGGCGATCGGAAGCGCGCTTGGAACGGCGATTGCCATCAGCTCCGGAACCGGACTGGAGGGCGCCATGCTGGTGGCAGTGCCGGTGGCGGTCGTGGCCAGCACCTTCGAGACCTTTGCGAAAACTTTCTGCGCGTTTACCGTACATTTTGCGGATAAGTACGCGGAGGAAGGCAACTGGAAGGGTATCTGCATGATGGTACATATCGGAAACCTGTTTCATTTCTTGGCTTATTTCATTCCGACTCTGCTGGCGCTGTGGCTGGGCGCGGAGTATGTGACGCAGCTGATGGATGTGATTCCGGCCAGCGTCATGAGCGGAATCAAGGCAGTTGGCAATCTGCTTCCGGCATTGGGCTTCGGCTTACTGCTGAGCAATCTGAGTACCAAAAATTTCCTTCCGTACTTTTTCATCGGCTTTGCGATTGCGGCGTATATCCCGAGCTTCGGCGTAATGGGAATCGCGTTTATCGGAATCGCTTACGCAGCTTTGTATGCCTTTGGAAAGATCAACAGAGAGGAGGCTTAATATGGCAGAGAAAACTTTGACGAAAAAAGATCTGAAGCAGTTATTTATCCGTTCCAATGCCGTGCAGTCCGCGTTCAACTTCGAGCGTATGCAGGCCATGGGCTTTGAATGGGCGATGATACCGATTATCAATAAGCTGTATGAGAAGAAGGAAGAGCGGATCGAGGCCTACAAGAGACATCTGGGATATTTCAATTCTCATCCCTGGACATGCGGCCCCATTTTCGGAATCGTAGCCTCCATGGAGGAGCGGAAAGCGAACGGAGAGGATGTGCCGGAGGAGAACATCACGGCCATCAAGGGCGCCCTGATGGGTCCCACAGCCGGTATCGGTGACTCTCTGTTTTGGGGAACTCTGCGGCCCATCGTGGCAGGCGTATGCGCGGCGCTGGCGCTCTCCGGCAATGGAATTGCCCCGCTGATTTTCGTAATTGTCATGAACGCGATTCATTTTGGCGTACAGTACTGGGGCGTGAAGGTAGGTTATAATTTCGCGGACCAGTTCATGGAAAAGATGGAAGGCTTCCGGATCAAAGCCTGGATGGAAGCAGCGACCATTCTGGGACTTCTGGTAGTAGGCGGCCTGACGGCCACCTGGCTGAATATATCGACTCCGCTGACCTATGTGACAGGCGACGCCAGCGTGGCGCTCCAGTCGACTCTGGACAGCATCATTCCGAAGCTGCTGCCGCTGTGCTGCACATTGGGTGTGTTCGGGCTGTTACGAAAAGGCAAGAGTACGCTCTGGGTAATGGTTGCAATGATTATCGTAGGCTTTGTGCTGGGCTTCTTTGGTATCCTGGCATAAGTAAACTGGGAGCTGGCAGGCGCGTGTCCGGGAGGGCTGCGTCTGCCGGATAGAAAGGCGGGAAAACATATGAAATTTAAACTGGTTCGGATAGATGATCGGCTGATTCACGGTCAGGTGGCCTTAGGATGGAGCAGAGCGAAAGGAATAGACACCATTTTGGCCGTGGACGACGTGGTGGCAAAAGATAAGTTTCAGTGTTCACTGCTGAAAATGGCGACTCCGCCGGGAGTAAAATCCTTTATTTTAACCGCGGACGAAGCGGAGCAGAAGGTAAAAGACGGAACACTGGAGAAAAAAAAGATCATGCTTCTGGTCAAGGGTCCGGAGACCCTTTTAAAGCTGGTGGAAAAGGGCTTTGAAATCAGCGAAGTTAATATCGGAAATATGCGCTCCGTGGGAGGCAAAACGAAGCTGCTGAATTATGTATACGCAAGCGACAGTGAAATTTCATTTTTGAAAGCAATTTCGGCAAAGGGCATCAAAATGTATGGACAGGCAGTGCCGGATCAGTCCGGTGTGGATTTTAACGAAATTCTCGAAAAAATTTGATGGATATAAATTCCGGAGAAAGAATTCTGGGAAAGGAAGAAAGAAGATATGAAATTTGATGCATTATATCAACCATATCAGATGAGCAGATACAGTGTAGCTGCCAGAAACGGCATGGTTTGCAGCAGCAGCGCACTGGCTTCCTCCGCAGGAACAGAAATTCTGAAAAAAGGTGGAAACGCGGTGGACGCGGCCATAGCGACGGCGGCGGTTCTCTGCGTGGTGGAGCCGGTAAGCAATGGAGTGGGCGGAGACGCTTTCGCAATTGTCTGGATGAAGGACAGGATGTACGGCCTGAACGCGTCTGGCTGCAGTCCGGAGGACATCTCCGTGGAAAAGGTCCGGGAGCTTGGATATGAAAAAATGCCTAAGCGGGGCTGGATTCCGGTGACGGTACCCGGGGAACCGAAGGCCTGGGCGGAGCTGTCTGAGAGGTTTGGCAGACTTCCTCTGTCAGAGGTATTGAAGCCGGCCATAGAATATGCAGAAAACGGATTTCCGGTTTCCGCGGCAGTTTCCTTTTTATGGGATAAATACGTGAGAGGCGATAAAAAGGAATTTGGCACGGACCCGGCCTTTCAGGAGTGGTATCGGGTATTTACCAAAGACGGCGAACCCTATGGGTTTGGAGAGCTTGTGAAATTCCAGGATCTGGCCCGGTCCCTGAGGCTGATAGGGGAGACCGGCGCGGATGCGTTTTATCACGGGGAAATCGCGGATCAGATAGAGAAACAGAGTATTCGCGACGGCGGCTTCCTGCGGAAGAAGGATCTGGAAAAATACCAGGTGGAATGGGTAGATCCCATTCACGTGTCCTACCGGGGTTATGAGGTGTGGGAAATTCCGCCGAACGGCCAGGGTATCGTGGCATTGATGGCGCTGAACATTCTGAAGAATTTCACCTTTACAGAGCGGGATGAGACGAGGACCAGCCATCTGCAGTTTGAGGCGATGAAAATGGCGTTTGCGGATGCGATGGCGACTGTTACGGATCCCCGGGATATGAAAACGGATTATCATTATTTCCTGACGGAAGAGTATGGAAAGAAACGGGCTGCGGAAATCGGGGAAGAGGCCCGGGATCCGGGTACGGTCATGCCGCCGAAGAGTGGAACCGTCTATCTGTGTACAGCGGACGGGGAAGGCAATATGGTATCCTATATCCAGAGTAATTACGTGGACTTTGGAAGTGGAATTGTGGTGGAGGATTATGGAATCGCGCTTCAGAACCGGGGCTATGATTTTTCCCTGCATCCGGGAGATATCAATGCGCTGCTGCCCGGCAGAAAGAGTTACCATACGATCATTCCCGGTTTCCTGACAAAGGACGGAAAAGCAGTGGGACCCTTTGGCGTCATGGGCGGCTATATGCAGCCCCAGGGACATGTACAGGTCATGATGAATCTGATAGATTTTCACCTGAATCCGCAGATGTGTCTGGACGCTCCGAGATGGCAGTGGAAGGAGGGACGCCATTTCATGGTGGAGCCTGATTTTCCACAGGAGCAAAGGGAAAAACTGGAAGAAATGGAACATGAGATCGATGTAGCGAAAAACTGCTTTTCCTTTGGACGGGCAGAGATGATCCTGCGCATGGAAAATGGCGTTTATGTGGGCGCAACGGAATCCAGGACGGACGGAAGCTGCGTCGGATATTAAATGGGAGAGAAAAATGAAGTTATTATGGCAGCTTTATACAGCCTGGTTTAAGATGGGACTTTTCACCTTTGGCGGAGGATACGCCATGCTTCCCATGATTGAGCGGGAAGCCATCGAGAAATATCACTGGGCTACGGAAGAAGAAATTATGGATTATTATGCCATCGGGCAGTGTACGCCGGGAATCATTGCGGTGAATACGGCGACCTTTGTGGGCTATTATCAGAAAGGCGTCATAGGGGGAATTGTGGCGACCCTGGGCGTGGTGAGCCCGTCGCTGGTGATCATTACCCTGATTGCGTCTCTGGTGAGCAATTTCGCGGAGCTGGCTGTCGTTCAGCATGCGCTGAAGGGGATCAATGTGGCGGTTTGTATGCTGATGATTTACGCCATCGCGGGACTCTGGAAGAAAAGTGTAAAGAATATTGCGGCGTTCTGTGTGTTTGCGCTGGCCTTTCTTCTGTCGCTTTTTACAGATCTGTCCACCGTATATCTGGTGATTTTATCCGGTGTTCTCGGAGTGATTTTGAGCAAAGCGGGGTGGATGAAGTATGACTGAAATCTTGCGGATTATGTTTGAATTTTTTAAAACGGGCTTATTTGCAGTGGGCGGCGGACTGGCCACGATTCCGTTCCTAGAGGAAATGGGAAGGCATTACGGCTGGTTTACCATGGAGGATCTGTCGGTTATGATTGCGGTGTCGGAATCGACGCCCGGTCCTATCGGCATCAATATGGCCACTTATGTGGGGTATGCCCTGAAGCAGGTAGGCGGCGCGCTTCTGGCCACCTTAAGCCTGGTTGCCCCCAGCATCATTGTGATTTGTATCATCGCGAATTATTTTCAGAAATTCAAGGACGCGAAGCTTGTGAAAATGATTTTCGCGGGACTGAAACCGGCTGTGGTCGCTTTTATTTCGGCCGCGTGTCTGAGTCTCTTTGTCAGTACACTGCTCCATGCGGACGCATTGGCCCAGTGGGATATCGGAAGGCTGTGGAACTGGAAATGTATCCTTCTTTTGCTGGTACTGATGGGATTCCGCCAGAAATACCCCAAGGTGCATCCCATCGTGTTTATCGTGGGTTCCGCGGCAGCGGGCGTGATCTTTTCCTTTTAAAATCGGGCATTTTCATAAAAAGAGCCGTTCGGGGTGATCCGGACGGCTCTTTTGGGTGACATAACTATTGAGCAAAAGAAGAAAAGGTGTATTCGTACAGCTCCGAACGATAGAAGGATGAGGTGTAATAAAAGGGCTGATTCTTATCCAGATAGCGAACGGAAATACTGTTCAGCAGGGCGCGGCTGGTGGACTGCAGAACACGAATCTGTTCATCAGTGCCCTCCACAGCCCGCAGGCGGGTGGCGAAGCCGTGAACGTCATAGCCGCTTTTTTTGATGTAAGCGTCCAGCGAAGTGACCAGCGCATTCAGATCCGGATTGGGAAGATAGCGGGTAGCGATATAGCTGTACTGAAGCGCGATAGGCGTGCCATTTCCGGTGCGGAGACGGGCAATCAGATACAGCGTGTCCTCCGGCTGCAGCTGCAGTTCCCTGGAAATGGCGGGGATCTCCTTGGCGGTGATGACCCGGAATTCCAGAAGGGTGCTGCCGGGTACCATGCCGATACTGAGCATATCCTCTGTAAAGCTGAGTTTTTCCTGAATATTTCGGTTAACCGGGCGGGAAGAAACGAAAGAACCCTTTCCCGGAATTCGTTCGATAATACCTCTTACGGCCAGCTCGGCAAGCGTATTGTGAACCGTCTGGCGGCCAAAATGAAACATTTCCACAAGCTCTGCTTCGGAGGGAATCTGATCGCCTATCTTCAGGTTCCCTTTTTCAATCTCGGAAATCAGATAATTTTCCAGAGCCTGTTTTTTTGATGAGGGGCGTTTGTTGTTATTTGCCATGCATTCGTCCTCCTGTCTGTATCATAGCATATTTTAAAGAAAACGAAAATAATTATGTAGTAAAAAATGGAAAGCCGGGGAATTACCATGAAAATCATCAACTTTCTTCTCCGCGCCGTGTTTGGCGCTATCGGTATTCAGGTTATCAACGCTATCCTTCTATCCCAGAATGTTTCCGTTTTTGTGGGGTTAAATCCATTGACCATTTGTACGGCAGGAACCCTTGGAATCAGCGGGATTGGGCTGCTTTACGGAATCGCGGCCTTCGGAATTTTGTGAACCATTTACAATAGACAAACAGAAGAGCACGGGCTATACTTTAGCTACCGTCAGAGATGGCGGTTCGATCGATCAGAATTCTTACAAAAGACCGGCAGAACGTGAGCCGGTACTGTCTTGGTTTGTGTCAGACCATAATTCCTGAGTGGACAAGGGGTGGAAGGAGGACAAGGAGACATATTGCGTGAAAAAGGGGAAAACGAGAGAAAGAGGCCTGAGCCATTCCTTATGGCGGCGGTATTTCTGGGATTGGAGCTGTGGCTCAGTATGATGACCGGGCTGTTGCTGTGCTCAGGGATGTAGACGATGAGAGGAAGGCAGATGGCGGTCTGCAGCAGGGAAAGGGAGTATGTGCAGCGGTTTACGGAGTATGTGAACCGACGCCCGGCTTCATTGCTGGCAGTCCATGGGTTTACCGACAGCGGGGAGCTTTCCGCATATACGAAAGAACATCCGGTGGATCTGTTGCTTCTGTCAGAGGAGATAGCGGCGGAGCTGCCAAAGAAAAAAGAATATGGAACTGTCATTCTGTTATCGGGGGAAGAGTATCAGACCGGGCCCCAGACAGAATATCCGAGAATCTACAAGTACCAGTCCTGTCCGCAGATCTTAAGGCAGGCCATGGATTTCTATGCGGAACAGGCAGCGGTGGTTCCGGGCGTCATGCTTCGTACAGAAGGGATGAAGCGAATTGCCGTTTATTCGCCCGTGGGGAGAACCGGTAAGACGGGATTTGCCCTGGCTCTGGGGAAGGAGATTGCGAAGAAGAGACGGACGCTGTACCTGAATCTGGAGGAATATTCGGGATTTGCGGAATTGTATCCTGTGGATGGGGGCTGGACTTTATCGGAGCTTCTGTATTTTCTGAAACAGGGAAAGTCAGCCTTTGGTTGGAAGCTGGAGGGGATGATTCGTTCCATGGGGGAAATGGATTATATACCGCCCTTACGTTCTCCTGTGGAATATGAAACTGTGAAACGGGAGGACTGGAAGCAGCTTTTGGAACTGCTTGAAAAGGAGAGCCGCTATGAGGTGGTGATTCTGGATTTAAGTGAAGCCGTGGACGGCTGGTATGAACTGCTGGATGCGTGCAGCGGGATCTATACGCCTGTGGAGCCGGATGAGACCGCGAAGGCGAAAATGAAGCAGTATGAAGAGACGTTGAAGCTGCTTGAGCTGGAGCAGATACTGGAACGGACGCAGAAGCTTGAGCTGTCCGCCTATGACGGACTGGAATTACTGGTGAAGTCCGAAGGAAAAAGGTGGTGCGAGCCGTGAAGAGAAACAGGGAGGAACTGACCCGGGAGCTTCGAGGTCGTGTGCAGGGACGTCTGGATCTGTCGCGGGAACTGTCAGACGGGGAAGTACAGGCGCTGATTGACGAAGAGATTATGCAGAAGAGCCGGGAAGGGTATCTGATGCTGGAAGAGAGGCTGCGGCTGCAAAAAGAACTGTTTAACTCCATGCGGCGTCTGGACATGCTTCAGGAACTGATTGAAGATCCGGAAGTGACAGAGATTATGGTAAATGGACCGGAAAATATCTTTGTGGAGCGTGGCGGAAGGCTGACCCGGTGGGAAAAAAGTTTTTCATCCAAAGAAAAGCTGGAAGACGTGGTACAGCAGATTGTGAGCTTCTGCAACCGGAGCGTATCCAAGGCAAGTCCCATTGCGGACGCCCGATTGGCAGATGGATCCCGTGTCAATATTGTGCTGGATCCGGTGGCGCTGAACGGTCCGGTGATAACGATCCGCCGTTTTCCGAAAGAACCGGTACGGATGCGGCAGCTTCTGGAATGGGGCTCCATCAGTGAGGAAGCCGCAGCATTTTTGCGGAAGGTAGTAAAAGCCGGGTATAACATCTTTGTAAGCGGCGGAACCGGGTCCGGAAAAACCACCGTGTTGAATGCTCTGTCAGAGTTTATCCCGGCAGATGAGCGGATTATTACGATAGAGGATAATGCGGAATTACAGCTTGACCGGGTGGAGAATCTGGTGATACTGGAGGCCAGAAATGCCAATCTAGAGGGTGAACGTGAGATTACCATCCGGGATTTGATCAAAACATCCTTACGAATGCGCCCCGATCGGATCATCGTCGGTGAGATCCGCGGGGCAGAGGCTATCGATATGCTGCAGGCCATGAATACGGGGCATGACGGTTCCTTAAGCACCGGACATGCCAACAGTCCGACGGATATGTTGTCTAGGCTGGAGACCATGGTGCTGATGGGAATGGATCTGCCGCTTACGGCAGTACGGCGTCAGATTGCGTCAGGAGTGGACCTGATCGTGCATCTGGGGCGTCTCAGGGACGGCAGTCGAAAGGTGTTGGAAATTGTGGAGCTTACCGGAATGGAGCAGGGAGAGATCTGCCTGCGATCTCTGTTTCACTTTGAGGAGGAGCCGGGGCACGAAAAAGCAGAAAAGGTGGCGGGACAACTCAGGCGTACAGAAGAACTTTTGCATACGGAGAAGCTTCGGGCAGCGGGAATAAGAGAAGAATAGGAGAAAACAGATGGATTACCGCAGATATTATTTTCGCAGAGAAGAATATATTCGCTATGGACTGGAAGCGGCGGGGCTTAGCATGGTGATTGCGTTCTGCTTCTATAATTCTCCGGTGGCGCTGATTTTGGGAATTCCGGTAGCTTTCTGGTATTTTCGGGAGAAGAGGAAAAAGCTGTCGGAGCGGAGAAAGGCGGCCTTAAAGCTTCAGTTTAAGGACGCGGTGCAGGGAATGGCGGCGGCTCTGGCAGCAGGATATTCTGTAGAAAATGCAGTTCGGGAAACCGGGCGGGATCTGCGAATGATTTATGAGGAAAATGCGGATATGGTGCAGGAGCTGGCAGCTATGCAGCGGCGGATAGATTCAAATCAGACGCTGGAGGAAGCCATGCGGGATTTCGCGGAGCGAAGCGGAATTCCGGAAGCAGAAACCTTTGCGGAAATCTTTACGATGGGGAAGCGAAGTGGTGGCGATCTTATCGAAATTATGGAAGATACGGCCAGAACCATAGCGCAGACAGTGGAAACAGAACGGGCGATTGCGGCGACATTGGCGTCCAGGCGCTACGAGCAGAAGATTATGAATGGAATTCCCTTTGTGATTGTGTTGTACCTGCGGATAGGATGTCCGGGATTTATGGATCCGGTGTATGGAAATATCGTTGGAGTATGCGTGATGACAGGCTGCCTGCTTCTGTATCTGGGCGCCTGGTATCTGGGAAGGAGAATGCTGGAAATCGAGGTGTAGCATGAAGCTGTTAGAAAAGCTTAACCGAAGGCTGCTTGGAAAAGCCGGAAATGGGTATCCCGGAAAAGAAAACGTGGCGGAAAATTTTCGGATATTACATGCGGAGAAAAATGTAGAGGGCAGATTGGAGGCGTTTTATGGAGAGAAGCTGAAGCTTCTTATACTGATTTTGGGAGCCGGCGCAGTTCTGACGGCGGCGTTCTGGGTAAATGAACGCAGCAGTATGCTTATGGAAGAAGGACACTTTCTTCCGCGTAAGGAAAAAACGTATACCCGGGAAATCTGGGCAGTACCCGATAAGGAATCCGGAAAAGACAGGGAAGCCATTGTGGTAGAGGTAGAACCCCAGGGGCTGACAAAAGAGCAGGTGAAGGAACTGCTGGCGGAAGAAACAGCCCGCATGGAAAACTATATTATCGGAGCGAACAGTTCCCTGCAGGAGGTGCGGACGGATTTGAATCTGATTCGGGAAATCGAAGGTACGCCAGTCACCGTGGACTGGGAGCTGGACTCCTATGAAGTGCTGAATCTGGACGGGAGTATCCGCAAGGAGAAGGTAACAGAGGAGGGTACGATTGTAAGCTTAAGAGGCCGCCTGCGATGCGAAGATCAGGAAAGCATCTACGAGGCAAATGTTCGGGTACTCCCTGAGATACTGAGCCCGGCCCGGCAGTGGACGGAGGTACTCTCTCAGACGATTCAGAGCTTTCAGGAGAAGAGCCGTCTGGAGAATCGGAAAGAGTTGCCGGAAAATGTGGATGGAATAAATCTGAACTGGAAGGAAAAGAAAAGCTCCTCCGTGGCAGTAATTCCCATTCTGACAGTGATCAGTCTGATTCTGGTATATACGGCGAAGGATCAGGAGCTTAAAAAGCTGGTGCAGGAACGGGAACTGGAGCTTCGCCGGGATTACGCACAGGTGGTGAGTAAGCTGGTGTTGCTCCTGGGAGCCGGAAGCGCACTCCGGATGGCCTGGGAGACGATGGTGGCAGATTATCAAAAAAAACGGGAAGCGGGAGGACCGCGGCGGTATGTGTATGAGGAAATGGCGCTGGCCTGCCGGGAGATGCAGAATGGCGTTTCGGAAGGAAGGGCGTACGAGAATTTCGGACTTCGTTGTCGGCTGCCCTGTTACCTGAAGCTGGCCGCACTGCTGGAACAAAATTTGAAGAAAGGAAACAGAGGGTTAAGCGGTCTGTTAAGAGAAGAGGTGGCAGAAGCCTTTGAACAGCGGAAAGAGCTGGCGCGTGAGCAGGGTGAAAAGGCGGCCACCAGGTTACTTTTTCCCATGGTGTTGACGCTGGCGGTGGTGATGCTTCTTGTGCTTGTGCCTGCGGGAATGTCGATGCAGATGTAAAAGGAGGAAAGTAAAATGATGAGATTAAAACAGGGATGGAAAAATCTGTGGGAGGATCAGAGAGGAATCGGAACGGTGGAAATGATATTGATTCTGGTGGTTTTGATTGCGCTGGTACTGATTTTTAAGAGTAAGCTGACTTCCCTGGTAAATGAGATTTTTGACAAGATCACAAAACAAAGCCGTCTGGTATAAAAAGAGATGAAAAAACGGGGAGAAATTACCGTTTTTCTGAGTCTGATGCTGTCCGTACTGCTGTTTTTCTTTCAGGCTCTGTTTCAGTCTGCGGAAAATGCCCTGTTTCGAAGCCAGATGGAGGAGGCGCTGGAACTCAGTGAGTATTCAGTGCTTTCGGAATATCACAGGGAGCTTTGGAAGAGGTATGAACTGTTTTATCTGGATCTGAGCTATGGGGGCGGAGCGGAGAAGACGGAGTATCTGGAGCAGCGGGCAGAGGAATTCCTGAATCTGAATTTGAAGCCGGGAAAGGTGAAGGCTCTTGAAACCTGGGATTATGCAAGGGCCACTGATGGACGCGGAGAGGCGTATTATGAGCAGGCGGTGTCTGTAATGAAGGCAAAGAGGGGAGCATCTATTCTGGAAAGCTTTCAGGAGTATGCGGAATACGTACGGCAGGCTGCCGAGCAGGAGGAAAACTACCGGGAAGCGGATGACAGGGAAAGCAGGAATCTGGAAGAACTCAGCCGACGCCGGGAAGAAGAGGAAGAGGAAGGTACGCCAAATCCGGCGGAGCAGACAGAACGGTTAAAGGGGGGAAGTATCCTGCATCTGATTCTTAAAGATCCGGGAAGCGTATCCGGGAAACGCGCGGAGCTGGCCGGGGTTCCATCAGACCGGACGCTGCTTACGGGCTCCGGTGCAAGAGGAAAAAACGCATATGGAGTCTTGAATGACGCCTGGTTTCTGGCGTATCTGCTGGAACATTTTGGAAATGCGGCAGCTTGCCTTACAGGAGAAAAGGAGGGTGGGCCGTGGCTTGATTATCAGCTGGAATATCTTATTGCAGGCCGGGATTCGGATATTGCCAATCTGGAAGCGGTATGTGGAAGGTTATTGGCTATCCGGGAAGGAATGAACTATGCGTATCTGCTTACAGATTCCGCAAAGGTGGCGGAATGTACCGCTATGGCTACGCTGCTGGTAGGAGCGACACTGATACCGGGGCTGGTAGAGGCGGTAAAGCAGATGCTGCTTCTGACGTGGGCTTTTGCGGAAAGTGTTCTGGATCTGAGACTGTTGCTGAACGGAAAGCGGGTAGCATTCCGGAAAGATGCATCGACCTGGAAAATATCTCTGAGTAACGCATTGGAGCTGGGTGATTTATCCGGAATGGACGATAACGAGGATGCGGACGGACTGCTGTACCGGGATTATCTTGGAATCTTACTGACGTTGACCGGGCGGGAAAAGAAAAGTATGCGAAGTCTCGATGTGATCGAGGGCGCGGTGCGGGAAGCATCCGGCGGTCAGTGGTTTTATGTGGATCAGTGTATTGACTCCTTTCGGCTGCGGACCATATGCATGAAAGGGCAGGAGTATACGGCAGAGCGCCAATTTTGCTATGAATGGTAACAGAGGGAAAAGGGAGGTGTACCGGGATGTTCTTTCGTACAGAGATATGTCTGATTAAATTCAAAGCTCTCCAGGCAGTGGACGACGGTGGAACTGTTATTCTTGTAAATTCTGACAAATCTGTTTCTTACTCTGAGCGCGGAAGAACATCCCGGTGCATCTTCCGGAATAAGGGCAGCATGACCGTGGAAGCGGCTCTGGTTTTTCCGATTTTTCTGCTGGCTGTGACGGCGTTTCTTTATCTTCTGGTTCTGACGCAGCTGAAGATAGAGACGGGAGGAAGTCTGACGGATGCGGGAAAGGATTTGGCAGTGCTGGCGGAATATTCGGACACAGCCGGAGGCATGGGATCGACTGCAGCGGTTATACTATATGGAAAACAGGAGGTAAAGGCAGCTCTCTCCGGGAAAGTGGCGGCTGCTGTCTTAAAGGACGGAGCGGATGGACTATCTCTGCTTGGAAGCAGTTGGGATCCGGAAAAGTCCCTGATTACTCTGGAAATCTCCGGACAGGCTGTATTCCCGCCGGGAATTTCATGGTTTCATCCGGTTCGGATTCGGCAGAAACGGGTAGTACGGGGCTGGACAGGCTTTGGCGGACGGGAACGGTCGTCGAATAGTGAGAAAGAAGAAGTGGTATATGTAACGGATTACGGGACTGTCTACCATCGGGAACTGAGCTGCCGCTATCTGAAGCTGTCTATCCGACAGAGCGGACTTTCGGAAGTGGCGGATCTGAGAAATGAATCCGGCGGAAAGTATTATCCCTGTGAAAAATGCTGGAAGGAAGGAGCGGATCCTGTGTTTCTGACAGACGACGGCACGCGGTATCATCAGAGCCTGAACTGTTCGGCGATGGTACGCGGAATTCATACAATTCCGCGTTCAGAAACGATGCTGCCGCCCTGTTCCGTATGCGGAGGTTAAAAAATGTGGAAGGAATATTATGTGGCGATGCTGTTGCTGGTGAACGGTATATGGGACTTTAAGCGGCGGGAAGTCTGTATCCCGGTGATCCTGCTTTCAATGGTTGTGGGACTGGCAGTAAATGTTCGATTTCGGGAGCTGTCTGCGGTTGAAATACTGGGTGGACTGGGAATAGGAGTCGTGATGGTGATCCTGTCTTTTCTTACGAAGGGAGCCATCGGGATGGGAGACGGCTGGCTTTTGTGCGCCACAGGCGTGTTCCTTGGCGCGTCGGGGAATTTTGAACTGTTACTGACAGGAGCGCTAATCTGTGCGGCAGCGCTTGGAATCGGACTGCTTCTGGGTAAGGTACATTGGAAAGATTCGTTTCCGTTTGCGCCGTTTCTGTGTCTGGCGCAGTTCTGGAGGATGTTTCTATGAGTGCAGGGTGGAAAAGAGGAAGTTTTACGGTGGAAGCCTCGATTCTGATGCCGTTTTTGATGTGGATTATTTTCGTGATGCTGTGCCTGGGGCTGTTCTGGCATGATCGGAGTGTACTTTCTGCCTGCGCCTCGGAACTGGCAGGCAAAGGAGCGGCGCGGAAATATGAAACGGAAGCACATCTGGAAAGCTGGCTTTCCACAGAGGCGTCCGCTCTTGTAGAGGATCGTCTTTATCTTCTGAAGGTAACTGACATAACGGTGAAGGTGACGGCTGAACAGGTAACCGTGGCTTATGCGGGAAGCAGTCCGGTTCTGGGCGGACTGCAAACGAAGGAGCAGGAAAAATCCGGACGGAAAAATCCGGTCAACCTTCTTCGAAAAACCAGACTTTTAAAGGAACTGGCAGGAAAGGTGTGAAGAAATGGAGGTTAGTTACAGAAGGGAACTGGATCACAATTATCTGGTTCTGGAAGAAAAGGAATTTCAGGAGAATTATCAGGTAAATATGCTTCTGAAAAATCGGATTCCGGGGTTTCTGGAGTGCCGGATGACCAGGGTTGACAAAAAAGCGTTTTTTTACTATGAGATTACATCCAGACAGAATCTGAGACTGGTGCTGGAACGGAAGCGATTGAGCCTTACGGAGATGATAAGACTGCTGGAGGGGCTTGAGCAGGCGGCGCAGACCTGCGAGGAATATCTGCTGGATGGAGAACGGATTTTGCTGCAGCCGGATTTTATCTATCTGGATCCGGATGAATGGAAGATTTGGGTATGTTTTTATCCTTTTGAGAAGCAAGAGCTGGGTAGTCAGCTTTTGGGGTTGGCAGAGTATCTGCTGGATCATCTGGACCGGCAGGATTCCGGCGCAGTAACGCTTGGATATGAGTTTTACCGAATGGCAGGAGAGGAGAACCCTTCGATTCGCAAGCTTTTGGAAGAGTGGGGGAACGCGGAAGCAGGCGGTGCTCGGAGTGTGAGTGCGGAGGCGGCGGGAAATCAGGAAAATGAAGAAGGAAAATCGGTATTTTCCTATGAAAAATTCGGAGCCGATGGGACGGCAGACAGCTCCGGTGCCTGGGAGGGAGCGCGGGAAAACCGTCTGGCGGAAAACTTCCCGGAGTGGGTGGACGCTTCATCCGGTGGAACAGCCTGCCTTGCAGGCGTCCGGGAACCGGGACTCTTTCTACGAAGCGAGAGCGCAGCTTATCCGGATCTCCGCGTCGGTAAAGAGAGCTTTATGATAGGCAAGAAAAAAGACGCCGTGGACGGCTGGCTGAAAGCCCGTGGTATCTCCCGCATCCATGCCAAAATCTCCCGGGAAGAGGACTGCTACTATCTGACTGACTTAAATTCCACTAATGGCACCTTTCTGAACGGAGGCCGCCTGGGCGTTAACGAAAAAGCCCGTCTGCGACCGGGCGATTCCGTAGGATTCGCGGATATCCGGTATGTGGTGGAAGGGTAAAAGAAGCTTGTAAATAATACATAAATCCGCTATACTGAAGGGGCAGAAAGGCGGTGGAAAGAGTGGAAGAAATGAGTGATAAAGAATTGGTCACTGTTACGATTGACAGATATACGAGTTTACAGCGTATCAAAAAAGCGAATGGAGAAACTGTAAACGAGGAATTGGATTATCAAATCAAAACACTGATGGCCATGCTTGCTTCTATGGGAGTAAACGTAGAAGATTTGACTCTGTAGAATACAGAGGGAAAGACACATGAATCATACAAAAGATAAAAGAATAGAAAAGATAAAATTATGAGGATGCTGCAGATAACAAAAGTTATGCAGCATCCTCGAGTTTTTTAAAACCGGTATCCGAACTTATACCAGCTCTTTTACGATCGCCAGCAGCTTCTTCACATCCTCGATGCGGGTGTTGCCGGTAGCCTTGTCGATGATAGAGGAGTATACGTGCGGAATCACCTTCTCTACGCCGGCGTTCAGAACGATCTCCATGATCTCGCGGAAGTTATCCAGGTCGATACCGCCGGTCGGCTCCATGATGAAGTGGTTTCTTGCACAAGCCTCAGCTACAGCCTTCATCTCATCCTTGCACTTCAGTCCGCCCATGGGGAAGTACTTGATGGAGTTTCCGCCCATCTCCTTGATCATGGCGATAGCGGTATCTACCGGAACGATAGCCGGCTCTGCACACTCCTTGGACAGCGGGCCTGTGGAAATCTTCACGTAGCCAACCTTGCCACAGGGAGCGCACATGGAGTTCAGATGAATCTCATCAGTTCCCAGGTTCGCTCTAGTCCAGCCTACAGCGCAGAACGCCTGGTTGAAGTGGTTTGCCTTTACTTCCTTTGCGATCTCAGCTACTGCTCTCCACTGCGCCGGGTTTCCGCCGCCCAGACCTACGGAAAGGTTGCCCTCCAGCACGTCCATGTACTTCTTCATATCTTCTACTGCGCTCGGTACATCCGGATAATTTGCGGACAGAACGCCTACAGCCACATACTTCTCAGCTGCCTCGTAGATCTCCTTTGCGTTCTCCAGGCTGCCGCCCAGCACGTTTAAGCATACTCTGCCATTATAATAATTTAATCCCATTTTTATGCCTCCATAATCTCTTTTAATTTTGCAACGATCAGTTCCTTATCGCCCTCAACCAACGGTCTCGGGTCAAAATCCAGGCTTCCCAGACTCATAAATTCCGTACGGCAGCGGATAGTCGGCGTACCGGCCTTCAGCTTGCCCTCCAGTTCTGTGGCGGTCATGCCGGCCTTCTCCGGGTCAACGAATACACGCGCACGGAAAATCGCCCGTCCGGCCTCGTCCTGAATCTTCTGTGCCTTCAGGTTCGGGATCTGGTTGATCTCGTCCACCAGCCAGTCCACAATCTTGACATTCTTTTCTACTTCAGCTTTTTTGTCCTTGTTCTCATACTGCTCCAGAGCTGCCAGCAGTCCCATGATGGCCTCTTTTCCCACCTTCATGGCACGTCCTACACCGTGATACTGCTTCTTAATATAGGAAATGAGCTCTTTCTTACCGGTGACAAAGCCGGATGTAGTTGCTTCCAGAGCCTTGGCACCGCTGTAGCATACCAGGTCGGCGCCCATGGCGATGTACTTGCGGAAATCCTCTTCTGCAGCCGCGTCTACCAGCAGCGGCAGATTGTGACGATGGGCAATGTCGATCATGGTCGGCAGATCCAGCATACCCTTCTGTACGCAGTGATGGCTCTTTACATAGAGCAGCGCAACCGTCTTCTCATTGATTAACTCTTCCACATCTTCTACGACTACTTCCGTCGCGCAGCCTGCCTCCACGGGCACGCCGCCGCCCAGACGCAGCATGGTCTCGATGGGCGCGTTAAAATTGATGACATGACCCTTCTGAAGAATAATCTCATTGGCCAGTCCGGTGGAATCCGGCAGACGATCCATGATTGTCTTCTTTCCCTTGGAAATCATTCCTGCTACAGAAAGGGCAATTGCCGCAGACGCGCATACGGTTGGGCAGCTGTCCTCGCCGCCGGTATACTGAGAGATAATCTCTCCGGCCTTATCCATCAAATCTTCTACTACTACATAGGACTGTCCGCCCGCTACGGCTGCCTTGGCCACCTTGTCGCTGATGGTGGATACGCCCAGCACCGTCACGCGGCCACTGGCGTTGACGACCCGCGGAAGTCCGATTTCTTCATAAACTGTCATTCTGTCTCCTTGTGATAGGTTTCTATCAATAAATCATGAATAAAGAGGAAAATGCCGCTCAATCAGTTTTATGATCTTGCGGCACCTCCTTGAACTATATTGGAAAGTAATTGTATCTGTAAGTTATTGTACCGACAGGTATCGGCCGCCGTTTAGAAGATTCCCAGTAGGGATGTGATAACGGAGATGACAACAACGGACAGAAGAATCTTGGTGTAATGAGGTCCCTTTTTGCGCAGGTAAGCATAGATAATGAATACAGCTGCAAGAGGAAGCAGACCCGGAGCTACCATATCCAGGACATCCTGAACTACGACAGTGCTTCCACCGGAGAAGCTGAAGCTCAGCGGTGTGGACAGAGTAACGTAGCTTGCGGACAGCGCGCCCATCATGGTCAGACCGATAACATTTGCGGTAAAGATGATATTCTTCATACGTCCGCCGTGAAGCAGAGATACGATGGATTTCTTACCAAGTGTGTATCCCTGATGAATCAGGTAGTAGGAAATGAGAATCGTGATCAGCGGGTACAGAATCAGCGGCATAATTCCACCGAACGCAGAACCGTTGGATGCGAACGGAAGGAAGATGGAGAAGATAATCGGCATAACCGCTGCCCAGATAATAGCATCACCCATACCTGCAACAGGTCCCATCAGACCTGTCTTAATACCGGTGATAGCGTCATCTGTGATATTCTCACCGTTGGCCTTCTGCTCCTCCATGGAGATTACAATACCCTGGATAATAGCACCGAGGATACCCTCTGTGTTGAAGAATACCAGATGTCTCTTCAGAGCAGCACTCAGCTCTTCGTCAGTGTCATACAGTTTCTTCAGAACCGGGGTCATGGATGCACAGAAGACAAGGCTCTGAAGACGCTCGTAGGAGTTGGAGAGCTCTGCACCGGCATAGTAGATCCACATGGACTTGGTAATATCTTTTTTCGTCAGTTTCTTAGCGGGAACTGCGGGAGTTTCCTGAGTCATCTTTGTCTCTTCCATGGTAATTAAGCCTCCTCCTCTTTCATTTTGAACAGACCCATCAGCAGAGCTGCGCAGGTTGCGAAGATAGCAACTGCCATGGTTCCAAGGTTAAGATACATAACGGCGAAGAAACCGATAAGGAAGAACGGAATCAGATTCTTCTTTCCGATAACAGTCAGTGTGATAGCGAAACCAAGTGCCGGCAGGATACCGCCCATGATTTCGAAAGAGTGAGACAGCCAGGTCGGCAGAATCTCGATAAGCTTCTGAGCTACGGATACTCCGAAGTAATCAATGATGAATACGATCGGGAAACGGATGATGAAGCCTGCGATGGACGGATACAGGAATGCTGCACGCATAATTCCTTTTGTATCAGCCTTCTCTGCGTAGCTGTCAGCCATATGTACCCAGAAAGCGTTGGTGGTTCTTCTCAGCTGGTCAACGAATACGCCGAGAACGCCGAACGGGATAGCCAGAGCAATTGCAGTCTCAGTATTCATTCCGGCAGCCACGCCAAGCGGGATGGCGATACAGCCAGCCAGAGCCGGGTCGCTCGGTACATTTCCACCCGGGGTAGAAGTAACGCCCAGGTATACAAGCTGAAGACCGGCGCCGATCATCATGGACTGTGCCATTTCTCCGGTGATTAATCCAACAAATACAGCGATGGTAACGGGCTGCAGCAAAGCGGAGGACAGGGTATAGCCCAGACGCAGACGGCAGAACCAGTAGTAACAGCCCATAAAAATTGCTATTCCTAAAACACTCATAATTACACTCCTTCGTATGTGATTGAAACGTTAAAAAGTTATTTGTAACGCTTTAAGATATCGTCAAGCTTCATCGGAGTATCCTCCGGAATGGTCTGGAAGATAATGTCAGCTCCCTTGCCCTTCAGGTACTCCAGGGTTTCCACATCCGGATCGTCCAGTGTGATATTCTGGAACACAACCTTGCGGTTCGGTGCGCCGCCCAGGCCGCCGACCTGAATCTGCGGAACGGTAACACCGCCGTCATAGACCTGTTTCATGGATTTGAGATCCGGAAGCAGCAGCAGAACCTTTCCGGCGCCGAACTGATCTTCGTTCCAATGCTTGATGGTATCCTCAATACCGTAGCACTCTACCTTAACTCCTGCGGGAGCGGAAAGCAGATAAATCTGAAGCATGAATTCATCAGCTGCCAGTTCGTCGCTTACGACAACGATTTTGTTGGCGGAAGACTGATTAACCCATTTTGTCATAACCTGTCCGTGAATCAGACGGCTGTCTATTCTGCATAATACAATGTCTGCCATAATTATCTCTCCTTTTTCAGTGATTGTTCTACTTCTTCAATAACATCTTTTACGGCATCTTTTCCAGACTGCAGTACTGCGTCACAGTTTACTGTGCCGGTAAAAGTGATTTGTGAGCACGCTTCCAGAAGCATGGGGGCATTCAGACCGGAATATACTTTGATATGAAAATCGCGGCCCAGCTTAGCGCCCACATTGGTGGTCGTTCCGCCGAATACATCGGTGAGAATGATGGAGCCTTCCGGCAGTTTTTCCACTTCTGCTTTGACCTTTCCTAGGTACTCGGGAAGTGTCATTTCGGGAAGCAGGGGAACTTCGCTTACGAAGTCTACAGCGCCGAGAATCATCCGGACACCCTTTACCAGTGACATGCCCCAACCACCATGCGTCAGCAGTAAAATCTGAGGTTTGTTATCCACTTTCGTAACTCCTTTACTTAGTATTACAAGTGTGAAATGGCCATTTCTGTATTGCAGTTGAATTGTAGCACACTACAAAACGAAATTCAATATAGTAGTAAAACTTTGTATAAATTGACGAACAATGTAGTTTACTACAAAAAAATGGAAAATGGATCCAGAAGGAAATATAAAAGGGGAATACAGGAATACTTTGAAAAAATGCGGTGTTTATGATATGCTAAAAAGAAAATGTGTTTTTTTGAAAAATGAAGGAGCAGAGAAAGGATGAAAGAGCGGAAAAACGGGCTTTTTTCCGTCATGTCGCGGATTGAGGGAATGTCAAACCAGTTTACAAAAACAGACTGGAAAATCGTTCAATATATGAAGGAAAACATGCAGGAATTTGTCTCCTGCAGCGCTCAGGATCTGGCGACCCAGATTGGAGTGTCTGACGCCAGTGTTATACGATTTGCACAAAAAGTGGGATTTTCGGGATTGAATGAATTTCGCTACATTTTGCAAAGCGAGCTGGAGCGGGAGAACACAATTATCAATCAGAATTCCTATACATCCCTGATGCATGATTACAATACCCTGACGGAGACGCTTTTTAAATTTACGAAGCCAGAGTATGTGGACTTGCTGCGGAAAAAAATGCTGAAGGCCAGACGGATTTTTATCGCCGGAATGGATCTGAATAAAAATATTGCCGAGATGGCGGGACATAAATTTATGCTTCTTGGGCTGGATGTGAGGGTGATTACCACCTATGATACGCTGAAGCTGTTCGCAAATCTGGCGACGAAGGACGATCTGTTTATCGTTATTACCCTGTCGGGCGCTCACCAGATGCTGGCGGACGCGCTGGGACGAATCGTGCAGAACGAAAGTTATATTGTAGTGATTTCCAATTACGAGAGATCCTTGTGTTCGGCTTACGCGGATCTGACCTTCTTGATTCCGAAGACGAATCTGTTGGAAAACCACGATACGATTACACGGGAAATATATATCCTGATGCTGTTTGATATTATTTTCCTGAATCTGCTGGAGGAGGATGAGAAGTCCCATGAGGCCTTTCAGAAGATTGCGCCGTTTTCCAGCTGGAATCAGAAGGACAATGATTAAGAAATACAAGGATTAAAATAAAGAAAGAAAAGAGATATAACATGATATTTGAGAGTCATGCTCATTATGACGATGAGGCCTTTGACGCGGACCGGGAAGCGATTCTGGAGCAGTGTCAGAGGGATGGAATCGAATATATTGTAAATGTGAGCGCGAGCCTGAAGACGGTGAAGAGCACCCTTAAGCTGGCGGAGCGGTATCCGTTCATGTACGCGGCGGTGGGCGTTCACCCGGACGAGGTGGGCGAGCTGAATGACGAGAATTTTGCCTGGATGGCGGAGCAGTGCCGGAATCCGAAGACGGTGGCGGTGGGCGAGATTGGCCTGGATTATTACTGGGACAAGGAGAATCATGAGCTGCAGAAGAAATGGTTCCGGGCGCAGATGGAGCTTGCGAAGGAGACAGGCCTTCCCATGATCGTACACAGCCGGGAGGCGGCTGCGGATACGCTGGAGGAGATTCAGAAAGCGCAGGATGAGCGGCTTCGCGGCGTGATTCACTGCTTTTCTTATTCGCCGGAGATGGCCGAAGAGTATCTGAAGATGGGATATTATATCGGCGTCGGCGGCGTGGTGACATTTAAGAACGCGAAGAAGCTGAAAGAGGTGGTGAAAATGCTGCCCCTTGACCGGATTCTTTTGGAGACAGACTGTCCGTATCTGGCGCCGGAGCCCAACCGGGGTAAGCGGAATTCGTCGCTGAACCTACCCTATGTGGCGGCGGCCATCGGGGAACTGAAGGGCGTGGACGCGGACGAAGTAGTTCGGGTAACAAATCAGAACGCGAAGAAAATGTATTTTGAAGGCAGGATTTAAAATACAGATAGAAAATACAATAAAAGCTGATAAAAATCGACTTTGTGAAACAGTTTATTTGAGGAGAATCATATGAGCAGACCTGTTCCCACATTGGGAAACCCAAAGAATACCATCGAAATTTTAAATAAATACAAATTCGTATTTCAGAAAAAGTTCGGTCAGAACTTTCTGATCGACGAGCATGTGCTGAGCAAAATCATTCGCTCCGCGGAGATTACCGAGGATGATTTCGTTGTGGAGATCGGCCCGGGCATCGGTACTCTGACCCAGTATCTGGCGGCGTCCGCGCGGGAGGTGGCGGCCATCGAGATTGACGATGCGTTGATTCCGATTTTGAAGGATACCCTGAGTGCTTACGATAATGTGACAGTTATCCATGAGGACGTGCTGAAGGTAGACTTATGTAAGCTTGCGGAGGAGAAGAATGGTGGAAAACCCATCAAGGTGGTGGCAAATCTGCCCTATTATATTACGACGCCGATTATCATGGGCTTATTTGAAAATCATGTGCCGGTGGAGAGTATCACCATCATGGTGCAGAAAGAGGTAGCGGATCGGATGAAGACCGGCCCGGGCTCCAAGGATTATGGCGCGTTGTCCCTGGCCGTACAGTATTACGCGAAGCCGGAGCTGGTAGCCAATGTACCACCCAACTGCTTTATGCCAAGACCCCGGGTGGGCTCGGCGGTAATCCGTCTGACCCGTCATACGGAGGTTCCGGTGGAGGCGGAGGACGAGAAGCTGATGTTCCAGATTATCCGCGCCTCCTTCAACCAGCGCAGAAAGACCCTGGTCAATGGCCTCGGTAATGCGCCGGAGCTGCATATCCCGAAGGAAATGACCACAGAGGTATTGGAGGAGATGGGCTTAAGTGCCAGCGTGCGCGGCGAGGCGCTGACATTGGCACAGTTCGCGGAGCTGTCCAACCGCATTCTGGAAAAGAGAAAGAACGCATAGAAGAAAAATGATAAAGATAGAAGCATAGAACCGCTGATTTTCAGGCATGAATCTCCCGGGACAGGCATAGAATATTCTAGCAAACGGTAGAAAAGACTACTTTTCACAAGGAAAAAGGGAGGGATTCTATGTCTGACTATAAGCGGTTTGTCTCCTATATCTACGGATATAAGCAGGGCGAAAAGGGCGAGAGTACAGGCTTTGTGAAGGTAAATGCCAGAGGCGGGGAGTGCCGGATCTGGGTGCATGTGCGGGGATTCTACACCCATCATCAGGAGCCCTATCGGGTCTACGCCTTCAAGCAGAAGAAGGAAGGACTGGAGGGCCAGTATCTGGGCGAGCTGGAAAGCCGCAACGGTGCCCTGGAATGGGACGGTGTGACGAAGACGGACAGCCTGATGGGCGGCTTCAGCCTGGAGGAGAGCCGTGGCATCTACATAGAAGGCGGCAATCGGATCTATGCCGCAGAGTGGGATGATTATCCGGTGGATGTGGAGCGGTTTGTGGCGGCGGGAGAGAAAAAGAAGATCGCGCCGCCTGTCAAAAAGGAAAAGACTACAGGAGCTTTGGAAAATAAAGCGGAACGGGTGATTCCCTGGCAGCAGGCGAAGCCGGATATCAAAATCGTAGTTCAGAACAGGGACAATACGCCTGCCACTTCGCTGGCGGTTGATCTCCAGACCGAGCTGGACCGCCGCGCGACGGCCCTCTATGCGGCAGATCTTCCGATGGACGCACCGGAGCCGGGGCTGGAATCAGAAAAATCGGAATCCAAAACCGAAAAAGCAGAGACATCGTCCGAGAAAACGGAAAATCCAGAAAGCTATAAAAGCCCGGAAAAGCAGCCTCCTGTCGACCCTAAGGAAGAACAATGGGAATATCTGGTGAATCATTTCCCGGTCATGCGCTATCAGGATCGAAACGGCGGCGTAATCTCCAGCATCCGCCTGGGCAGCCGGGACTTAAACCGCGTCCCCAGAGACAAGTGGGAGCTTGGCAACAACAGCTTTTTGCTCCACGGCTTCTATCAGTATAAGCATTTGTTGCTGCTGCGCCGTGAGACTGAGGACTATATCGGATACTACCTGGGGGTACCAGGCGTCTACAACGAACGTGAACAGATGCTGGCGTCCATGTTTGGTTTTGAAGAGTTCCGTCTGATGAAGGGTCAGGAGACCAGAGACGGCAGCTTCGGCTACTGGTGCCGGACCCTGCGGTGAGAAACGGTGAGTGAACCGGCATAGGGCAGTTTCGAGAAAATCAGATTTAGCGAAGGAGAGAAAACTGCATGACAGCAGATGAAAAATACATGAAAGAGGCCCTGCGGCAGGCGAAAAAGGCCGAGGCACTTCTGGAAGTGCCCATCGGCTGTGTCATCGTTCAGAACGATAAAATCATTGCCAGAGGCTATAATCGAAGAAATACAGACAAAAACACCTTATCCCATGCGGAGCTGAATGCCATCCGCAAGGCCAGCAAAAAGACCGGCGACTGGCGGCTGGAGGACTGCACCATGTACATCACCCTGGAGCCCTGCCAGATGTGCGCCGGGGCCATCGTCCAGGCCCGGATGGGCCGTGTAGTCATCGGAGCCATGAACCCGAAAGCAGGCTGCGCCGGTTCCATCCTGAACCTTCTGGAAATGTCCGAATTCAACCATCAGGTGAATGTGGAACGGGGCGTATTAGAGAAAGAATGCAGCACCATGCTCAGTGAATTTTTCAAAAAGCTCCGGAAACAGAAGAAGCAGGTTGACAAAGTCAAAGATTAAAGCTATACTGAAAAAGATCGTCTGATCGGCGATCCCAAATATGTCATAAAGCTTCCGCGCAGCCGGGGATTTAGCGGTTCCCTGTACCTGCAATCCGCTACAGCAGGGGTGATGTTCTGCCCCGGACTTTATGGACAGTATGCAGCCCTTTGCAAGCAGCATAGACGCTTGGGTCTTGCGCAACAGGAATCTGTGAATCGAGTCAGGTCAGGAATGGAGCAGCTCTAAGCAGAACCTCTTGTGTGCCGCGAGGTCGCCTGAGCCGAGCCGGCTACAGAGGTAACGGTACTGTTTTCAGGGTTCAAAGCAGAACGCGCGGATTTAAAAAATAAGAAGCAGACAAAGCAATCGTATCAAAGGATACGGTTGTTTTTTTGTGCTCAAAATCTTATTGATAAAATAAATTTGAAAAAACATAAAATTGGGTCTTGCAAAATACCCCATGGGGGTATATAATGAACGCGAAACAGGGAAAGAGTAAGGAGTGAGCAGATGGAAAAAGACATGGGAAAGAACACAGAAAGCATGCAGACAGAAAAAAAAGAATGCTGCTGTTGCAGCCACAAAACCAAAGAGCGTACCGAGAAAGAATACAAGGATCTCCTGAACCGCCTGAGCCGCATCGAGGGCCAGGTCCGGGGCATCCGCAAAATGGTGGAGACCGACTGTTACTGTACCGATATCCTGGTGCAGGTGTCTGCCGTCAACGCGGCCCTGAACAGCTTCAATAAAGTGCTGCTGGCCAACCATATCCGCACCTGCGTAGCCGAGGATATCCGGGAAGGTAAGGACGAGACCATAGACGAGCTGGTAACCGTATTGCAGAAGCTGATGCGGTAAGGAACAGACAAGATGGAAAAAAGTCTGTCCACCCATTTTCCGGAAAAGGCAGGAAAACGGCGGCAGAAAAGAGGAGGCATAGATTATGAAACAATACAACGTAACGGGTATGAGCTGTGCAGCCTGCAGCGCCCGCGTGGAAAAAGCGGTGAATAAAGTACCGGGCGTCACAGCCTGCTCGGTCAGCCTTTTGACCAACTCCATGGGAGTAGAAGGTACTGCGGAGCCGTCCGTCATTATCGCGGCGGTGGAGGCAGCCGGATACGGCGCTTCGGAAAAAGGCGCGGAGAACAGCGGCGCGAAAGTGTCCGCCGCAGCCGACGATGATTTCCTGAAGGACACCGAGACCCCGAAGATTCGAAGAAGACTGATCGCGTCGCTGATCTTTCTGGCGCCGCTGATGTACCTGTCCATGGGCCATATGATGTGGGGCTGGCCGGTACCCGGCTTTATGGAGGGCAATCACGTGGCCATGGGACTGGCCCAGCTTCTTCTGACCGTTATCGTCATGGTGATTAATCAGAAGTTCTTTATCAGCGGCTTCAAGGGCCTGCTTCACGGCGCGCCCAATATGGACACTCTGGTAGCATTGGGCTCCGGCGCGTCTTTCGGCTACAGCACCTATGCGCTGTTCGCCATGACCGTAGCCCAGGTCCATATGGATATGGACGCTGTCATGGCCTACATGCATGAGTTCTATTTCGAGTCCGCGGCCATGATTCTGACCCTGATTACCGTGGGAAAGATGCTGGAGGCCCATTCCAAGGGCAAGACCACAGACGCCCTGAAGGGCCTGATGAAGCTGGCCCCGAAGACCGCGGTGCTGGTGCGGGACGGCGCGGAAGTGGAAGTCCCCATCGGCCAGGTACGAAAAGGCGATGTCTTTGTGGTAAGACCCGGTGAAAATATACCTGTGGACGGTATTGTCCTGGAGGGCAGCAGCGCAGTGAACGAATCCGCCCTGACCGGCGAGAGCATTCCGGTAGATAAAAATGTGGGCGACGCCGTATCCGCGGCGACCCTGAATCAGTCTGGCTTCATCCGCTGCGAGGCCACCCGTGTGGGCGAAGACACCACCCTATCCCAGATCATCCAGATGGTCAGTGACGCGGCAGCCACAAAAGCACCCATCGCGAAGATTGCGGACCGGGTATCCGGCGTCTTCGTACCGGCAGTTATCAGCATCGCGGCCGTGACCATTATCATCTGGCTGCTGGCAGGACAGAGCGTAGGCTTCGCGCTGGCACGAGGTATCTCCGTACTGGTTATCAGCTGTCCCTGTGCCCTGGGACTGGCGACACCCGTAGCCATCATGGTAGGAAATGGTATGGGCGCGAAAAACGGCATCATGTTTAAGACTGCCGCTTCTCTGGAAGCCACCGGCAAGACCCGGATTGTGGCATTAGATAAGACCGGAACCATCACCAGCGGCGAACCCAAGACCACCGACATCCTCCCGGCAGAGGGCGTCCAGGAGGCAGAGCTTCTGAAGCTGGCTTATACATTGGAGAAAAAGAGCGAGCATCCGCTGGCCCGGGCCATCCTGGAGACAGGCAAAGAACGCGGCGTGGACGATACCCTGGAAGTGGCAGACTTCCAGGCAGTACCGGGCGGCGGCCTGACCGGAAAACTGGACGGCACAGTTCTGACCGGCGGCAACCTGAAATATATCAGCGAGACCGCAGAGGTCTCCGACGCAGTCCGCAAGCAGTCAGAAAGATTGGCTGAGGACGGTAAGACCCCGCTGTTCTTCGCAAAAGACGGCAAGCTCATCGGCATCATTGCGGTAGCCGATGTCATCAAAGAGGACAGCCCCCAGGCAGTCCGTGAGCTGCAGGGCATGGGCATCCATGTAGTGATGCTGACCGGAGACAATGAGCGCACCGCCAAAGCCATTGGCCGTCAGGCCGGTGTGGATGAGGTCATCGCCGGAGTCCTGCCCGAGGGCAAGGAGAGTGTCATCCGGAATCTGAAGAAGAAGGGCAAAGTAGCCATGGTCGGCGACGGCATCAACGACGCCCCGGCCCTAACCCGCGCCGATATGGGCATCGCCATCGGAGCCGGTACGGATATCGCCATCGACGCCGCGGACGTAGTGTTGATGAAGAGCCGATTAAGCGACGTGCCCGCGGCCATCAGGCTCAGCCGTGCCACCTTACGGAACATCCACGAGAACCTGTTCTGGGCATTCTTCTACAATGTCATCGGAATTCCGCTGGCAGCAGGCGTGTGGATTCCGCTTTTCGGCTGGAAACTGAACCCCATGTTCGGCGCAGCGGCCATGAGCCTGTCCAGCTTCTGTGTAGTCACAAACGCCCTGCGTCTGAACCTGTTCAAGATGCATGACGCGAGTAAAGATAAAAAAATCAAGGCAAAGGCCGATCATAAGAAGGAGGAAACAACTATGACAAAGACCATGAAAATCGAAGGTATGATGTGCGGACACTGTGAGGCCACCGTAAAGAAGACCCTGGAAGCCATCGCAGGCGTAGAAGCAGCCGAGGTAAGCCACGAGGCCGGAACCGCGGTAGTTACACTGACCGCAGAGGTAGCCGACGACGTCCTGAAGAAGGCCGTCGAGGATAAAGACTACAAAGTAACCGACATCCAGTAAAACATTGATGTGAAATGTATCAAGTAAGACGATAAAAGGAGCTATGAAAAATGGAATACATCTATAAAACAAAAGGCACCTGTTCTTCCAAGATCCGCCTGGACATCAATGACGGCGTAGTCACCAATGTGGTCTACACCGGCGGCTGCGACGGCAACCTGAAAGCCATCCCCCGCCTGGTGGACGGCATGACCGTGGAGCAGATCGAGGAGAAATGCAAAGGCATTCACTGCGGCTTCAAGTCCACATCCTGCGCTGACCAGCTGGCCTGCGCGGCCAGAGAGGCTTACGAAGCAGAGAAGAAGCAAAAATAAGAGCAAAGACACATTCCGGGAAAAGCCGATACAAGAAGTGCGGCTTTTCCTTTTGCTTTTCCGGAAATTTCGCAAAGAAATTTGGTTTTGGGAATTGTAAAGTTATTTTATATGGAATATACTTTGGATAATACGGAAAAATCCAGAAAGAAAAGAGAGAACAGTATGGCAGAGACAGAACTTCGAATCCGCCGGGCGACACTGGCAGACGCGGAAAGTATTTTGGATATCTACAGACCTTACGTGGAGGAAACCGTCATTACCTTTGAGTATCTGGTGCCGAGCCTGGAGGAGTTTCGGGAGCGCATCGCCCATACCCTTGAGAAATATCCCTGCATCGTGGCGGAGCAGGACAGCGGGATCGTGGGTTACGCCTGCACTGGTGTGTTCAAGGACCGGGCGGCCTACGACTGGGGCGTGGAGACGACCATCTATGTGAAGAAGGACTGCAAGCGGGGCGGCATCGGCAGGAAATTATATACAGCATTGGAAAAGGTATCGGCAGCCCAGCATATCCTGAACCTGAACGCCTGCATCGGCTATCCGGAGGTAGAGGACGAGTATCTGACCCGGGACAGCGCCCATTTTCACGAGCATCTGGGATACCGGCTGGTGGGAGAGTTCCACAAGTGTGGGTACAAGTTCGGCCGCTGGTACGATATGATCTGGATGGAGAAACTGATCGGCGATCACACGGCAGAGCCGAAGCCGGTGGTACCGTTTCCGGAGTTGGACGAGCTGACGCTGCATAAGTGCGGCATCGAATAGGAGATGAATTTACAATGATCAGACATGCGGAAATACAGGATTTAACGGCCATCGAGGCCGTATACGCCCACGCGCGGAAATTCATGGAGGAGACCGGCAACCCGAACCAGTGGGGCAAGAACCACCCGCCCAGGGCGACGCTGGAGAACGCGATCGCGGCCCGGAAGCTCTATGTGCTGGAAGAGGACGGCGCGATTCACGGTTCCTTCTACTTTGCCATCGAGGAGGAGCCCAATTATCGGAAGATTGACGACGGCTCCTGGCTGTCCGATGTGCCCTACGGCGTGATTCATATGGTGGCCAGCGACGGCACGATTCATGGATTTTTACAGCAGATCGTGGCTTTCTGTGAGTGGCAGACGAAGCATCTGCGCATCGACACGCACCATGACAACAAGGTCATGCAGCACGTGATCGCCAAGAACGGCTTCAGCCGCCGGGGTATCATTTATCTGGTAAATGGGGACGGTTCCGCCCGCATTGCTTATGAGAAGCTGGGAGAATAAGCGGCCATGAAGCTTTTACTGACGGCGATTAACGCCAAATACATCCATTCCAACCTGGCAGTCTACAGCCTCCGGGCTTCCGCCGGATCCATCCGGGATCAGGTGAAGCTGGCCGAGTTCACGATTAATCATCGGACTGAGGAAATCCTGCGGGATATCTACCGGAAAAAGCCGGACGTGCTGTTCTTTTCCTGTTATATCTGGAATATGGTATATGTGACGGAGCTGACCGCCGAGTGCAAAAAGGTTATGCCGGGAGTGCCCATCTGGCTTGGCGGGCCGGAGGTATCCTACGACGCGGAGCAGTATCTCCGGGAGCACCCGGAGGTGGACGGGATTCTCTGCGGCGAGGGAGAAGAGAGTTTTCGGAGATTGGGAGAATGTTATGTAAACCGCGAGGCGGACGTGGAGCATTTGTTGCAGATACCGGGGCTGGTGTTTCGAAGAAATCTGACTCCTCAAAAGAAAAACGAAGAAACCGTTCCAAGTTTTACAGAGCACTCAAACAAGAGTTATGTAAACTACGGAGCGGAAGCGTGGGAGGTGGAGCAGATTCAGACGAATCCCCCGGCGCCCCTGGTGGATCTCTCCACCCTCCCCTTCCCCTATCAGGAGCTGACCGACTTTGAAAACCGCATCATCTACTACGAATCCAGCCGCGGCTGCCCCTTTTCCTGCAGCTACTGCCTTTCTTCCATAGATAAGAGCGTGCGTTTCCGGAGCCTCGAACTGGTGCTGCCGGAGCTGCAGTTCTTCCTGGATCGGAAGGTGCCCCAGGTGAAATTCGTGGATCGCACCTTCAACTGCCGAAAGAGCCACGCCATGTTCATCTGGCGATACCTGTTGGATCATGACAACGGCGTGACGAACTTCCACTTTGAGATCACGGCGGATCTGCTGGATGAGGACGAGCTTGCGCTTATCGCGCGGATGCGGCCGGGTCTGATTCAGCTGGAAATCGGCGTCCAGTCCACGAACCCGCGGACCCTCGAAGCCATTTGCCGAAAGACAGACCTAGACGGGCTGCGGGCTGTGGTGGCGAAGGTACACGCAGGGAAAAACATTCATCAGCATCTGGATCTGATCGCGGGTCTGCCCTTCGAGGATTACGAGAGTTTCGGACGCTCCTTTAACGATGTCTACGCCATGCGGCCCGACCAACTGCAGCTTGGCTTCCTGAAGGTCCTGAAGGGTTCCCGGATGCACCGGGAGGCGGAGCAATACGGCATCGTCCGCCGGGCGCTGCCGCCCTATGAGGTCTTATGTACGCCCTGGCTGCCCTTTTCTGACGTGCTGCGCCTGAAAATGGTGGAAGAAATGGTGGAAAACTACTATAATAGTCATCAATTCGATGAGACGCTGGATGCCCTGGTTTCCAGGTTTCCGTCGCCCTTCGCGTTCTTTGAGCAGTTGGCGGAGTTTTACGAGGAACGGCACGCGGAGCAGCGAAAGCATTCCCGGGTGCAGCGGTATGAGTTGTTGCTGGCCTTCGCGCAGAAATCATTTCCGGAGGAGGAGCAGTCCTTCCGGCAGCTTCTGACCATCGATTACTATCTGCGGGAGCGGGCCAAGGCGCGGCCTTCCTTCGCGCCCGACCAGGCGGCGTATAAGGAGCAGCTTTCAGAGATCCTGCGGCAGACAGGGAAGCAGAATCATGTGGAGGCGGTGCCCGCAGGAGACGGACAAGTCAAATATCTGGTCTTCGATTATGAGAACCGGGAACCGCTGACCCACGCCGCGAGGGTGATAGAATATAAAGAATAATAAAATCAGACTAAAACAGCGCAAACAGAAGGCTTGAAGGAATTTTAGTGCTAAGATACAGAAACAAGGCGCAATCAGCCCAGACAAGGACAGAGTATGCGCGCGGTAGTGAATGATACAACAGAACGGAGAACATACGATTATGATAAAAAACTACATCGCCCTGGATCTGGAGACCACCGGCCTTCACCCCTCCGAGGACCGTATCCTGGAAATCGGCGCGGTAAAAGTAGTGAACGGAGAAATCACGGATCGCTATGAGACCCTGGTGAATCCGGGCATGGCCATCAGCCCCCGCATCCAGGAACTGACCGGCATCAATGACGCTATGGCGGCGACCGGAAAGGATACGAAGACAGCCATCACAGAGTTGCTGGAGTTTTGTGAAGAACTGCCGCTTCTGGGCCACAATATCCTTTTCGACTACAGCTTCGTAAAGAAAAACGCGGTCAATCTGGGCCTGACCTTCGAAAAGGACGGCGTGGACACTCTGAAAATCGCCCGGGCGCTGCGGCCGGATCTGGAGCATAAAAACCTGCCTTACCTGTGCGCCTATTATAAAATCGAGCAGGAGCGCGCCCACCGGGCATCCGACGACGCCTGCGCGGCTATGGAGCTCTACAGGCGGCTGGCGATGGAATTTCCGGACAGCCCCGAAGAACTTTTTGCGCCAAAGCCCCTCATTTGCAAGGTAAAAAAGCAGGGTCCGATTACGCCTGCGCAAAAAGGATACTTGAATGATCTGATAAAATATCATAAAATAAGCTTAAGTGTGCAGATTGACACATTGACTAAAAACGAAGCGTCAAGAATCATAGATAAAATTATTTCCGAGCATGGGAGGATTTTAAGATGAACTGGTACGATAAGAAAAGCCGAAAAATCATTTCCACGATTATCATCGTTATCGTGGTTCTGGCCATGATACTGCCGATGCTGACCTACGCGCTGTAAGAGTCTTTCGGGCAGGAATGCATCGTGGCGGAGAATCCGGCAAAACAGGATTCTATTTTGGAAAAAAGAGGAGATATTATGAAAAAGAGACAGTTACTGACAGCGGCTGTACTTTGCGCAGCCTTTCTGGCGGGCGGCACCACTGCGCTGGCGGCTGACAATTCAGCCATTCACAGCGGCGTCTATGTGGACGGCATCGACCTGTCCGGCATGACCCGGACCGAAGCGCTGGACGCCCTGAACAGCTATGTGGATGAGATGGGCGAAGAGACGCTGACCCTGCACATCGGCGACAATGAGCTGACCCCGACCCTGGGCGAGCTGGGACTGATCAGCACCAATGAAGACGAGATTCTGGAGGAAGCCGTACAGCTTGGCAAGACCGGCAATATCATCAGGCGTTACAAGGACCGTAAGGATTTGGAGCATGAGAACAAGAATTATCAGCTGACCTGGGCGCTGGATGGCGAGCTGGTCACGGATTATGTAAACAATCAGTGCAAGAAATTTGATCAGGAGGCCGTGGACGCGACCCTGAAGCGGGAAGGCGGTTCCTTCCGGATTGTGGACGGACAGACCGGCATTGTGTTGGACGCGGACAGCTCCATTACCCTGATTACCGATTTTATAGAAAATGAGTGGGATCACACCAACGGTTCTCTGGATCTTCCGGTGGAGACCGATTATCCGAGAGGAACGGCGGAGAAACTCAGTAAGGTCAAGGATGTGCTTGGCACCTTTACCACCAGCTACAGCACCTCCGGCGCGGCCCGCTGTCAGAATATTGCCACCGGAACCGCCCATATTAACGGTACGGTGCTGTACCCGGGAGACACCTTCTCCGCGTATGAGGCAGTCAGTCCATTCTCTGAGGCCAACGGCTACGCTATGGCAGGATCTTACCTGAACGGCAAGGTGGTAGACAGTCTGGGCGGCGGCATCTGCCAGGTATCCACCACCCTGTACAATGCAGTTCTCCGGGCGGAGCTGGAGGTGACAGAGCGTTCCAACCATTCCATGATCGTGACCTACGTGGAGCCTGCGGACGACGCAGCCATCGCGGGAACTTATAAGGATTTGAAGTTTAAGAATACACTGGACGCACCGGTCTATATTGAGGGCGTGACCAGCGGCAAGCAGGTGACTTTCACCATTTATGGACAGGAGACCCGTCCGTCCAACCGGACTCTGAAGTTCGAGAGCGTCACTTTGAGCACCACGGAGCCGGGTGTACAGATTATCGCGGACGCGGGTCAGCCCATCGGCTATATCACCCGTGAGAGCGCGCACAAGGGCGTGGTAGCGGAGCTGTATAAGCATGTCTATGTGGGCGGTAAGGAAGAGAGTGTCACCAAGGTCAATAAGAGTAACTACAAGGCGACGCCCCGGACGATTACGGTGGGTATCGCGGGCGATCCGGATCTGTCCAATGAACTGCAGGCAGCCATTGCCACCCAGGATGAAGCTACGGTCAACGCGACCCTGGCGTCCTGTGTCGCGAGAATGCAGTAAGGGATACACACAAAGGAGCGGACAGCATGAAGGTCGGAAAAGTTTCAGAGACAATTTTAAAGAGAAGTATTTTTAAGCAGATACATACGAAGCGGGACGAGGTGCTTCTGGGCGCCGGCGTGGGCGAGGACTGCGCGGCTATGAAGCTGGCTCCCGGCGAGATTTTCGTGATTTCCACCGATCCCATTACCGGAACGGTGAAGGATATCGGCACTCTGGCTATCCAGATTACCGCAAACGATCTGGCCAGCAGCGGCGCGGAGCCGGTGGGCGTCATGCTCACAGTGCTTCTGCCCGAGGAGATCGAGGAGGCCGACATTAAGCAGATGATGGGCGAAGTGGAAGAAGCCTGCGCCCGGTTCCATATCCAGGTCATGGGCGGCCACACCGAGGTCACCCGGGCAGTCAATCAGCCCATTATCAGCGTCACAGGCGTGGGCAAGGTGCAGGAGGGACATCTGGTATCCACCGCGGGGGCAAAGCCCGGTCAGGATATCCTGGTGACCAAATGGATTGGCGTGGAGGGCACCTCTATCATTGCCAAAGAGAAGGAAGAGGAGCTCCGGAAACGTTTCCCGGCGGCATTCGTGGAGACGGCCAAGGGCTTTGACCGGTATATTTCCGTGGTAGAAGATTCTAAGATTGCGGTGAAGCACGGCGTCAGCGCCATGCACGACGTGACTGAGGGCGGCATCTACGGCGCGCTTTGGGAGGTGGCGGAGGCGTCCGGCGTCGGCCTGGAGATCGACCTGAAGGCTATTCCTATCCGTCAGGAGACCGTGGAGATCTGCGAGTGCTTCGAGCTGAATCCTTACTATCTGATTTCCAGCGGCTGCATGCTGATGGCGGCAGACCGGGGACACGATCTGGTGCGGGAGCTTGAAAAGGCCGGCATTCCGGCGGCGGTCATCGGCAAAGCCACCGACGGCAAGGCCAGGCGCATCGTAAACGGCGAGGACGAGAGCTTTCTGGAGCGTCCGAAGACAGACGAATTATATAAAATCTATGAATAAGATTCCGGGGTGTTCCTGATTCAGACGCCCCGGCTTATAATAATATCCTGACGGGAGGGCGAAAGCAATGAGAGAAAAAATTTTGACATTCATTGAGAAAAACAGCCGCGTGGATTTGGCGGATCTGGCAGTGATGCTGGGAGTAGAGGAGGCGGCGGTCGCCAATGAGATCGCGGATATGGAAAAGGAAGGTATTATCTGCGGTTATCATACCCTGATTAACTGGGATAAGACCAGCGAGGAGAAGCTGACAGCCCTGGTAGAGGTCAAGGTTACCCCCCAGCGCGGTTTCGGTTTTGATAAGGTGGCGGAGCGCATCTACAATTACGCGGAGGTGGACAGCGTCTACCTGATCTCCGGCGGCTTTGATTTTATGGTGATGATCGAGGGCAAGACCATGCGAGACGTGGCGCAGTTCGTATCCGACAAGCTGTCGCCGCTGGATTCCGTTCTCAGCACTGCCACACATTTCATATTGAAAAAATACAAAGACCATGGTTCAATTATGGCACATGAGAAAAAAGACGAAAGGATGCTGGTGACACCGTGAGAAACCCATTATCAGACAAAGCAGTTTCAATTCCCTGGTCCGGCATCCGTAAATTCTTTGATGTGGTAAATGAGATGCCAGACGCCATTTCCCTGGGCGTGGGCGAGCCGGATTTCGATACCCCCTGGCATATCCGCGACGAGGGTATCTATAGCCTGGAAAAAGGCCGGACCTTTTATACCTCCAACGCAGGCTTAAAGGAGCTGCGTGAGGAAATCGTGCGCTATCTGGAGCGCCGCATTCATGTAAGCTACGACCCGCTCCGGGAGGTGCTGATTACCGTAGGCGGCAGCGAAGGCATTGATATGGCCTTCCGTGCCATGCTGAATCCGGGCGACGAGGTGCTGATTCCCCAGCCCAGCTACGTATCCTATGAGCCCTGCTGTGTGCTGGCCGACGGTGTGCCGGTGATCATCGAGCTGAAGGAGGAGAATGAATTCCGCCTGACTGCCCGGGAGCTGCGGGACGCCATCACAGACAAGACCAAGATTCTGGTACTGCCGTTCCCGAACAATCCCACCGGCGCGATTATGACCCAGAAGGATCTGGAGGAAATCGCCGAGGTCATTATCGAGAAAGACATTTACGTGCTGTCTGATGAGATTTATTCCGAGCTCAGCTACGCGGGCGACCATGTATCCATCACCAGTATTCCGGGCATGCGGGAGCGCACCGTGCTCATCAACGGCTTTTCCAAGGCCTATGCCATGACCGGCTGGCGTCTGGGCTATGCCTGCGGACCGGCGGAGATTCTCAGCCAGATGACGAAGCTCCATCAGTACGCGATTATGTGCGCACCCACCAACAGCCAGTACGCAGCAGTAGAGGCTCTGAAAAACGGCGATGAAGACGTGGCGATGATGCGGGAGTCCTACGACCAGAGACGCCGTTTCCTGGTACATACCCTGCGGGAAATGGGACTATCCTGTTTCGAGCCCTACGGCGCGTTCTATATCTTCCCGAGCATCCAGGAATTTGGCATGACTTCGGAAGAATTTGCTACCCGGTTCCTGATGGAGGAGAAGGTGGCCGTGGTTCCGGGAACAGCCTTCGGAGCCTGCGGCGAGGGATTTCTTCGAATCTCCTATGCGTACTCTCTGGAAGACCTGAAAGAAGCCACAGGCCGTCTGGCGCGCTTTGTGACGAAGCTGCGGGCGGAAAAGGGAGCGAAATAATGGCGTTCAATATCGTACTTTTAGAGCCGGAGATTCCGGCCAACACAGGCAATATCGGAAGAACCTGTGTGGCGACGGGTACCCGCCTGCATCTGATTGAGCCGCTGGGATTCCGGTTAAGTGAAAAGGATTTGAAGCGGGCCGGTATGGATTACTGGCCGCAGTTGGATGTGACAACTTATGTAAACTACGAAGATTTCCTGAAAAAGAACCCGGGGGCGCGTCCCTATATGGCGACCACCAAGGGGCCGCGGGTCTATACCGAAGCGCAGTTTGAGCCGGACTGCTACATTATGTTCGGTAAGGAGAGTGCCGGTATTCCCGAGGAGATCCTTCTGGAAAATCAGGAACGGGCTATCCGTATTCCCATGCTGGGCGACACCAGATCCCTGAACCTGTCCAACTCCGTGGCCATCGTGCTCTATGAGGCCCTGCGCCAGAATGATTTCCCGGGCATGCGCCTGGAGGGACACCTGACCAGATACGATTGGAAATAAAGAGACTGAAAAGGAATAAAGGCAATGAAAAAGCATTCACTTCGGATGAAAATGGCATATCGGTTGGGAGCAGCCGCCCTTGCGCTTTCGCTTGGGTTTACTTCCTATGCAGTGCCGGATCAGAGCGACGTGGATGATATCCAGAACGAGATCGATAAGACACAGGACGAGATTGACAAGACCCAGAGTGAGATCGATGCTACGAAGGATAAGAAGGACCGGCTGCAGCAGGCCAAGTCTGAGATGGAGGATTATCTGAAGAAGCTGAACCAGCAGTATTCCAGTCTGGAGAGCCAGATTTCCGAGTTAAATAAGCAGATCGAAAACAAAAAAGCGGAGATTGAGCAGGCGAAAGGAGAGCTGGAGGCGGCGAAGGCCACCGAGGAAAAGCAGTATGCGGACATGAAGGCGCGAATTCAGTACATGTATGAGAATCCTCAGAGCTCCTTCATCGAGATTCTGCTGGAGTCCGGCGATTTTGCCGGCGCCCTGAACCGGGCGGATTACGCGGCGCGGATCAGCGCCTACGACCGGGATATGCTGGAGGCTTACGCGGCCCACAAGGCCGAGATTCAGGAGCAGGAAGAGAAGCTGGAGGCTGAAAAAGAAGCCCTGGACGAAATGCAGGCTTCCGTAGAGAAGAAGCAGAGTGAGGTATCCGCCCTGGCCAGCAGTACATCCGGTAAAATCAGTCAGCATGTCAGTGATATCGCAGCAGCCCAGGCCGATCTGGACGGCAAGAGCAATACGCTGGCAGGCCAGCAGGAAGTGCTGAAGCAGCTGATAGCAGAGAAGAAGAAAATCGAGGCTCAGATCGAGGCGTCAAAAGCAGCCGAGATCATTGGTTCCCTGGGCGATGTAACCGGTGTAAGGACCACGGATTTGGAATATACCCAGTATGGCGCGTACAGCGCAAGTGACGATGAGGTAAAGGCGTTGGCGACGCTGATTTACTGCGAGGCAGGTAACCAGGGGGCGGAAGGCCAGCTGGCTGTGGGCGCTGTCGTTATGAACCGTATCCGGGATCCCCGTTTCAGCCAGGGCGATATCATGAGCGTGATCCGGGCTTCGGGTCAGTTCTCTCCCGTTACTTCAGGCCGTTTTGACCTGATGCTGACCGACGGCGCGGATTCCGTCACCGAATCCTGCTATAATGCTGCCCGCCGCGCTATCGCGGGCGAGTCCAACGTGGGTAACCGGACCTTTTTCCGGACTTATGCCAATTATCCGTCCTTAAGCGGACTTGTAATTGGCGCGCATATTTTTTCCTATACCTGGAATTATTCATCCTGACAATGAGGTCGATGCACAGAAGAAAAATCTCCTGTGCAACGGCTTTTTTTGTAAAAAATTAAAATAATCATATATAACCTATTGACAAAGTAGGTTAAAGGGCGTATGATTGCAACATCAAAACGACGTGAACAGTAAAAAAGGAGGATTATTATGAGAAATTTAAAATGGCTGAAGAAATCAACCGCATTACTGCTGACCATCGCACTGGCAGGAAGTCTGGCAGCATGCGGAAGCAAGGCAGACGAGGCTCCGGCAGCAGAGACCACACAGGAGACTGAGGCAGCTGCAGAGGAGACCACGGAAGACGCGGCAGCTGCAGAGGAGCCGGTGGCTGCAGAGATCGACAAGGACGCATTTGACGCGCTGCTTGCAGAGGGTATCGTAGCAGACGACGCTGACATCGCGGCAAGCGAGTGGGCTACCGCGGTAAAGGAAGCTGGCGTACTCCGCGTAGGCGGAACCAGAACCTCTTTCCTGTTCAGCCAGCTGGATGAGACAGACAACGGCATCCGCGGCTTTGATGCAGGACTGTATCAGCTGCTTGCACGCTACATCCTGGGCGATGAGAGCAAGTATGAGCTGACACAGGTAGATTCCAGTACCCGTGAGTCCGTTCTGACAAGCGATCAGGTAGACGCTGTATTTGCTACCTACTCCATCACAGACGCACGTAAGGAAGTCATTTCTTTCGCCGGACCTTACTACACATCCAAGCAGGCAGTCCTGGTAAAGGCAGGCAATACGGATATCACTGGCGTAGACGACCTGGCTGGCAAGATTGTAGCGACACAGTCCGGTTCCACGGGCCCGGACATCCTGGCTGAGTACGCGCCGGAAGCTACCGTTCAGGAGTTTGCCAACGACCAGGAAGCGCGTACCGCTCTGGAGCAGGGTCGTGTAGACGCATACGTAACTGACTACACACTGCTTCTGAACGCCATCGTAAAGAACCCGGGTGTTTATGAGATCGCAGGCGACACCTTCGGACCGGAGGACAACTACGGTATCGGACTTCCGCTGGATTCCGACGGCGTAGCATTTGTCAACGACTTCCTGAAGAAGATCGAGGACAATGGAACCTGGGCACAGCTGTGGAAGATCAGCCTGGGCGACCGCACCGGCATCGAGACCGTACCGGAGGCCCCGGTAATCGAGTAATTGAACCAAAGCCTAAAATAAAGACAGGGAGAAGGACCTTCAGTAGTTCTGAAGGTCTTTTTCCGCAGGAGGAATCCATATGGGTATTCAGGAACTTCTTTCCCAATACGGAGACAAATATATACAGGCACTGTTCGTCACCTGGAAGCTGACGGCAGTGTCCTTTGTGATCGCATTTCTGATAGGCATTCTCATTACCGTCATGCGGGTATGTCCCGTGAAGCCGCTCAGGTGGGTCGGAGACTTCTATGTGCAGATCTTCCGGAACATCCCGGGCGCGACCCTGCTTATTATGCTGGTCTACGCGCTGCCCTATCTGAATATGGTGCTTTCTTATTACACCTGTGTGTTGACGGCCACATCCCTGCTCCCGGCGGCGTTTTGCTCCGAGTACCTGATGGCCGGCATGAATACGGTGAGTATCGGACAGATCGAGGCGGCGCGGGCTCTCGGTATGTCCTTTGGCAAGATTCTGAAAAATGTAGTCATTCCCCAGGCCCTTCGTTCCAGCGTGCTTCCCATGACCAATCTTCTGGTGGCGACCATGCTGACGACGGCGCTGGCTTCCCAGGTGCCCATGAACCCCACGGATCTGACCGGTCTGGTGTCCCATATCAATACCAGAGCTGTGGGCGGCGTGACGGCTTTCCTGATTTCTGCGGTGCTGTACTGCGCGACGGCCGTGGTGATCGGACAGATCGGCAACCTGATTGACAGGAAAGTGAGGATTTTGCGATGAACAACGGACAGACATCCATACGGGACGCGCTCTATGAAGCGCCGGGCCCGAAGACACGCAGAGGAATCGCGGTGGGCACCGTGGTGGTGCTCCTGCTTCTGGCGGCGCTGATCTACGGCGTCATTCGTCAGTTCGCCATCAACGGACAGCTGGATGCCCGGTACTGGTCCTTTTTCACCCGGTATACCACCTGGCGGTTTATTGGAAATGGTCTTGCGGGTACTCTGACAGCTGCGCTGACGGCAGGCGTGATCACATTTTTCGCAGGTCTCCTTCTGATGCTTGGCAGAATCAGCGGCGTCAGGCCCCTGGAATGGCTCTGCACTGCGCTCATCGAGTTCAGCCGCGGCGTGCCGACCCTTTTGTTTATCTATTTCTTTTTCTTGGTGGTGCCCCAGCTTGGCATTAAGCTTCCGCCTCTCTGGAAGATTGCCACGCCGGTGGCCATCTCCGCGGCAGGCGTGGTGGCCGAAGTGCTTCGCTCCGGCGTCAACGCGGTGCCGAAGGGACAGACCGAGGCGGCAGTATCTCTGGGTATGCGGAAAAACAGCGTCTTCTTCAAGATTGTATTTCCCCAGGCCCTGCGTTACGTGGTTCCGGCCCTGATTTCCGAGGTGGTCATCGTGCTGAAGGATACCACCTTCGCTTATGTGGTAAACTACGCGGACCTGATGCAGAACGCAAAGGTACTGATCAGCAATTACGACGCGCTGCTTTCGGTTTATCTGGTGGTTGCAATTATCTACATTTTGATCAATTATATATTAAATAAGATTTCTGTGGCCATTGCCGGAAGAGGAAACAAGACAGAACCCGTGAGGAGCAGATAAGTTATGGAAGAGAACAGAACTACAGTAAATAAAGTGCCGGTTATCGAACTGCGGCATGTAGATAAACATTTCGGAGAGCTGCACGTATTAAAGGATATCAATTTATCCGTGAAAAAGGGCGAGGTCGTCGTAGTCATCGGCCCCTCCGGTTCCGGTAAATCGACCCTGTGCCGGACCATCAACCGCCTGGAGACCATTGACTCCGGAGAAATCCGCATCGACGGAACGAAGGTTCCGGAGGAAGGACGTAAGCTGGCTGAGCTTCGCTCCCAGATCGGCATGGTATTTCAGTCCTTCAACCTGTTTGCCCACAAGACCATTCTGGACAATGTGACCATCGCGCCGATGGATGTACTGCATAAGCCGAAGAAAGAGGCCCGGGAGGAAGCCATGGAGCTTCTAAAACGGGTCGGCGTAGACAATCAGGCTGCGAAAGTACCGGCTCAGCTTTCCGGCGGCCAGCAGCAGCGTGTGGCCATCGCCCGCGCTCTGGCTATGCATCCCAAGGCAATTCTTTTTGACGAGCCCACCAGCGCCCTGGATCCGGAGATGATCGGCGAGGTACTGGACGTCATGACAGAGCTTGCGAAGGAGGGCATGACCATGGTGATCGTCACTCACGAGATGAATTTCGCGAGAAAGGTGGCCGACCGGGTCATCTTCATGGACGGCGGCAGCATCATCGAGGAGGGCGCACCGGAGGACTTCTTCGAGCATCCGCAGACCAGGCGGGCTCAGGATTTCCTGAATTCAGTGAAGGCCCATTAAGGCGTCGGTTACGGACAGAAAAAGGGAAGAGAGGAACTACACATGTGTGAATTATTTGGTCTGAACAGTGCCGAAAAAGTAAATTGTAACGAGCTTCTGGGAACCTTCTTCAGCCACGGAGAGACCAATCCGGACGGCTGGGGACTGGCTCTTTTTGACGGCAATTCCGCGTCCATCGAGAAGGAACCCATTTCCTCTGCGGAAAGCGTCTATCTGAAGCATCGTCTCAGCGATGAGATCGTCGAGGACGTGGTTCTGGCCCATATCCGCAAGGCCTCCAAGGGTGGGCTGGAGTATAAGAACTGCCATCCCTTCAAGAGACGGGACGCCTCCGGACGGCTGTGGACGCTGATTCACAACGGCACCATTTTTGAGAGCGCCCGGGTGGACGCCTACATCGGGAAGCAGCACGGCGGTACTGACAGCGAGCGGATCCTGTACTACCTGATTGACCAGGTGGACGCGGCCATCGCGAAAAAGGGCGGGGCGCTGACGGATAAGGAGCGCTTTGAGACGGTCAATCAAGTGATTCGCGATATTACGCCGGAGAATAAGGTCAACCTGCTGATTTACGACGGCGACTTGTTCTACGCTCACACGAACTTCTATGAGACCCTGTTCCGCCTGCAGAAAGGCGACACCCTGGTGGTAGCCACCAAGCCCCTGACCGACGACCCGGCCTGGGAAAAAGTCCCCATGAGCACTCCGCTGGCCTACCGGAAGGGAAGGCTGGTCTTCGAGGCAGAGCAGCATCCCTATGAATTTATTGATAAGGTACCGCGGGACAGCGAGTATCAGAATGTAAAATAGAAGACAGAGCATAAAAAACGGCTGTATTCGTATTTGGTCATGCGAATACAGCCGTTTTTAGGTACTCTTAATTTTCTTTTATATTTTGCCGAAGCTGTGTCAGACGATCTGCCACAAGCTGAGCAAAGGTGAACTGGATCGTAGTGATGGGCAGAAGGGTATGGTTCCATGCGCTGGGCATATGGAGCGTCACAACTTCGGAAACCTTATGACGAAGCGGATGCTTGGCAATTCCGGATACCAAAATAATATAGGGACGCTTCTCGGGTGGCAGATCAGTCACGAGAGAAAGGAAATCCCGATGGGAAGGATTGGCGATAGAAAAAAGGAAAACTACGTCTGTATTTTTCAGAATATGCAGAGTCTCCATCTCCTGGGAAGCGAAAAGCATGTGGCAGGGGGAACCAAGTACAGTTAGACAAAAAGAAAAGGTCTGGGCGGTACACATGCTGCTTCCATAGCCGGAAGCGTAGATGTTGGTTGCATTGAGAATCCGCATGACCAGAGAGTCCAGCAACTCATCCGGAAGCGCCTGTCTGGTCCGCATTACATTATCACACATAAGATGCGCACAGTCATCCGTATCTTCCTGGAGCTGAATGGATGATTTATTCGAGGGAGGAAGATTTGCGATATATCCCCCGGTCATAGACAGACGAAAATCCGCAAATCCGGAAAATCCGGCTTTCTGGCAGAAACGGCTGATAGCGCTCTGCGACACTTTATATTTGGATGCGATTTCCATAGAAGAGTTGGTGCTGAAAGAATAAGGATCTTTCTGAACCAGTTCATATATTTCAAGTTCTTTTGGCGTAAGCGTGTCTTTGCAAGCCTCAATTTTATCCCATATATTCACGTTATTTTACCTCATAAAATTAAATTCTTTTAGAATTATAACATTTAAATTTAACATATTCAAGTGCTGTAAATGAGAATCAACCGAGCGGAATGCATAAAAATGATAAATAATTTTTGTTGAATGTGCCAGTCAAAAAGATGTTGAATGAATCATCCAAACATGTTACAATCTGGTTAGTGAATGAGAGAACCAAAAAGGGAGGGTCAAAATGGTTCAGTTTGAAAGCGAAAAGATTTCACCGGCCATTACCCGGATCAAGGACGGAAGCGATGTGTGCGAGTACCTCATCGAGGGAAGCGAGCGGGCAGCACTGATTGACACCGGATATGGAATCGGAGATTTAAAGGGATTTGTAGAGACATTGACAGAGAAACCGTACGACGTATTCATTACCCATGGTCATGTGGATCATGCAGCGGGAGCATCCCAGTTCCCGGAGGTAAGAATGAATCTGGCGGATATGGATGTGGAGAAAGAGCACTGCACCGTAGAGTTCCGGAAGGAAATGGTGAAGAGCCACACGAAGCTGAATGTGGAGGATGCGGATTTCGTACCGCAGCGGACAGAAAGCTTTACCGACCTGCAGGACGGCGAAGTCTTTGATCTGGGCGGACTGACACTTCGATGGATTCATGTGCCGGGACATACAAAGGGCATGATGGTGGCGCTGGTAGAAGAGGAGCGCACCGTATTCTTCGGAGACGCCTGCGGAGTCGGCGTACTGCTGGCACTGCCGGAATCCGGTACCGTGGAGGGCTATCTGAAGAGCCTGAAGAAGCTGAAGGGCTTCGAGGATAAGTACGACACCGTACTTCGTCAGCATGGCACTTACTGTTCCACCAAGCGTGTATTGGATGACAATATTGAAAACTGTGAATTGATTCTGGCCGGTACAGACGACAAAGTTCCGGCAGAGGTCATGGGAAAGGCCTGCTACAGAGCGCGGAAATTTGATCCGGCGACCGGAGCGCGTCTGGACGGACATGAAGGAAATATTTTATACGATCCGGAACGGATTCGATAAAACATAAAAGAGAGAGTATTGGAGGAAAATGTTATGGCAAATGGTATCTTACACTTCCGTGTGGACGACCGAATGATTCACGGAATCGTGGCAACTGATTGGGTTCCCGCTTACAATGCGACCCGTGCGATGGTTATCGATGGACCGGCTTCTACGAACGACATTGTCCGCTCTGGACTGAAGATGGCTTGTCCGGCCGGCGTGGCCCTGTCCGTACTGGCGCCGGAAAAGGCTGTCGAGAATATCAAGGCAGGCAAGTACAGCGCACAGAGAGTGTTCGTAGTATTCCGTTATATTAAGACCGCTTATGAAGTATTCAAAGCAGGCGTGGAAATCCCCCAGCTGAATCTGGGCAATGTAACCCAGAACAAGGGCGAGACCACCACTCTGGATAAAACAGTCCGTGTCTCCGATGAGGAACTGGCGATGCTGCGTGAGATGGCAGCCGCAGGCGTGAAGATTACCGCACGCTTCCGTTTCTCTGATAACGAGACCGAGCTGAATGGAAAACTGAATTAAAGTCGCAAGACTTTGATATATCGAAAGGAGAAAGAGAGTTATGTTTAATCCGCTACAAGTAATTTTATTGGCGCTGCTGGTAGGCGTCTGGACATGGCAGAAATACAATCTGCAGATGTTCTACTACGCATCAGTAGCTTATCTGGGCTTTTTCACTGGCCTTATCATGGGAGATGTGACCACAGGTATGCTGGTCGGAGGTTCCATGTGTCTGATGAGTCTGGGACTGTTCGGAGCAGGTGGCTCCAGCGTTCCGGAGTATCAGGTAGGCTGTATCGCAGGCGCTGCATTTGCAATCGCCATGGGTAAGAGCGGCCAGGACGCTGTCACCACAGCGCTTACCGTAGGTGTTCCGGTAGCTGCTCTGGGTACTCAGCTGGACGTGCTGGGCAAGACTTCCGGTTCCATCTTCGTTCATAAGATGATGGCATGCTCCGAGAAGCAGGACTGGAAAGGCATGGGCGTCTGGATGTGGGCTTCCCAGATTCCGTTCATCGGCGTATGGGTACTTCCGATTATCCTGCTTACTACCGTAGGTTCCAGCTATGTAGAGCTGGTTATCAACGCTATCCCGGCATGGCTGAACGCAGGCCTGAATGTAGCCAGCGGAATGCTTCCGGCACTTGGTTTCGCTATTCTGCTTCGTCAGATGCCGCTGAAGAAATACGGATATTTCCTTCTGGCTGGTTTCGTAATGGCTTCTTACCTGGGCATGAGCATGCTGGCTATCGCAATGGTTGGCGTAGTAATCTGCATGTTTATCTTCCAGATGAAAGAGGAAAATGACAAGCGTACTGCAACTGCAACAGTACAGGGAGGAGATAACGAAGATGAGTGAGAATAATAACGTTTTAAGCAAAAAAGATATAAATCAGGTTCTGAGACGTTATGTACTTTCCCGTCAGACCTGCTTTAACTATGAAACCATGCAGTCCGGTCCGTGGGTATGGTCCATGCATCCCGCTATGAAGAAGATTTATCAGGACGATCAGGTTCTGACTGAAAAGTACAGAAGCTATTTTAAATTCTTCAACTGCCATCCATGGTTTGGCCAGCTGATTATGATGGCTACCCTGGCTGTAGAGTCCACAAAGGACGAGCATGCCACAGAGACCGCGCTGGATGTACGTACTTCCTTGATGGGACCGCTGGCAGGCCTGGGCGACGCTATCGTATGGGTACTGCTTCCGACCGTACTGGGCGCGATTGCAGGATATCAGGCACAGAACGGCAGCATGTTCGGTACTGTTCTGGCTGTAGCAGTCAACATCGCACTGTGGCTCGTATTCTGGAAACTGGCTTATCCGGTATATAAGACAGGTGTAACCTTTATCACAGAGAAGAGCGCTTCCTTAAGAAACCTGACCGAGGCTTGCTCTATCCTGGGTATCATCGTTCTGGGAGCCATGGTTGCTTCTACTGTAAATGTCAACATCGCTTACTCCTGGACCGTCGGAGACCTGACACAGAACCTGGGCGACCTGCTGAATACCATCATTCCCTGCTTCGGAAATGTGGTTGTAACAGGACTTCTGTACTGGGCACTGGGCCGCAAGAAGATGACCTCCGGAAAGCTTATCTGGATTGTCATTATCGTAGCAATTATTCTGGGAGCGCTTGGAATCTGCGCATAACAGATACATAGGAAAGTGAAGGGAAGCTGCTGCATGGATATGCGACAGCTCCTTTTAAAAAGGAGGAAATTCTCATGAGAGCAGCAACCTGTCGAAAAGAGATTACACCGACCGGGAAATTCTTTCCCTGTCAGCTGATGGGACATGCGATTCGAACTGACGCGGCAGTGGGAATCATGGATCCCCTGTGGGCCACATCCATTCTTCTGGAAATCGGAGAGACGAAGCTTGTCTGGGTGACTGTGGAGCTGATTGGTCTGGATCGGGATTATACAGAAAAATTACAGAAAACCATAGCGGAAAAATATGGAATGCAGAAAGATAATATTGTGATCTGTTTTGTACATACCCATTCCGCGCCGGAGTATCAGGAGGTCGCTTTGTTTGGCGGACCGGGCGCGGTGCCGGGGTATATGGATTTCGTGGCAGAGCAGATTCTGGCGAGCGTGGACGGCTGCTTTGCGGCAAAACTGCGTGAGGTAGAGGCTTACGGCAGAACTGTACAGATCGAGGGCTGCTACGGCAACCGGAACGGAAAAGATAAGCCCTGCGATAAGGCATTTACTAGTATCAGCTTCCGGGACGGCGATGAGGTCGTGGCGGGCGTAGGCAGCTTTGCGTGTCATTCTACGGTACTTGGTCCGGATAATCTGCTGGTGAGCAGCGATCTGGCCGGATATGTGGCAAGAGCGCTTGAGAAGGAATGGGGCGTCTATCCGGTGATTATGATCGGTGCGGCCGGCGATGTGAGCAACCGTCTCTATCGCCAGGGCAATGACCTTAAGGAGCTGAACCGGGTCGGCTCGGAGATGATGAGCCAGGTGATTTCCGCGCCGGAGACGAAGCTCCAGATCGCGGAGCCGAAGGTGCATACCTTCCATTTTGAGGAAACCTATTACCCGGAAAAGGCGAAAAAGCAGGCCCAGTATGATGAGATTGCGCAGAAGATCGAGGCGGCGAAGACCTTTGACGAGAAGAAAGTATATTCCTCCGCATTGGCCATCGCGAAAAACGGGCTGGAATGCAAGCCTTTCCATCTGGATTTAAACAGTGTATACTTGGAAATGGTGGATCTGAAGATTCTGACTGTTCCGGCGGAGCTGTTTTCCAGATTCGGCGTACAGTTGAAAGAGGCTATGAACTGTGTATGCCCCATCTGCTGGTGCTACAGCAATTATAATGTGAGTTATCTGGGAAATAAGGAGGATTACGGCGCGTCCTTTGAGACAGCGGCATCCGATATTCCCATTGGAACGACCGAGAAGATTGTGGAGGAACTGAAAACCTTTATTCAGAAAGTAGGAGAAAAATAGTATATGAAGCTTTTAATCATTAGTCATGGAGATTTTGCAGCAGGAATTACAAGCACCTTAAAGACCTTTTTCCAGATCGAAAATGTCTATTCCGCCTGTGTCACACAGGAGGGCGGAACCGGCGATCTGCTGGACAAGGTACACGGATATCTGGATCAGTGGGGAGATGAGCTGGTGGTTATCTGCTCTGACTTAAAGGGCGGAAGCGCGAACCAGGCGGTATTGCCGTTGCTGGAGAGACCGAACACCTTCCTGATTTCCGGTATGAATCTGTCTCTGCTTTTACAGCTTGGCATGGAGCCGGAGGTGACGGCGGAGGGCATCCGGGAGATGCTGGAGGCTGCAAAGGAAGATATGACATTTATCAACGATATGGCTCTGGGCCAGATGGATGAGGATGACGAGTAAGGCATGATGAGACAGGAACAGCTTGCGGAGACGGCCCGGAGGATCCGGCTGGTTGCAGTGGATCTGGATGGAACGGGACTGACGGACGAAAAAGAGTTTACACCCTATACCAGAAGAACCCTTCAGGCGCTGATCGACAGGGGATACCAGGTGGTTCCGACTACCGGGCGCTCCTACTACGGTCTGGTGGAGAACCTGCTGAAGCTTGACGGCGTGAAGTACGCGATCACGGCGGACGGCGCCTTTGTGACGGAGCATGAGACTGGGACGCGGATCTGGGAGAAGACGATTCCCTGTGAGACAGCGGCTTCCCTGGCGGATGAACTGCTGGAGGATGGCAACTGCGTCTATTATCACAGAAATGACGCGCGCTGCACCCATGTGATGGCGTGTACGGATCGGGAACTGTATGAGAACCATATCTGGCGTCCCGGGTTCCCGGATCCGAAAGGCCTGGTGACGGAGCATTTCGGCGACTGCATTCGTGAACTTAACGAGGACGTGGTGAAGATCGGTCTGTTCTTCGACCTGGAAGCCTACAGCTTTGAGCGCTATGAGGGGCTGATGCAGGAAAAATATCCTGAGATCAGCTATTTCCGCGCGGATCGGAACAGCCTGGAAATCACAAGCTGCGAGACCAGCAAGGGTAAGGCCCTGGCCTTCCTGGCTGGCCGCCTGGGTCTGGACCCGTCGGAAATCTGCGCCTTCGGCGACAATGGCAACGACGTGGAGATGCTGCGTTACGCAGGCCTCGGTGTCGCCATGGGCAACGCCATCCCGGCCGCGCAGGAAGCCGCAGACCACATCATCGGCACCAATAATGAAGAGAGTGTGGCGAAATTCATAGAGGCATATTTTCTGAAATAAGTCTGAAATAAGCCATAAAAATTGCTTGACAAACATAACTTCATCAGGTACAATATCACTGTTGTGACACATGAAAGTTATGTGAAAGCAATTTGCCCAGATAGCTCAGTTGGTAGAGCAGAGGACTGAAAATCCTCGTGTCACTGGTTCGATTCCGGTTCTGGGCATGTACTGAGCACTTAGCGAGGTGTTTTCGAGTTTAGTGTGAAGACACACCTGGACACTTAGCGAAGTGTTTTCGAGCTAAGTGACCATGGTGTTTCCATGTAAATATTCTCATAGCGTCTGCGGGTGTAGTTCAATGGTAGAACACCAGCCTTCCAAGCTGGATACGTGGGTTCGATTCCCATCACCCGCTTATTTTTATGCCTAAATTTAAGTAGAGCAGGTGATGGGAATCGAACCTTCGGTTCGTTCTCTGCTCCGGTCGGTGTTAAACAGGTGCCGCTGGCACATTCTTTTTTAGTTTTAAAACCCCGATTGACGGCGCCAGAACATTGCAGTAAACTATTCGTGATTAGAAAGAACGAGGAGGACGCAGCTATGGCAATTTCATATGGAAAAATGGTAATCATCGGCGCTGGCAAGGTGGGAAGCGCGATTTTGAATTCGGTTCTGCGGATGAATATCCTGGATGAGATCGTGGTGGTGAACCGCAACCAGAAAAAGGCCCTGGGCGAGGTGCTGGACGCCAGCCATACCACGGCGTTCGCCTACAGCGCCAACGCGAACATCCATGTGGGCGGCTACGAGGAGTGCGCGGACGCCCAGATCATCGTGGTGACTGCAGGTCCCAGCATCCAGCCGGGTAATTCCCGTGACCGTATGGTGCTGCTTGAGAAAAATGTCAACGTCATGAACGATATTATGGAGCAGATCACCCGCTATACCCGGGAGGCTATCATCATCGTGGTGTCCAATCCGCTGGACATCCTGACCTACATTGCCCAGAAGAAATTCGACTACCCGGCCAATAAGATCTTCGGCACCGGCACTTTGCTTGACACCGCACGCTTCAATAAGATGCTGGGCGACCTCTGCGGCGTGGACGCCAAGAACGTGACAGGCTTCGTGCTGGGAGAGCACGGCTCCACCTCCTTTATCCCCTGGAATACTGTGAACATCGTGGGTGTGCCGTTTTCGGAATTTGAGAAACAGTTTGAATTAAAGGAAAAACTCGACAAAGAAAAGCTGCTCCATGATACGAAGGTCATCGGCCTGGACATTGTAGAGCTGAAGGGCTACACCAGCTCCGGCGTGGCCTTAAGCGCCTGCCGTCTGATCGGCAGCATTGTCCGCAACGAGAAATCCGTGGTGCCTGTCTCCACGGTGCTGTCAGGCCAGTACGGCCTCACCGGAGCAGCCATGAGCCTGCCCTGCGTCATTTCCAAGAACGGCATCGACCGGGTACTGGAGCTGCCCCTGGACGAGCAGGGAAAGAGCGACCTGCAGAAGTGCTATGAGCATCTGCGGACGGCCATCGAGAGCGTGTATACAGAAGCATGAGCCATTATGTACCGCCAGTCATAAAGAGGACTGGCGGTAATTTTATGTAACAGTTTGATGGATATAAATTTATGCATTACTAAGAATTTCTCAGGAGTTACGTAGTCATATTTTAAATAGGTAATCTGGGTAAAAATTTGGTAAATTCCTGTATACAATGTATAAATCTATATACAGACCTGACGGTATATGATATAATGCCCTTTGGTAACAATTTACAACAATAGAATAATATGCAAAATAGGTTTTCATGCGTCAAGTGTTCAGCGGATGGGGAGTTGCCGCCGAAACGAAAAGTTCGTCTTACGGTATGGAGACCGCACCCGTTGCAGCAATATAAGATTAAATGAACAGCGTCTCATATTGTGAAGGGATATTTTCGTCATATGTTCTGTCACAGCCTGGAGGTGCTGTTTTTATGATGGATTATGAGAAAATCAAGGCCGGAGTCCAGCTTATGCTGGAGGGAATCGGCGAGGATGTAACAAGAGAAGGTTTATTGGAGACACCGGATCGGATTGCGCGTATGTGCGCTGAGATCTACGGCGGCCTGTACGAGGATGCGTCGGTGCATCTGAAAAAACAATTCACAGTCGAGCGGAACGACATCGTAGTAGAGAAGGATATCACCTTCTATTCCGTGTGCGAACATCATTTACTCCCCTTTTACGGAAAAGCACATATCGGGTATATACCGAACGGTAAGGTAGTAGGCTTAAGCAAGCTGGCCCGTACCGTAGATGTATTTGCCAGAAGACCCCAGATTCAGGAAAAGCTCACGTCCCAGATCGCGGACGCGCTGGAGGAAAGCCTGGATCCCCAGGGCGTTATCGTCATGCTGGAGGCTGAGCACATGTGTATGACCATGCGCGGCATCAAAAAGCCCGGCAGCAAGACCGTCACCATGGTGACCACCGGCTGCTTTGAGAACAATTTTGAGCTGCAGAATCGTTTTCTGAGCATGGTGCGTCAGTAATGGGCGGCATGGAGCGCGTAAACCGGATCTGGAATCACCCGGCCTATCAGGAGGCCCTGGGAAAGCTGACGGCCTACGAGGCAGAGCGGGAATTCTGCCGCCATACGCCGGAGCATTTTCTTGCTGTGGCCCGCCTGACTTATCTGCTTGCCTTGGAACAGGGGGTAGAAGCTGATAAGGAAATCATCTATGCGGCCGGACTTCTGCACGATATGGGCAGATACCTTCAATATGAAAATGGGATGCCCCACGACGAGGCAGGCGTGAGGCTGGCCGGGCCCATTTTGCAGGACTGTGGTTTTTCGGAAGGCGAGAGCGCTGAAGTGCTGAAGCTCATCGGAAGCCACCGGACCAAAAGCGACAAGGCCGACCTGCCGGGATTGTTCTACCGGGCGGATAAGCTGTCGCGGAGCTGTTTTCTGTGTCCATCCCAGGAGGACTGCAACTGGCCGGAGGAAAAAAAGAACCTGGAGATTCGATTATAACCCGGAAAGGAGAGTGGCTGTTCCTGATAACTGGAAGCGCTGAGCGCCGAGGGCACAGAACAGCTACAGTGAAAATGTATGAAAATCGGAACCAAAGAATTCGACGTAAAGAATAAAACCTATATCATGGGAATCCTGAATGTGACCCCGGATTCCTTTTCCGACGGCGGCAAATGGAATCACATGGACGCAGCGCTGGCCCATGCGGAGGATATGATCCGCGAAGGCACCGCCATTCTGGATATCGGCGGTGAATCCACCCGTCCCGGACACCAGCAGATTACCGAGGACGAGGAAATCCAGCGGGTAGCTCCGGTCATCGAAGCAGTGAAAGCCCGCTTCGATGTCCCTGTGTCCATCGATACCTACAAGGCAAAGGTGGCAGCCGCAGCCATCGAGGCAGGCGCCGATCTGGTTAACGATATCTGGGGCCTGAAATACGACCCGGAGATGGCCGGACTCATCGCTCGCACCGGAGTGGCCTGCTGTCTGATGCACAATAAGAACAACACCGAGTACCAGGATTTCTACCCGGATATGCTGCGGGAAACCGCAGAGTGCGTAAAGCTGGCGAAGGAGGCGGGTATCGCTGACGATAAGATTATCCTTGATCCGGGCGTAGGTTTTGGAAAAAATTACGAGCAGAATCTGGAGACCATTTTACATATGGAGCGGTTCCATGAGCTGGGATATCCCATGCTGCTTGGCACATCCCGTAAATCCGTGATCGGTCTGACCCTGGATCTTCCGGCAGATCAGCGGGTGGAGGGAACGCTGGTGACTACTGTGATGGCTGTGATGAAAAAGTATGCCTTTGTCCGGGTTCACGACATCAAAGAAAATCAGCGCACGATCCAGATGACCGAGGCGATTCTGAGAGCAGGAGAGAACTAAATGGATAAAATACAGATCAAAAACCTGGAAATATTTGCCAATCACGGCGTATTCCCGGAGGAAAATAAGCTGGGACAGAAATTTGTCATTTCCGCGACCCTTTACACTTCTACCCGGAAGGCGGGGAAGACGGACGATTTAACTGCCTCCATTCATTACGGCGAGGTCAGCCAGTTCATCACAAAATTTGTTCGGGAGCACACCTGGAAATTGCTGGAAACGGTGGTGGAGCAGCTGGCGGAAGCCATGCTTCTGCAGATTCCCCATCTGGAAAAGGTGGAGCTGGAGATTAAAAAGCCCTGGGCTCCGGTGGGACTGCCTCTGGAGACTGTGTCTGTCTCCATTGAGCGGGGCTGGCATACCGCCTACATCGCCATGGGTTCCAATATGGGCGACAAAAAAGCTTATCTGGACATGAGCGTGCTTGGACTGCAGCTCACGAAAGGCTGTATCGTAGAGACAGTGGCCGATTATCTGGCAACAGAGCCCTACGGCTACACGGAGCAGGACGAATTCCTGAACAGCGTCATGAAGATCCGGACTATCCTGCCGCCCCATGAGCTCCTTGATCGTCTCCACGAGCTGGAGCAGGAGGCCAACCGGGTCCGCGTGATCCACTGGGGTCCCCGGACGCTGGATCTGGATATTCTATTGTACGACGACCTGATTCTCGATGACGAGGAGCTTCATATTCCCCATATCGAGATGCACAAGCGAGATTTCGTGCTGATTCCGTTGGCACAGATCGCGCCATGGGTGCGGCATCCGGTATACAACCAGACGGTGCAGGAGCTGCTGGACAGATTAAAATAAGAAAAGCGGCAAGACTTTCTTTGTGATATCCTGAAAACCGCTTGATTTTTCATCTGGATATGGGTACAATATTATCAAATCACGATTTACCAAATCACGATTTGATAATGAGGGGAGGGCACGCCTATGTTTGTCGGAAGAGAAGCTGAGATGAAATTTTTACAGGATAAATACGCGGAGGACGGTGGTCAGCTTATTGTGCTGTATGGCAGACGGCGTGTGGGAAAAACAGAAACACTGCGTGAATTCTGTAAGGATAAGCCGCATGTATTCTTTTCCTGTACGCAGACCACGGAACGCGTGCAGCTCCGTAACTTTTCGGGCCGGATGCTCAAGGAGAATATTCCGGCACGGAACTACATTTCTGAATTTTCCGACTGGGAAAAGGCGTTTCGTGCGGTGCAGGATCTGCCCTATGGCGACCGGAAAAAGTTGCTGGTGATTGACGAATTCCCGTATATGTGCCGTGGAAATAAAAGTATTCCCTCTATCCTGCAGAATCTATGGGATGCAGAGCTGCGAAGCAGCAATGTAATGATAATTCTCTGCGGCAGCGCCATGAGCTTTATGGAGAAGGAATTGCTGTCGGAGAAAAATCCTCTTTATGGGAGAGCCACAGGCATTTACAGGATGAGAGAAATGGGCTTCTACGATGCCGCAAAGTTTTTTCCTGATTATTCGGATCGGGATAAGGTGCTGGCCTATGCCGTTCTCGGCGGTATTCCGCATTATCTGCGTCAGTGGAATCCGAAACGGTCCGTAGATGAAAACATAAAGCAAAACATTCTGACAAAGGGCTGTATTCTGTACAGTGAGGTGGAATTTCTGCTCCATCAGGAACTGCGGGAGACACCAATCTATAACTCTATTATCGAGGCAGTGGCACTCGGCAACACAAAGCTGAATGACATCAGTCAGAAATCGCTTGTGGAGGACACGTCCAAAACCAGTGTGTATTTGAAAAATCTGATGGAACTGGGTATTGTGGAGCGGGAGTTTTCCGTGGACGCAAAAATTAAAGAATATGGAAATTCGGGTCGTGGAATCTATCGGCTGACAGATAACTTCTTCCGCTTTTGGTATGCCTTTGGTTTTGCGAATTTCTCTCAGCTTGAGGATGGCGATGTGGATGGCGTGTATGAATATGTGGTGAAACCTGCACTCCATGAGTTTGCCGCCTTTGCGTTTGAGGATGTTTGCCGGGAATTTGTGCGTGAAATGCAGAAGAAAAATGAACTGCCTTTCCGATATGCCAAAATGGGACGATGGTTTGGTAAAACCACGGTTCGGGACGAAAAAGCGCAGGGTGGTCTGCGGACGGCAGAAACTGAGATTGACCTGCTGGGTATAGACAGAGAGGCAAAGGAATATCTTGTTGGAGAGTGTAAATTCAAGGGAGCGCCATTTTCTTACTCAGAGTATCTTAATACCCTGGCAAAGCTTGCTCCTGAAAAAGAGAAAGCTAGGTTTCACTATGCGCTATTTTCGGAAAACGGGTTTGACGCTAAAATTGCGGCTCATGCTGCAGAAAATGAAACACAGCTCTATACACTTGACCAAATTGTCCGTTACAAATAAACCGGTATCTGACACCTGTATCATAAAAAGACATTCAGCACTGACAATAAAAAGCAAGACAGGACTGTATCATGGAAATTCAGGATACGTCCTGTCTTGCTTTTGGCTATAAAGAAACGGAGGAGGAGGGATTTGAACCCTCGCGCCGGTGCTACCGACCTACTGGTGTTCGAAGCCAGACCCTTCAGCCACTTGGGTACTCCTCCATTGCTGAGAACCAGCGACTAATAGTATAATATATTTTCCGGCGCATTTCAAGAGCGGGATTTCAAAATCGCCTGCCTGTGTTATGGTACAGAGGAGCTGATTTATATAAAAGAAAACCATTTTGGTGCTTCACTACATTCTATAAGTGTAAGATAAAATTCTTATAAGTCGACTTAAAGAAGAAAGGTAAAAGGATAACCATTTATGAATGATCATGAAATCGAGCAGTTTATCCTTACATATGGCTGTGATATTCTGCGCTTTTGCCGGATGACTGCCGGCGGAAGCGAGGCAGGAGACGATCTGTATCAGGATACCATGCTGAAGCTGACTGAAAAAAAGCAGACATTACTGCTTGGCCCGCACACGAAAAGTTATGCCTTATCCACAGCCTTGTTTCTCTGGAAAAACAGCAGAAGAAAATACGCCGCCAGAAACCGCATACTTCCTATGGAAAGTGTGGAGGCGCTGGAAGATACCGGCTGGCAGTGTCCGGCTCAGGCCAGTGTCATTTCCCCGGAGCAGGAGCTTTTGCAGCAAAATGAACTGGAGACGGTACGAGGTGTTGTTGCCGCTTTGCCTGAGAAATATAAGCTGCCCGTTTACCTGTTTTATTCTGCCGATATGCGGATCTCTGAAATAGCAGAAATTCTGCACATTCCGGAGGGGACGGTAAAAACAAGGCTCAGAAAGGCGAAAAATTTATTAAAAGCCAGATTGGAGGCACTCGGTTATGAACGATGAGAGACTGGAGCAGCTTTTAAAGCAGGCCCTTATTCCTGAAATTAAGGAGGACGATTTGAAAATGAAGAGAAAGACAAGAAGTTCATCTGTAACTCATAAAACTGTTCCAAGAAGAACGATAAAAAATCGGAGGCACCTTCCGGCAGCAGTGGCTGTGGCAGCACTTCTCATAGCCTCATCTGTTACTGTCTTTGCTGCCTGGCGCGCTCTCTCTGCCAGGGACGTGGCAATGGCCAATGCGGACGAGCAGCTGGCATCGCATTTTGAGCAGAGCAATTGGCTTTCAGAATATGAGACACAGCACTGCAGTGATTATGATATCACACTTCTGGGTGTGGTCTCCGGTAACGAAATCTCCGAACATTTATCCAAGGATGATCAGGGCAAGGTGGATGGAGACAAGACCTATATTGCGGTAGCTATCGCCTACGCAGACGGAAAGCCCATGCCGGATGTGCAGAGCGACAACTTCGAGCGCACACAATTTTTTGTATCCCCCTATATTCATGGCCTCAATCCGGAAAAATATAATGCCTATACCTTAAGCGGCGGCGTTACCTGCTTTGTCTCAGACGGGATCCAGTACCGGCTGGTGGAGACTGACAATGTGGAATACTTTGCGGACTACGGCATCTATGTGGGAGTGTCCGATGGCGATATGTATAATAATCAGGCATACATCTATGATACGGATACCGGTGAAATACTCAGGAGCGAGACCTATCAAGGGGTAAATGCCCTGTTTGACTTGCCGGTAAACACTGCAAAAGCAGATTCTGTAAAAGCTTCCGGAATTATTGCCGACATCAATGATTCGGAATCGAACGGAGGATATCTTTGGATATTATCGGAGGGCGACCGGTGGCTCAACAGCCTTACGACGGAAAATATAAATGAAAAAGCCAAACCGGTGGAAGACTCCAGAAAAACCGTTACCGCAGAGGAATTTATCTTTGAGGAATCCGGAGAAACATCGGCTGACGCGGATACGGCTGCTGCAATTATGAAGGAATATTTCCCGGACGGCGCCGGAATGAGTGCCATCATGGAAAAACATACGGCCGCCATGGACGATGCCTGGGTGGAGACCTATACGCTGAATCCGGATGGAACGATTACCTGTCTGAGATATGTTCCCAGATAGCGTCCTTTAAAAGTCATAAGAAACCATATCGTATACACTGAGTTCTAACAGTAAAAAAAGAAAACGGGTACAAGCCGGCAACGCTGGGTTTGACTGGTGTTTTGTATTTAGTTACCTGCAAAAGTTAGGATATATTTCCCATAAATTTTCAAGTCCAGTCCTCCATAACAGTCTCCCGCAAAGCCAGCGTTCCGCCGTGCTCGATTACATAATCCGCATATTCCCGTGCCTCTTCGACCTGTCCGATCTCTCGCAGATAAGCACTGAGCAGTCCGGCGAACATCACCTGTTCATAAGGAACCCGCGGCTGCGTAGTCTTGAGCCGTTCCACGGCCTGTTCCTGCCGCCCTTCCAGCCAGTCCAGACGGGCCCAGAGCGCCGTGCTTCGCTTCAGCAGCCGTCCGCCCTGTTCCACGATACTGCGGTAGCGCACGGCGTCCTTATCCTGATAAGCGTAATGTGCCTGGATATTCAGGGAAAGCTGCCGGTAAATCAGGGCATTTCGTTTGGACCTCCAGCCGTTTTTCATATAAAGATCCGCCACATCCACCTGTCCGCAGGCTAGCAGCGCTTCTACATAAAGCTGCTCAAAGAAGCGCCGTTGTCGTCTGGCTACATTCCGAGCCTGCTTCTGATTTTTGTATATATCGTAGGGGACATATCGCGTTCCTTCATCGGCGATACGAAGGAGGCGCTTGGCGTCACAGCCCATATACAGAATATTCCGGAGTGCCTTAAAATTTTTCACCCCTGCAGCGCCGCCCCGGATCACAGCCAGCAGCCCGGAAACCAGAATAATCAGATACATCAGCCAGTTTTTCTCCCAAAACCACCCGTCGACTCGATAAGTAAATCCGGCTGTCGTCACTGTCCGCGAAAACGGCGGTCCCAGCAACACACTCGTAAGCATCATCAGCACGATAATTGCCGCAAAGTACAAAGTTAGATTCTGACGCACAGCGCGTTTCACATTTTGATAATAGGTAGTCAGTTCAGTCATAATTATCACCCTTTTTCGAAAGAATATAATTTAATTATAACGCATTTTCAGGAAGAAAATATGATTTTTCTCTTAAAAATTGGCATAAAAATCTGCCCGGGCGATCCGTCTCAACCCCTTGTGAGAATCCCCAATCTATGCTAAACTAACCATAAGTATTGCCATGCACCCTCAGCATCGGAGCACACACTACAGATGCATGGCGCGCAAATTAAATATATGGAGGCATGCAATATGAAAAGAATCGGAATGCTGACCAGCGGCGGAGATTGCCAGGCACTGAACGCGACCATGCGCGGAATCGTAAAGGGTGTATGCAACGCACTGGACGAGGTAGAGCTTTACGGCTTTGAAGAAGGCTATAAGGGCCTGATTTACGGAAATTACCGGATGCTGACCCCGAGAGATTTTTCGGGAATCCTGACCAAGGGCGGAACCATCCTGGGAAGCTCCCGCCAGCCCTTCAAAATGATGCGGGTGCCGGATGAAAACGGACTGGACAAGGTGGAGGCCATGAAGCACACCTACCACAAGCTGCGCCTGGACTGCCTGGTGATTCTGGGCGGAAACGGAACCCAGAAGACTGCCAACCTTCTTAGGGAGGAGGGCCTGAATATTATCCATATGCCGAAGACCATCGATAACGATATCTGGGGCACGGATATGACCTTTGGTTTCCAGAGCGCAGTGGATATCGCTACGGATTGCATCGACTGTATCCATACCACGGCAGCCTCCCACGGCCGTGTATTCATCGTGGAGGTTATGGGACACAAGGTAGGACAGCTGACCCTGCACGCAGGTATCGCCGGAGGAGCGGATATCATTCTGATTCCGGAGATCCCCTACAGCATCGACAGCATCTGCAAGGCCATCGAAGCCCGTAACAAGCAGAAAAAGGGCTTTACCATCCTGGCTGTAGCCGAGGGCGCGATTCCCAAGGAACGCGCGGAAATGAGCAAGAAGGATTTGAAGAAATTCATGGAGACCTACAAGTATCCGACCGTGTCCTACGAGATCGCGGATCAGCTGACCAAGCGCTTAGGCACCGAGGTGCGCGTCACCGTTCCGGGTCACACCCAGCGCGGCGGCAGCCCCTGCCCCTATGACCGGGTCCTGTCCACCAGACTGGGCGCGGCGGCTGCACAGGCCATCGTAGACGACGCTTATGGGTGCATGATTGGTATTGTCAATGGAGAATGCCAGCGGATCCCGCTGGAGGAGTCCGCAGGCAAGCTGAAGTTTGTAGACCCAAATTCTTCCATTATATCAGAAGCGAAGATGATCGGCATCAGCTTCGGAGATTAAAACAACAAAGGGGAATTGATACATGTCGTATATGGCCCTCTACCGGAAGTTTCGACCTACAGAGTTCAGTGACGTCCGGGGACAGGATCACATTGTAACCACATTAAAAAATCAGATTAAAGCAGACAGAATCGGACATGCCTACCTGTTTTGCGGTACCCGCGGTACCGGAAAAACAACGGTTGCGAAGATCTTCGCCCGGGCGGTGAACTGTGAACACCCGGTGGACGGCAATCCCTGCGGAACGTGCGCGGCGCGCCGCCCGGCTGCACGCG
>NZ_JBBMFE010000016.1:0-77912 GCF_040096155.1 Laedolimicola intestinihominis | reverse complement strand
CAGAAACGCCGCCGAATCCTCCCGGATCCGGCGGCGTTTCCTGCAATATGGGTTCTAATCGTATTGCCTGTTATTTATTTCATGAAAAATTTCTGAAGATCTGCTTCTGTGGTGTCTTCACCAATGGTGACAAGCTCGGTGCCGGTCAGGCGGGCGAACATGGCAATGTCGTCTCTGGTCAGCGCGGTGGATACTACGGAGTGGTGAGCGCCGCCTGCGTAGCACCATGCTGCGGTACCGATGGCGAAGTTCGGTTTATGACGGTACATAATTCTGGCTACCGGCAGCTTCGGCATGGGCTTCGGCTGTTTTACAAGCTCGATGTCCGCGCAGATGATGCGGAAGCGGTCGCCCATGTCTACCATGGTTACCTGGATTCCGTCTCCGGTTACACCGTCAAAGATCAGTCTTGCTGGATCCTCTTTTCCGCCGATACCAAGCGGAAGCACGTCGATCTCCGGCTTTGTAGCAGCAAAGGCTACCGGAACCTCCAGCATATGGGAAGCCAGCTCCAGCTCCTGACCCTCGGTCAGGTCATAGGTGTAGTCCTCGATGAAACCGGTTGCTCCCTCGCGTCCCTCTGCCATCTGCATCAGAACTGCGGACAGAGCTGCAATCTTATAATCTCCCTCCGGTCCGAAGCCAACGCCCTTGCCCATCAGGTTCTGTGCCGCGATACCCGGAAGCTGCTTCAGGCCGTGCAGATCCTGGAAGGTGTCCGCAAATGCGCCGATGCCGTTCTCTTTCAGGAACTTCTCGAAGCCAACCTCGTATTTTGCCTGCTCGCGAACAGAATCAATGCGGTCTGTCTTCATGGTATACTTATCCGTATACTCCTTCATCTTCGCGTCGATTTCTTCTTCTGTTACCTCATTGATGATGTCTACCACATCGCCCAGCGCATAGTAGTTGCACTCCCAGCCATATTTGATCTGGCTCTCTACACGATCGCCGTCGGTAACTGCCACATGTCTCATGTTATTTCCGAAGGAAGCTACCTTCAGGGACTTGGAGTAGTTGATAGCCTTTGCTACCTGCGCGAATCTCTTGATCTTCGCTACTACGTCGTCATGCTTATAGTATCCTGCAACCACCTCATGGGGAATACCCATTCTTGCTACGATGAAGCCAAACTCACGGTCGCCGTGTGCTGCCTGGTTCAGGTTCATAAAGTCCATATCGATATCGTCATACGGAAGCTTCTCATTGGCCTGTGTGTGCAGGTGAAGCATGGGCTTTCTAAGCTCCTGCAGTCCCTTGATCCACATCTTGGCCGGGGAGAAGGTGTGCATCCAGGTAATGACGCCGATGCAGTCATCGTCACAGGACGCTTTACGCATATCCTCGATACAAATCTCAGAAGTCTCTACGGTGGGAAGTACTTCCACTGCCGCGATTCCTTCCAGCTTCTCATTCAGGAACTCTGCCATCTCACGGGCGTCTGCCGCTACCTGCTTCAGGCACTCTTCGCCGTACAGATCCTGAGAACCCACTACAAAATAAAGTTTTTTCATTTCTCTTTACCTCCTGAAATATTTACCAACTTTCATGTTCCCGCGCGTCAGGGTTTAATCCTGGCCGCGTATATCCCTGACCGAATTTCCGTCGTTAAACGTAACCGGGAAACGGTGAGAATAGTTTTTTTTCTGCCAGTCCGGATCCTCCATCATGCGGAGCAGATTCCGTGCTGTGACACGTCCCAGATTGTATTTGGGATGGATGACCGATAACACCTTCACATCCCCGCTCTGGGCCAGCTCCGCGTCATCGAAAGAAATCAGTGACATATCATCCGGCACCTTCAGACCTCTGTCCTCCAGGAATTCCATATAGTGCTCGGCCACCTCGTCGTTATAGAGAATCATTGCCGTGCAGTCCTTGGTTCTGCGGTACATCCGCATCAGCCCCTTCTTGCTCAGCTTCTCCTCCATATCCTTGGTGGAATACCAGCGAATCCAATCGTCGTCAAACTTTACGCCATAATCCGACAGGCACTCAATGAAACCCTTATAGCGTTCCATCCCCTGCATATCATCGTATTTGAAAATGCCTCCGATTCTCCGGTGGCCGTTCTGAATCAGAATTTTCGCTGCCTCGTAGCCCGCCCGGGCATCCGACATTTCCACACTGTCAAACTTCTGGTTCGGATAGTGATTATGGATGAACAGAGTCGGTATGTTTCTCTTTCGAATCTCATTGTAGAGACGGATATTCGGGTTGGGGAAGCTGGAACGCGTTCCCTCTATGATGAGCCCGGAAAGATTGCTGGAGAGCAGCCCTTCCAGATACATAGCCTCATCATTCAGACGGTTTTTCGTCACCGCCACATCAATTTCATAACCCTTTTCCGTCATGACGGATTCAATTCCGTCGTATACTCTCGGGAACAGATAATCGGAAAAATAGCTCAGAATCAGTCCAACCCGCGGCTTTCCCTTATCCTCATTTTTATTTTCATAAGATACATAGGTTCCGCTTCCCTTGACGCGGACGATCAGACCGTCCTCCTCAAGCTGATTCAGCGCCGTCCGCACAGTCTGTCTGGAATAACCGAACTTTTTCTGCAGGATATTTTCCGATGGGAATTTATCCTTATTTTTGATTACTCCGCTGGTAATCAGCGTTCTGCACCAGTTATATAATTTCTGATATTTCAGCAGATCCTGGCTGTGCGCGCTTCCTTTTTTTGACATATCTGTCCCCCGCCTTTTGTCTCGTATTTCCGTCGTAATGATTTATTTGATAACCTGCAGAGACTGACGGTCCGCGAATACAGCCACGAATACCAGGAATACAACACCCTGAATCAGCTGCATCATCTGCGTGGAGAAGCCCATCATAGTCAGTCCGCTGTTCAGCACGATGTAAAGCAGAGAACCTACAATAATATTCTCAAATCTTACCTTCGCGCCGCCGGAGATCGGCATGCCGCCCAGTACCAGCGCAATCAGAATCTGTGTCTCCAGCTGATTTCCGCCGGAAGAGGTTACAGAACCTACCTTAATAACGTTAATGAATGCCGCAAAACCTGTGATGGCGCCTGCCAATACATAAATGAGGAACTTCATTCTGTCGGTACGGATACCGGAGAACATAGCTGCCTTCTCACCTGCTCCGATGGCTTTCAGATAGGTTCCGAATTTGGTGAAACGGAACAGTACAAAGCCGATAACCAGAACCACTACGGTGCAGATAACCTTCAGTGCTGTGCTGTCATAATTGATGAGCAGCGCTGAGCCTGTGACCGGCGCATTGGTGGTCAGATACTTGATAAAGCCTCTGAACAGGAACATGGTACAAATCGTTACGATGAATGATTTAATTTTACGGCATACATAGAAGTATCCGTTGATGGCTCCGATAGCCGCGCCTGCAGCGATACCGCCTACGATAGCCAGCGGAATGCTGATTTTGGAAAGCATACATACTACGATGGATGCGATACCCAGGATAGAACCCTGCGAAAAATCCAGGCCGCCCATGGTCATGATGAAAAATACGCCTGTTGCCGCAATCATTGTAACATATACCTGTGAAAGTACAAGGGACATATTGTTCATCATTCTGAAGTTGGTCAGAACGTTGAATACCAGGAATACTACAACCAGTCCTGCAATCGGCAGAAGGGCGCGGATCATCGACATTTTGGATAATTTTTTGAGCTGCTGCTCTTTCTGTTCTGTGTTTGTCTTTACTTGATTCTCCATAACTGCCTCCTTATACCATCATCGTAATCAGGCTGTTCTCATCCAGCTGCTTGCTTCTCTCCAGTTCGCCGCTGATCTTGCCGTCTTTCATGATTACGATACGGTCACACATACCAATTAGCTCCATCAGCTCCTCGGAAATCATAATAATGGATTTTCCGTTCTTTCTCATCTGATTCATCAGCTGATAGATATCCTGTTTTACCTTAATATCAATGCCTCGTGTGGGGCTGTCCAGCACGACGATGTCGGAATCCTTTCCAATCCATCTGGCCAGTACAACCTTCTGCTTATTACCGCCGGACAGATCGGATACAAACTGGTCCACATTGACCATCTTGACGGACATCTGCTTCGCGAACTTGTTGGAGAACTCCTTCAGCTTCTTATCGCTGAGCATGTGGGTTTTACCAGCCAGCTCATCCAGCGAGGGCAGACAGATGTTATCACCGATGCTCTGATTCAGGACTACGGACTCATTGTCACGATCCTTGGAAGTATACGCGATACTGTGTTTAATTGCAGTCGGGATATCGTTGATCTCGGTTCCGTCCGCCAGAACTACCTTACCCGTTCTGTCATAGGAAGCGCCGAAGATGGCTTTTCCAATCTCATGCATACCGGACTCGGACAGTCCGCCGAAGCCCAGGATTTCACCCTTATGCAGGTCGAAGGATACATCCTCAATGAGTCCCGGAACCGTCACATCTTTTACGGAAAGAACTACTTCGTCGGATACCTTCTCGCCGTAGTCCGCACGGTAGTAATCTCCGGTTACCTCACGGCCTACCATCAGGCGCTTCAGGTCGTCCTCGGTCACATCCGCACTCTTTACGGTGTCAATGTATACACCGTCACGCAGGATGGTGATGGTGTCGGATTTATCCAGAATCTCCGGAAGGTCATGGGAGATGAAGATAACGGTATTGCCGCTCTCACGGATACGGTTCATGTGCTTATACAGCTCCTCACGTCCTTCCTGGGAAAGAGCTGTGGTGGTTTCGTCGATGACTACGATCTTGGGATCAAAATAGGTTGCCTTTACAATCTCAACCAGCTTTCTGTCCTCGAAATTGTAATTATCAATGATATCAGAGGCCTTAATTCTGTCGAAACCGTATTTATGAAGAAGTTCGGTGGCCTCTTTGTTCATGGCATTTGTATTCTTGATTCCGAAGTGTACGAAACGGTCCTCATGGCCCAGGAAAATATTTTCCGCTACGGTCAGGCCGGACAGAGTTCCCAGCTCCTGTACGATGATGGATACGCCCTCTTCATTGGCTTCCACCTGGTTCTTCGGATGAATTTCTTTTCCATCCAGTACGAAGGTACCGCTGTCGATGCTGTAGATGCCGGTCAGCATGTTGGTCAGTGTGGATTTACCGGATCCGTTCTCACCAATCAGCGCGTGAACCTCGCCTTTATTTACATTAAATGATACATTCTGTACCGCCTTCGTAATACCGAAGGACTTGCAAAGATTTTTAACCTGTAATCTTACTTCACTCATTGCATTCTCCTCCTTGGATTACTTCACGATTTCGCCCTTGGTTACCTTGGTAGTCAGGGTGATGATAATCAGCAGTGCCAGACCGGTGATAACGTCCTGGATAGCAGTCGGTGCGCCCAGAGCGATAAAACCGAAGAAAATAATATTGATGACAAACTCACCAATGACAATGGCCTGCAGCGGCATACCGTATTTCTTAAACGCCAGACCGAAGAAGCAGCCCATGGTCGGTACGAAGTTACGGCTCATGGAAGCCATACCGGTAACGGCCACCATGGAAGAGCCATAGCTGATGGTCAGGATTGCCATGACGCCCAGGAACGCACCGCTCAGGATGAATGCCAGGACTTTGTATTTATTTACATCAATACCCATGTTCTTGGCAACGAACTCGTTGCTTCCGATGGCGTATGTATATGTTCCGATTTTGGTGTAGTTCAGGAAGATGTAAGCTACCACACAGGCCAGAACTGCCAAGATGATGTCGCCCGGCATCTGTCCGAACATTCGAAGGTTTGCCGGAAGGGTCTGCTCCACGCCGCCTGCGATATAGTTGGCGATGGACTCGTAAATCAGAGCCAGACCGGTGGTAACAATCATGGACGGGATACGGAGCTTTACATAGAAGATACCGTTCAGCACGCCTACGATAGCGCCGCAGATAATGCAGCCTGCAATCAGGCCCACATAACCCAGATTAAACTTTGTTGCAAATACGCATCCCACGATAGCGGAAAGCATGATGTTCGCTCCGATGGAGAAATCGAACATTCCCATTACCATTACGAAATAGAATCCAACCGCGCCTACGGTCGCAATCAGGCTGGCCTGAAAGTAGTTCAGCATGTTGGCTGCGGAACCGAAGTTATGCGGTGACAGTACTTTAAAGATACCCCAGGAAAGTACAATCAGACCTAACAGAATCAGATAACCCTTTGTACTTCCCGACAGCTTTTTAGAACCCATACTCTTTACCTCATTTTTTTGATAATAGGAGCCGGTATCGCCGCGCGACACCGGCTCCTACAAACTCTAAGCCCTTAGAATTTATTTGCCTGCACGTGCTGCTGCATCCTCGATAGATACCTTAGCAGCTGCTTCCTTCAGTCCTGCCAGATCCAGCTCAGACATAGCTACAAGCTCTTCGTCTGTGTACGGAAGCTGGTCTACAAAGTACTGCTCGTATGCCTTGTAGTCATCTGCAGATGATACATACAGGTACGGGAACGGAACGTCCTCAAACTTGCCTGCGAAATCTGTGTAGTTACCCTTGATTGCGTTGTAAACCATCATGAACGCGATAAGCGGGTCGCAGTAATGTCCGCCGGACTCACCAGCCATGGAACCGTTCTCAAGTCTCTCTCCCAGGTCCGGAAGGAAGTCTGTGGATACGATGTCGATGTCCTGAGTCTTGCCTGCACGCTCTACAGCTGCGATTGCGCCCTGAAGCGGGTCTCCGCCGCCGCCTGCCGGAATCAGTGCATCCAGGTTCGGGTCTGCTGCCATCAGAGCCTCTGCTGCCTTGGAACCGCCCTCAGAGGTTGTTCCTGCGTACTGCGGCTCAGACAGGGTAGCCTTGTCATCCGGGTTCGCCTCGTTCCATTTCTCAACGCCTGCTTTGTAGCCTTCCCATCTTCCAAGCCAAGTTGCATCTCCCTGCTCCCAGCCAATCAGACCAATGTTTCTGTCGCCCTTCTCAAGAAGGATATTTACCAGTGCCTCGCCATTGGCCGGCTCGTCCTCGTGAACTGCGCCAATGTAGTAAGCGGAATCGGTAGCCATCTGGTAGATGTCTGCGCTGTTGTCCTTGCTGATGACACGGAAGAACTGTGCCAGATATACTTTGTTGTCGTTACAGGTCTTGATTGCGGAGGTCATCTCTGTATCAGAAGAGTTGCAGATGATAATACCCTGGCATCCTGCTGCTACCAGCTGCTCTACGGAAGCGGTAACCTTCTCGGATACATGTCCCTGGTCAACATACTGTACCTGAACGCCCAGTGCCTTTGCTGCCTCGTCCAGAATCAGCTTACACTGGGAACCGAGTACGTCGGTAGAGGACCAGATGGAAACGCCAATCTTGATGTCCTTGTTGTCTGTTGCCGCTGCCGGAGTCTCAGTTGCTGCTGAGCTGGAGCTGTCTGCTGTTGTAGTGTCCTTGGAACCGCCGCAGGCTGTCATTCCCAGAACCATGGTTGCTGCCAGTGCTGTGGCAGTCACTTTTTTAAAAAGCTTGTTCATGTTTTTTCCTCCCTGTTTTGTTTTTTCCTTTTGGGTTATGTCCGTAACCTTGTTGATGACTTTATTATATGCAGGCTGTCAAAAACTTGCAATAGAATACAGCAAAATAAATCTTCTAAGTTGTATTATTTTAATCGTTTTGTCTTGTTGTTTTTTAACATTTATCCGTAACATATGGTTATATTACCCAATTTATCTCTCCCTTTTCCGTGCTTTTCCTCGTCATTTTGTGACTTTTTACCATTTCCCAGCTATGTTTGTTGCATTTTTAACGCTATTTATAGTACAACTTCATCTATACTATAACCTGTATTAATTTTGTCTCTTCTTGTCTTTTTCCAAATACAATCTGTAATTTTTTTGCCTTTCTGCCTAATTTACAGTACAAAAAAGGAAGCGCCTCAGCGCTTCCCAAAGCAGTCGTCACACACCTGGAACGGTGAGCCCAGCGGCAGCAGCCTGCCGCAGTATTTGCAGCGTGCGATATAATTCTGTTTGCCGCGGGTCAGATAACTCATAATCCGCATCTCCGTCTTTTCCCGCTGCTTGGCCAGCCATTCCTCGTCCAGCTCCTTCTGCATGCGGCGTGAGAACTGATAGTACAAGTCCAGCTGTTTGTAATAGGTCTCGTACTGGGCGATGCCGCCCTTGCGGTCGCGGTAGAAAGCCGGTTTCTCCAGGGACACATCCGCCGTGTAGGTTCTGCAGTAATCCAGCCAGAGCATAACAACCCGGCGATCCTTGATGTCGATAGGGCAGGTGATCATCTTGTATATAAGATGCTTGTTCTCAAAGCCGTCAATCTGGTTCTTGTAACGTTTCGCCTGCTCGTAGAGGTACAGAGCCTCGTCGATGTTCTCTTTGACGAAGGGCTCCGATGGAGTAACGGAGTACCAGATCTTCATCAGTTCATCCAGCGGCGCGTCAATATCCAGCAGTACCTGCGGAAATCCTAAGTTCACCTCGGTCAGCGGTTCCTCATCCGCCCGGTACAGAGTACGGATGTATTCCAGCTCCCGCTCGCCCAGGGCGCTCACACAGCCCTTGTCGTAGATGCCGAAGCGCCCCGCCCGGCCTGCTATCTGCTTGACCTCCGGAATCCTTAAGGGACGTCGGCTGACGCCGTCGAATTTGTCTGTCTGCATAAAGACAATCCGACGCACCGGCAGATTCAGTCCCATGCCGATGGCATCTGTAGCTACCGCCACCTTAGTCATGCCCTCATTGAACATCCGGGTCTGTCGGCGGCGGATCTCCGGCGGCAGGCTTCCATAGATAACGCTGGACGCGATACCCGCTTCCTCCAACCGTCCGGCCACATCCAGAACTGATTTCTTGGAAAATGCGATCAGCGCGTCGCCCTCCTGTACATCATCCGGGAAGGCAAAGGGCCTGTCCTCGCAAACCAGCTCGGTTTTGCGCTCATATCTTCGCACCTCAAAGGTATCGTCGCAGAGCTGAATCAGATGACAGACTACCTGCTCCGCAGCCGGGCTCATACAGATATGAATCTCCTCTGCCCGTAACCCTAAGATCGCTTTCGTCCAGGAATGCCCCCGGTCCGTATCTGCCACCAGCTGCGCTTCGTCAATGACTGCAATGTCATAGTTTTCATCAAAATCAGCCATTTCGATGGTAGAAGCCGTCACTCTGCTGTTTTCTTCCTCGATGCACTCCTGCCCAGTCCGCATGGTGCAGGGCACTCCGGCGCCGTGCATCTGCTCGTACACCTCCAGGGCCAGCAGACGAAGGGGTCCCAGATAGGTTCCGTTTTTCGCCTGTCTCAGCCGCTCCAGCGCCTGAAAGGTTTTGCCACTGTTAGTTGGGCCGATATGCAAAATAAAATGTCGCGCCAGCTCCCGCACCTCCGCGAACTCCATCTCCGGTCTGGCCGGAACCAGCTCCAGGATTTTATTTTTCACCTTATACTGACGAAATTTCGGGTACAGGGTGAACATAGGCTCCTGGCAGATGGCGCAGGGCATGGTACGGCGTACCCAGGCCAGGAATTCGCCGTTCAGGCCTTCTTTCTGCTCGGTCAACAGCATGCCCAGATCAAGTTCCATAAGTCTCGGCAGCATTTCTTCATTCAGGCTTTTGAGCAGTTCTTCCTTATTTCTGCGATAGGCGTAGGAGGCCATGTTCTTCAGCTGGCGGTGCAGCTCCTCCAAGGTACGAATGTTGATCTGACCGGGGCGGGCGCTTCGGAGTGTCTTCTGAATCTTGGCGGTGCGCGCCTGCATACCCGCTTCTTTTACCGGCTTCTTGGGCTTTTTGCGGCCTGCCCGCTCGTATTGTTCTATATAAAACTGATTCAGTTTTTTCTTTTGAATCATGTAGTTTCCTCTTTCATAGCAAAACCCCGCAGCCAATTTGACTGCGGGGTCTGATTCCCGTAAACGGATTAGTCCATTACGTACGGCATCAGGGAAATGTGACGTGCTCTCTTGATAGCTACAGTCAGAGCTCTCTGGTGCTTTGCACAGTTTCCTGTGATTCTTCTGGGAAGGATTTTTCCTCTCTCAGATACGTATCTCTTTAATTTCGCTACATCCTTGTAGTTAATCTCGTTATTCTCTTTGCCGCAGAATACGCAGACTTTCTTTCTTCTACGTCCCATGCCTCTACGTCTCATGGGAGCGTCGCCTCTATCGGATTTTGTGTAAGCCATGGCTTTTACCTCCTATTATACTCTTATCTCTGTTCCACGATTGTTAGTTAAACGGTAATTCTTCGTCGATGCCATCCGGGATGTTCATGAATCCATCTCCCGCTGCTGCGGAAGGAGCCGGTGCAGACTGGAACGGATTGGAATGATTCTGGGGCTGGAAGCCGCCTGCGTGCTCGCCTGCTGCTGCCTTGCTCTCCGCGAATTCCTGTTCCTCTACAACCACGTCTGTGGTGTAGACCTTCTGTCCGTCACGATTCGTGTAGCTGCCGGTCTGGATACGTCCGGTAATCGCAATTTTCGTGCCCTGACGCAGATACTTCTCAGCAAACTCAGCCTGACGTCCGAATGCCACACAGCCGATGAAATCAGCGGTTGCCTCTCCGTCTCTCCTGAATCTTCTGTCTACTGCCAGTGTATATCTCGCAAATGCGCTCGCATTCTCACCCTGTGAGTAGCGAACATCCGGGTCACGGGTTAAACGTCCCATTAAAATTACTTTATTCATACCAACAATCCTCCACTTTTTCGGTTAAAAACCTTGTCTCTATGCGTCTTTGCGAACACACAGATAGCGGATGACATTCTCCATGATACGAACGTGCTTCTCCACCTCTGCCGGGCAGGTTGCGTCAGCGTCAAACTGGATGAAGTAGTAGTACGCTTCTCTCATGTGCTGGATATCGTAAGCAAGACGCTTCTTGCCCCAATCTTCCACCTCTGTCACTACACCGCCGTAACGAGCGATATACTCTTTCGCTTTCTCTACGGTAGCGGTTCTGACGTCATCCTCTGCCTTTGCATTCACAACTAATGCTAATTCATACTTGTTCATGCTTTTCCTCCTTTTGGTCTCTGGCTTCCTCACTATGGGGGAAACAAGGAATTTTAATAATATATCACGAGGTAATACTATAACATAGATTTTCCCTGAAAGCAAGGACTTTTTCGGAGTTTCCGTGAGTTTTTTGCGGATTTTTCAGCATGTTTTTAATATGCGGGCATTTGTCTTTTCTATACATTCTTTCTTTACAAACGGAAAGGCTGCCTTTATACTCTAAGTATTGTTTTATCGCTTTGATATCTATTTTCTTTATTATAGAAATAATTTTAAAACGGGAGGTTTTTATGCGAATCTGGGCCAGAGAGTTTAAGAGTAATCATATGTTAAAAGATACTGTGGTTGAGGATTTTTCGAATGAGACACGGACGCATAAGATTTTTCATGCGCTGGATGAGATCTGTCATCAGTTTGATTTGAGCAAGCCGATTTGGCTGGAGTCGTGCATCGCGGATTTTAAACGGACGGCGAAGGTACGGTTTTATCAGGATAGTTTTATTGATCAGATTGAGTTTGATTATCTGGAGGTGCAGGTGATCGAGGAGGATTATTAGAATAGATTAGAACGGACGCCATAGGAGAACAGCCTCCCCGCCCGTGATACGCCTGCGTTCCCTATATCCTGCACCCGGCTTATCCGCATCCGACCGCCAAGCTCGGCCCTACAGGCCTCAGACAATGGCTCCTTCGGATGCTGCCAGGGTGCAAGCCTATGGACGGGAACTCCGGCTACCATCACAGCGGGGAGGCTGTTTTCCTATGGCTGTTTTTCTAAAATAGCACTACGCATAATTTATCTTAAATCAGCTTCTCCGGGTTCAGGCACTGGAGCTCCGGGATTACGAAGCGGCCGTTTTTCCGGATCAGGCGGTCGTCGAACCAGATTTCGCCGCCCCCGAATTCTTCCCGCTGAATCAGCACCAGATCCCAGTGGATGGCGCTGGCGTTGCCGTTGGGGGCTTCGTCGTAGCAGTTGCCCGGGGTCAGGTGGATGGATCCCATGATTTTCTCGTCGAAGAGGATATCCTTCATGGGCGTGAGGATATAGGGATTTACGCCGATGGCAAACTCGCCCACATAGCGGGCTCCCTCGTCGGTGTCCAGAATCTGGTTCAGACGCTCCGTATTGTTCGCTGCAGCCTTCACGATTTTACCATCTTTAAATTCCAGGCGGATATTTTCAAAGGTGGTGCCCTGGCAAATGGATGGTGTATTATAGGTGATCACACCATTGATGGAATCGCGCACCGGCGCGGTGTAAACCTCGCCGTCCGGGATGTTCATCTGTCCGTCGCAGGCGATGGCCGGAATATCCTTGATGGAGAAGGTCAGGTCGGTATCCTTCGCTGTCAGACGCACCTTGTCGGTGCGGTTCATCAGATCTATCAGGGGTTTCATAGCCTCACTCATTTTTGAATAATCCAGGTTGCAGACATCGAAATAGAAGTCCTCGAAGGCTTCCGTGCTGGTGCCGGAGAGCTGGGCCATGGACTCGTTCGGATAGCGCAGAACTACCCACCGGGTCTTCGGCACCCGGATATTGTGATGAACCGGCGTGGCGTACAGAGTCTCATAAAGATGCATTTTCTCGGAAGGGACGTCGGAATATTCCGATACATTGTCGCCGCCGCGCACGCCGATGTAGCAGTCCATCTTCGACATTTCTGCCGCGTCGATTTCAGCCATCAGGCGAAGCTGTTCTTCCGTGCATCCCAGAAGCATTTCCCGCTGAACCTTCGGGTTCGTGTAGTGAGGGTAGGGCTGTCCGCCTACAGCGTACACTTCTTTGATAATCTGCCGCGCCAGATCTTCCGTGGACGGGCCGGTGTAGTGGACGTATACCTTATCGCCCGGTTTTACTTTACAGGAATAATTTACCAGATTTTTTGCTAAGGTTCGGATTCTCTTGTCCATATTTATTTTCCTCCTGATATCTTAAAGCTTCAAAAGTCTTGTATTTGCAACGGGAGCCCGCTGTCTGCGCACTCCCGTCTGTCTCGCTTTTACTGTCTGCTCTACGCAGCATTTTTTAATTTTCCGTCTCCGGCAGACACACCAGGAACAGATTACCCAAATCAGCGAACTGCTGGGTACTGTCGTTCATGCCGCGCTTGCTGCTTTCACCAGTCAGCGGGTCGGTGACGATGATATTCTGCGGGTCATAGCCGGTAATCAGCTCTGCATTGCTTCCGCCCTCCAGCGCCAGTACCGGATAGCCCTGGCTCACATAATAGAGTACCATGCTCACGGAACAGCCGGACAGGTCCAGCACCCGGCCTGCGGTCTGTTCCGACAAAATCTCATAGGGCGTATAGCCCTGGGCCAGATAAGTGTCCACGTCACCGTAAGTCTTCCGGGTTCCCAGCATGATTTCCAGCGCTGCCTGCAGGGACGATTCTCCGTCCTTTTGCTGCGGATTGTTCATGGTTCCCAGATCGGTCCGGGTCTTGCGGCCACCGCGGGTCCACAGGATGTTCTGCTGCGCGTCCACCACGATGCCCATGGCTTCATTGGCGGTCTGAACGGCTGCATTGGCTCCTGTGAACGCACCTCCGAAGGTGCCGTCAAAATTGTATACATAGTAGCGGTTGTCCGCCGCCCCATTTTCCAGGGTCAGGGTTCTGCTGCCCTCGAATACAACCTGCTTCGGCGTCAGGGTACGGAGCTTGCCGCTGCCTCTGGTGCCTGACAGGGCGAAATAGTATTCCTGCTGCTTAGGCGCGCCAGATTTCGTCTCTAAGGCTATCTTTTCCACAATCTCCGTGGTTTTATTCGTAATGGGTTCCGGAGCCGCCGCCGTGTAGCTGCCGTCCGCGCTTTTCTGCACGCAGTTCAGGGAAATGCGGTTGCTCTCAATGGAGATATCTGTCACATATTTGCCCTGGGATTCATAGTCAAATTCACGAACCACCTGCCCCTGTTCATCTTCAATGACAATGCGGCCCATGGGGAACAGCTCATTGCCGGTCAGGCCCTTCTGCACGTCGCTCTGGCGAGCCTCACCGTAGATAAAGTCAGTGCCCATAAAGCCCAGCGCCCGGATATAGTATCCGTCATCCGCCTGCACTTCCCGGCTCTTACCGGTGTTCAGATTCAGCACAGCCACATTTCGGGACGCGTACAGGGAATTTTCCTTGTGCCATGCCGCCAGATGACCGTCCTCGGACACCATACCACTGCCGGAAGCGATGCCGCCGGCCACCGTCTCGCACTCCATAGTGCTCAGATCGACGCAATTCACCGCGTCGTTCAGGAAAATGTAAAATTGTCCGTTGTTGTTTACATAAGCCATGCTGCCAAGCTCCGACTGTAATATTGCGAAGGATTCCCGGCTCTCGATGAAGGCCCGCTCCTCCACGGAATTGGTCAGCGCGTCGTAGCTGTACAGAGCCACGCCGGCCTCACCCTCGTGGGTGCCCCGGTTCATGTAGCCATATACCAGAAAATCCATGCTGCCGGTCTCATCCACCTTCAGAATCCGGATAGCGTGCTCGTCGTAAGCGCCCCGCAGGTCGTCGCCTTCCCGGAAGCCGAAGACCTTCGACAGCTTATTCTGGGCCACGTCATAGCACCAAAGCTCGCCGTTCTGGACGAAGCCCACAATATTTTCCTCGTCATTTTTCCGGTACTCGACTTCGGTATTCAGGATACCCAGCTCCACACCCTTTTTCGTGAAAATGTCAAGGCCGGGATCGAAAACGCGATCGACCTTCCGATCATAATTCAGCAGATACATTCTCTGCTGGGTGTAGCGCACCCGGTAGGACTCTGTTACTTCATAGTTTTCCGTCTCCTCCGCGTCGTTTACATAAGATATCTCATATTCCAGGCGTACGGAAGCCACCGAGCTGTCCAGCTCTGTCAGATAGGTGCGGATATTTGCCATATCCGGCTCTTGCACATCCATGTCGCCCCAGATCAGCTGCTTATATTTGGAATGAATTGACACATGGTCCAGGGATTTATTGCTGATGCTGTCGTCCGATTCCAGATACTGGGCGATGCTGACCGTATTATTTTTGTCGAAAAGGGCACTGTGAATCTCGTCTACGAAAGCCAGGCACTCGTCCAGGTGATTGTCGGTCAGTTTCTTTACATGTGTGTAATAATAAGCCTCCTGGTTCTTTTCCAATCCCAGGCGAATAACCAGCAGATACTCCCCGTTATCATCCAGCAGATCCTTCAGCTTCAGATCCACCGTTAAGGTCCGGCCCGAGCGGCTGTAATCTTTGATCTCGCCATCTTCTATCAGGCGGCTGGTGTCGACACTTCGCACCTCGTAATAGACGTTCTGTACCTTTGCGTCCGGATACTCCACCCGGAAGCTGACGGTCCGATCACTCGGCAGCGGATAAACCGCATCGCGGATGGTGGCGGCGTCCATGCTTTTCGTGTAGCCGTGGAGCAGGTTCAGGTTCCGGCCCTGGCGTTCCATGTAGATCAGCGGCAGGGTGGCTCCGGTCATCTCCGCGGTAGAATCTGTATTACCTGCCATCAGGAAATAGCTCATACCGGCCACGCCCAGAAGGAAAGCCGCCGCAATGGTCGCAATTCTTATGACTAACTTTTTCACCGGCTCTCTCCTTTCACGTTTTCGGTATTTTTCCGTCTGGAGCGGTAGCTTTCCGCCGGGGATGTTCCCGCGTTCAGAAGCTTCTCCAGCGTCAGATCGGCGTGCAGCGCTTCTGTACAGGCATCAAAGGACGCTGCAGACGCCGTGTCCGCTTTTTTCTCATTTTTCCTCCTGACTGCGCGGATCAGGATATTCTTCGGCGTATGCTCCATATCGATGAATTCCAGGATCTGTGTCTCATAACCCTGCTGCTCCAGGAGCTCCGCCCGGAGACCATCGGTCATCAGAGCTGCCATCCGCTCTTTCAAGAGACCGTATTTCAAAATCGGGGCCAGAGTTTCATTTTCCAGCTGCTTATTCAGCTCATGCTGACAACAGGGAACGGAAAGGATGACGCTGGCGCCCCATTTCACTGCTTTGTACAGGGCATAATCGGTGGCTGTGTCGCAGGCGTGCAGGGTCACGACCATATCTACCCGGGAACAGCCCTCGTATCCGGCGATGTCGCCCTGCAGGAAGGTTAGTTTATCATAACCATATTTACGGCTGAGCTCGCCGCATTTGCGGATGACGTCCTCTTTCAAATCCAGGCCGATAATCCGCACATCCAGGCCCTGACATTCCCGCAGATAATAGTAAATAGCAAAGGTCAGATAGGATTTGCCGCAGCCGAAATCCAGAATGGTCAGTTCCCGATTCTTCGGAAGCGCCGGGAGAATGTCTTCGACAAATTCCAGGAACCGGTTGATCTGGCGGAATTTGTCGTAGCGGGCGTGGACGATCCTTCCCTCGGGTGTCATGACGCCCAGATCCACCAGGAAGGGAACCGGACGGCCCTCCTCCAGCAGATAGCGCTTTTTCTTATTATGGGCCAGGGACGTCGGTTTTACACCTGCGTTCCCCGCTTTTCCCGGCTGACGCTTTTCTTTTACGGTCACTTTACCCTTCTTGCTCACCAGGGCTGTCACCTGGCCTGCGTCGGCCTGCAGCTGAAGCTGACAGAAGACGTCAGTCAGCAGTTCGACGATTCGCTCCACCGCCTCTTCCCGCGGCAGATTTTCGTGAAAGGCCTTCGGTCCGCGGAAGATCTCAAGCTGAAATTTCAGTTCGTCCCGCAGCAGCACCGGACGAATCCGGGCTTTCAGCTCTTCCCGGCCCTTTCTGGGGGCGCTTAAGGTGATGAGTTCCAGATTTTCATTTAAATATTTTTCCAATAATGCTTTTAATTCTTCCATATGTTATACTTATTCTATCCATTCATTTTTCAGGCTTCCATATCCTTCGGATATGCCGCTCCGCTTTGGATGCCATCCGGCAGGATATAATTCTCACGACATTATATCATAATCTATTTTTAAATACCATTGTAAAATGCGGCCGCCTGTGTTATGATAGGGATAGTTTCGCACTGCGAAGTTCTAAAGCCATGGGATATATTCCCTGATTTTATATTTTTGAAATGAAAGAGGAGGAGTTACATTATGTTACAGCAGTTATCCATCTACGCTGAAAATAAGAAAGGCACCATGCAGAACATCACCGAGGTGCTGGCCGATGAGAATATCAATATCTGGGGCTCCTGCACCAACGACGGCGCAGAGTACGGCATCAATCGTATGGTTGTTTCTGACCCGCAGAGAGCCATGGAGGCCCTGGAAGCAGTCGGCTACCTGTGCAAGCTTACTTCCGTCATCGGCGTCGAAGTCGAGGACGAGGTCGGCAACCTGAACAAGCTCTTAAAGGCCCTGGCCGAGAGCAACATCAACATCAACTACATCTACCTGTCCTTCAACCGCGCCTCCGGCAAGCCGGTCCTGGTATTCCAGACCGCGGACACGGCAGAGGTTGAGGTTTGTCTGAAGAATAAGGGATTTTCGGTGGTATAAATCCAAAACGGCCGCCGCACTGAAAAAGCATTCAGTGCGGCGGCCTGATTTTTCACGAAAATCTTTTAATTCAGATACGGCAGCGGATTCACCTGACTGCCATTGATAATAATCTCAAAGTGTACATGGGGTCCCGTGCTTCGTCCTGTGTTGCCGGAAAGCGCAATCTTCTGGCCCTGGGTTACCTTCTGGCCTGAGGATACCAGGATCTTGCTCAGGTGGCCGTAGCGGGTCTGCTTGCCGTCCGGATGACGGATGGTAATACAGTTGCCGTAACCGCTGAACCAGCCGGCCTGGACGACGGTACCGCCGCAGGAGGCCATAACCGCTGTGCCGATGGGGCACGCCCAGTCCACGCCCTTGTGCATCCGGCCCCACCGTTTCTTGAAGCCGGAGGTGAAGCGTCCGCCGGAAATCGGTTTGATATAGGTGGGCGGCGTCTGGGTACCGCGCTCCACGATCTTCGGAACCGGATCCTGCAGAACAGTCTCGGAAATCACATCCCGATTCTCTTCCACGCCGTTTTTCTTCGTAATCAGCGCCGTTACCTCATGATAACCGGGCTGCTCCTCCTGGCGCACCTCACTCTTGGTGGTATACCATTCGTCATTATCAATATACTGAACGTCTGCGTAATATTCTTCCTGATAGGTGGCTTCCTCCACGGTCTCCACGGAAAGCTCCGGCTCCGGCACGGTGATGATGACCTCGTCACCTTCATGGAGTACCGTATTCTCGCTCATGCCCTCGTTCAGTGCCAGCACCTCCGCCACGCGGAGTCCATTGCTGTTCGCTATCACAGACAGAGTATCTCCCGCCTTCACCTCGTATACTTCATTCTTTGCCGTATCCTTGGTCACCAGATCAATGGCCTCACTTGCCGGTGTAATCTCATCTGCTGATACATAAGCCTCGGCAATCTCCACTTTTTCCGCGAAATCCACGGAACGCAGACCGTCGCCTTCTGCCTGCATCTCCCCATTGTCTGCAGCATTCTCTTCCGCCACATCTTCCTCTGTGACAGTCTTCGTAATGACACTCTCCACGGCCTGGCTCACATCATATTCACCGATACCCGCACAGGCGTCGCCGATTCCGGCGATACCGCCCAGCTTCGCCACCTCCGCGGCAGTCTCCTCTGCCGTGTTCTGCTTTGATACTTCTACTGTGTATACATTCAGCTCCCGGGCCGCATCCGATACGATGTTGATCTGAAACTCATTGTCCGTATCATACCGGTCTTTGGTGGCATACAGCACGTCCATCACGTCCTGATAGCTTCCCAGCGTCACCGTGAACTCGTTAATCTTCATCAGGTAAGCCTTTTTCTTGGCCTTCGCCACAATCTGGGTCAGCTCATTGTAAAAGGCGTCGGTCAGCGTATCGCTGTCCATGGTGGAACCGAAGATCTTCGGCACCTTGTCAAGCTCGTACTCCACATCCGCCAGCACCAGGCCGTCAGTCTCTCTGGAAATACGGGCTCTGGCCTGCAAGTAAGCATTTTCCACCACGGACGGGTTCTTGACGGATCCGACGGTCTTGCCCGCCAGCGTAACCTCGTAGTAGCTGTCACCGCTTCCGAAGCCGCTTCCGATGAGCGGCACGCCCAGCAGCATACAGCCGCAGGTAATCATCACGGATTCCGCGAATACAAGCTGTGATTTTTTATTCCAAAATAACTTTTTTTTCTTCATTGGGTTTTTTAACTTCTTTAATCTCAAGTACACCCCGGAGCAGCTCCGAGGTGTAATAATTTCGTAACATTTTCTATTTTACCAACATTTCCAATGCTTGTAAAGTCTTTTCTAAGGTTTCTTCCACGTTAAGACCGTCCTCCTCGATGGTCACATCGGCGTATTTCTCATACAGACCCTCCCGCTCCACATAAAGATCATGCAGGGTCTGTCCGTCCCGCAGCACCACGCCGCGGCCCTTCACATCGTGAAGTCTGGATTTCACTGCTTTATAAGAAAGACGCAGGTATACAATCACACTGATTTCACCCAGATGCTTCATGGCTTCCTCGCCATACACTACGCTGCCGCCGGTGGCGATGACTGCATTTCCCGGATTCAGTCCCGCATTGACCCGGTTCTCCACGGCCAGAAAACCGTCCGGGCCGTCCCGTTTGATAATGTCCTTCAGAAGCATTCCTTCCTCTTTCTGAATCACCAGATCCGCGTCAATAAAATCCTTTCCCATCATTTTCGCCAGAATGACACCAATGGTGCTTTTTCCGGCTCCCGGCATTCCAATCAGTACGACGTTTTTCTTCATTTTCTGCCCTTTCCTTTGCTGCTTTTGCTGTCTTTCTTGGTTTTCTTCTTTGCGGTTTTCATTGGCTTCTTCTTCCTCACGCTGTATCCGAAGGTGCCAAGCTCCTCGCCCAACGCAAAATAGGTTCCGTGGGAATAAGCCACCAATCCGGTACTGTTCAGCTCGAAACGGCCATTTTCATTTATATAGGCTTCGTCTACCGTCACGCCCAACACTTCTGCCAGGAACATATGATGCGTTCCAAGCTCCTTTACTTCCGTTACGCGGCATTCGATATTGACCGGACTCTCCTCGATGGTGGGCGCGTACTTAAGATGCTCCGCCTTGCCCGGCGTCAGATGCATTTCCGCGAACTTGTCCACATCCCGGCCTGAACGCACGCCGCAGTAATCGGTGGCCTTCACAAGCTTTTTCGTGGTCAGGTTGATGACGAACTCGCCGGTTTCCCGGATAATATCGTAGGAATACCGGTTCGGTCTTACGGAGATGGATACCATAGCGGGGTCGGAACAAATCGTCCCGGCCCACGCCACCGTAATAATATTTGGTTTTTCACCTTCCCTTCCACAGCTTACCATAACTGCCGGGAGGGGATAGAGCATATTACCTGCTCTCCAGTGTTGTTTTTTCTTTTCCATATCTTGTAAATTATCTCATTTCTTCCATCTGCTGAATCATACCCGCCAGGGACGGAATCAACTGCTTCTTACGGGATACCAGTCCCTTCAGCTCGTAGCTGTCGCCATCATCCGGCAGCTGGAAGGCTTCCTTCACCAGTGTGTCGGAGTTGGGACCGTAGCACAGAAGCTCGGTGGACTCCTTGATGATATTGGTAAGCATGAAGAAAATCATGTTCAGGCCGCTTTCCCGGTGCGCCACAGGCAGATAGGGAATCAGCTTCTCGCGGATCTCCTCCAGCTCCACCGCATTCATGGAATTGATCTGACCCACGCCGAATTCCACATTTCCCACATCGAAGCGCTTGAAATCCTGGTAGAAAATCTCTTCCGCGGTACGGGAACCCAGGTTGCTGCCTGCAGAGAACATATCGATAGCCAGATCTTCGATATCAACGCCCGCAATCTGCGCCAAATGCTCCGCAGCCGATTTGTCAATGGCCGTACAGGTGGGAGAACGGAACATCAATGTATCGGAAATGATAGCTGAGCATAAGAGACCCGCGATCTTCTTCGGAATCTCCACGCCACGCTCCTGGTACATCTGATACATGATCGTCGCGGTGCAGCCCAGCGGCTGGTTCCGGAAAAATACCGGAGACATGGTCTCCAGCGTGCCCAGACGATGGTGGTCGATGATCTCCAAAATCTCTGCATGATCAATTCCGTCCACGGCCTGGGATTCCTCATTATGATCCACCATGATAACCTGCTTGCGCTTCAGATTCAACAGGTTCCGTCTGGAAATCATGCCGATATAATTATCGTCCTTGTCCACAATTGGGAAGTCGCGGTAGCGCTTCTGGCCCATGATTTCCTTGATGTCGTCGGTCTTCTCATTGACATTGAAAATGGTCAGGTTCTCGGATTTCATAAAATAACGGATGGGCATACTCTGGTTGATCAGACGCGCCGCCGTAAAGGTATCGTGAGGCGTACTGATCACTACGCAGTGGTGCTCCTGGGCCAGCTTCTTGATGGTCATGGAGACCTTTGCACCCTCGCAGACGATGATACAGCCCGCGCGCATTTCGATGGCGCACAGCTGGGACTCGTAGCGGTTACCTAGGATAACCAGGTCGCCCTCCTCTATGTAGTCCTCCATCAGATCTGGGTTCGCCGCCGCGATGAGTACCTTGCCCTTGTTGTAATAATCCTCGGCGGAGCCCACCAGAATGGTGCCCTCCAGGGTGTCGATGATATTGCTGTACTGGGTGTTGGCCTGAGCCAGGATCTTGCTGTCCAGCACATCCATGTAGGATGTGGCGATATCGCCGATGGTAATCAGACCTTCAATCTTCTGTTCCTTGGTAATCGGCAGCGTCACGGCTCCGATACGGCGCATCAGGTTCCATGCCTGCTTCAGGGACAGATTGCTCTGTACGCCTTCCGTCTTTCGGATCTCGATATCCTTTACCTGTGTCATCACGTCAGCCACATAGACCGGTGCTTCCGCCTGGAAGAAGTTCAGCACGTACTGCGTCTCCTGGTTCAGCTGTCCGGCACGCGCCGCAATGTATCCGCCGCCCTCCAGCGTATTCTTCAGATACGCATAAGCCAGCGCAGAACAGATAGAATCCGTATCCGGATTTTTGTGACCGATAATATACACCGGTCTCGTCATATCTTTTTCCATTTTAAACCCCTTTTATATACATACTTTCAGTTGCCCTTATTTTACCATTGCCACCACCCTGTATACAAGTGGTATTCCTGTATTTTTTACTGTGCACTCCGTCCACAGTAAAACGCTTCGCGATGCAGCGTTCTTCCCTCGTTTATCCGTCTCAGGCGGACACTGCTCCGCATTGTGCGGACTGCACGACTTCATATTTTTATTTCCTATCATTTCTCTACGTTTTGCTGAAACGTTTTTCCGATACCCTTTGGACTTTTTGTCTATTTTGTCCTGTTTTTTCTTTTCTTTTTTTAGTATTTTGTGCGTTTTCACATTAAGTTCACAATTCGTTCATAATTTATTCATAATCCATTGCTATACTATAACCAAGTTAAGAGAACAGCTTCTTAACGGATGAAAATGCTTTCACTACACATATAGATAAATTTTTTCATAATAGCCTCGGCGTACCTGGTACGTCGGGGCACTCCTCATTTTATAGGAAAATATCTAAGTCTTAAAAAGACCTGAAGCTGGCACTTCAGGTCTTTTACGTCTGCCTTTATCTCGTCATTCCCATATACACAAACACCCGTCCGGTGATGTCGTCCGCCGTCACGGATCCGAAGCTTCTGGAATCCTTGGAATTTTCCCGGTTGTCACCCAGCACGAAATAGCCGGCTGCGGGAACCGTATAGGGATAGGCAATGCTCTCCGACATGGCCTCGGTTTTGCCGACAGCCGTAACCGTCGTGTCCTTCTCTCCGTTGACGATAAGACTGCCCTCTTCCGAGAGTTCTACCACGTCACCGGGCTCCGCCACCACGCGCTTGATGTATTCCACACCGTCTGCCCGGTGAATAATCACCAGGTCGTTTCTCTGATAAGTCTCATCCAACCGATAGAAAAGTACCATTTCCCCGTCTGTCAGACCCGGCTCCATGGAACTGCCACTAACGACTGCCAGGCCAATTACATAATGAAACGCTGCGTAGACCAGCGCCGCCAGCAGGATACATTCTACAATAATGCGCCGGAACTCTTTCCGCCTGCATAACCTTTCTTTTCGTTCTTCCAGTACCTCGTCCACGGACTGAAGCTGTTCTTTTTTCATCTGTGTCAGTCTACTCCTGTTCCACCAGTTCTCCGATTCTCGTCTTCAGCAGAAGGAACCGCTCATTCAGGCGCTCCAGCTCCTCGCTGATCATGGTCAGCTCACGCTTCTGCTGATCGGCTTTTTCCTGCATCTGCGCCTGCATTTCCCGGCGGATCTCCACCCGGGCCGCGGCAATCTGCTCCTGCATCTTCTCGTAGGCTTCCTTCTGCTCCGCGTCGAATTTCTCTTTCAGGACCTGCTGCTCTTTTTCAGCCTGCTCTTTCAGCTCCGCACGCTCTTTTTCCATCTGTGCCTGCAGTTCGGCGCGTTCCGCCTCCTGCTTTTCCCGCTCCTCGGCCAGCTTCTGCTGCTCCTGGGCACGCTCTGCGGCCAGCCGTGCTTTCATGTCCTCAATCTCTTCCTGCTGCTGTCTGCGCATCTGCTTTAGCTGTCCCCGGTTCTGGTCCCGCATCTGCTGGGCCCGGCTCTGGTACATCTTATTTAACTGCTGCATTTTTTCATAGACATCTTCTTTTTGAAATCCAAATATTCCGCTCTTCAATTTCATATTCCTCACAAAATCTGTTATCTCCGGAAACTCTACCTCTACCGTATCCTGCACAATCTCAGGATACTCGAGAGGCTTGCCCTCTACGATTGCTTTGCTCTGTTCTTCCATACTGCCGCCCCCCCTTTGTAAGACATCTGAATCACGTTCATACGACCTCAGCAGCAAGCGCTTCAGCCTGTTATTTATCTTTTTTCATAATACCGTATAATCCGCGATTTTACAATACTTATTGTATTTTCCCACATTTTCTGTATGTTTTATCAAAAATTTATAACTGGACTGGTTGTTTTATCAAAAACTGGCTATTTTAAAACAGCCAGTCAGAGGTTATAGTAGCACCTAACAACAGCAGGAAAACAGAGTCGTGCACCTCTGTATGGATTCCACAGAAACTGCTGGGGAAATAAGAAGGAGGAAATTGGAACTGTCCGTTACAGAACAGTTGCAAGAAATTTATCTATGCAGATTACAGAAGCAGCCGCAGTAAAGAAGAGCGGCATTACCACAAAGGAACTTGTTATCGATGCAATGCTGATTGCGCTCACCTATATCTTTACCGCATTTGTAAACCTTCGCCTGCCCATCGCAGCCAACGGCGGCCTGATTCATCTGGGAAATGTACCTCTTTTCCTGGCCGCTATCATCTTCGGACGCCGTACCGGCACCCTGGCCGGAGCCTTCGGAATGGGTCTTTTTGACCTGCTGTCCGGCTGGTATCTCTGGGCTCCGTTCACCTTCGTGATTGTAGGCCTTATGGGCTTCACCGTAGGCGCTGTCACCGAGAAGCATCATGGCTACGGCTGGAACACGCTGGCTATCGCCGCTGCCTGCGTGATTAAAGTGGTTGGCTACTACATTGCCGAGGGCTTTATCTATGGCAACTGGGTCGCTCCGGTTACATCCATTCCGGGTAACCTGGTACAGATTGGCGTGGCCGCTATCATCGTGATTCCGATTGCGGAGCGTCTGAGAATTACCATTCAGAGAAGACTTTAATTTAAAAAGGAGAGTTTCCCATGTACGAAATTATGACACCCGGGCCTACACAGGTCCGGGAAAATGTGTTGGCAGCCAGAAGCCTGCCCTGTACCAATCCGGATCTGGATCCGGACTTTTATACGTTCTATAAGGAGACCTGCGAGCTCATCAGCTCCCTGCTTCGCACAAAGAACGAGGCGCTGATTCTGGGCGGTGAGGGCATCCTTGGCCTGGAAGCGGCCTGCGCCGGTCTCACCGAGCCGGGCGATCGGGTGCTGATCATCGACAATGGCGTCTTCGGCAAGGGCTTTGCCGACTTTGTAAAAATGTACGGCGGAAATCCGGTGCTGTATACGGTGGATTATCTGGAAGCGGTCGATGTGGATGCACTGGCAGATTTTCTGAAGAAGGATCATGCTTTTAAGTATGCTACAGTGGTTCACTGTGATACCCCCAGCGGCGTGCTCAATGATATTGCTCGGATTTGTCCGCTGCTGAAATCCTATGGCATTCTGACTGTCGTAGATTCTGTCTCCGCCATGTTTGGCGAAGAGGTTCGTGTAGATGATTTTCAGATTGATTTGCTCTGCGGCGGCTCTCAGAAGGTGGTTTCCGCCCCTCCGGGACTGACCTTTGTGACTGTCAGCCCTGCTGCATGGACAGCTATGAAGGAGCGGAAAACGCCGATAGCTTCCTTTTACGCGAATCTGATGACCTTTGACGGGTATTTTGAAAAGCAATGGTTTCCGTATACCATGCCCATCAGTGATATTCGGGGACTGCGGGCCGCTTTTGAGAATATTAAGGCAGACAGCACCATCCTGGAGCGGCATGCGAAGATTGCCCAAGCGGTGCGTACGGCGCTGACTGCTTGTGGATTGAAACTGCATACGCGCAATGGGTATTCGAATACGGTATCTGTGTTTGACGTGCCGAAGGAAACGACGGCGGCGGCGATTTTGACAGCGATTCGTGAGAAGTATAACATTATGCTGGCAGGATCCTTTGATGTGCTGGAAGGGCAGGTTATCCGGATTGGACATATGGGAGAAAATGCGCGGCCGGAGAAGCTGGAGGCTGTGATGAAGGCGCTGGATCAGGTACTGCCGGAGCTGGGAGTGCCGATGACTGGTTCTCTTACAGAAACTTATTTGAACGCTTTAAAATAGCGTTTGGTTAGGACGGACGCGGCTGCTGTTTTTGTATATAACTACTTTAGAACTTTTTATAATTAGCTTTCCTTAATTAAAAACATCCCTGTATTTAGTTTTTATGCATACAGGGGTGTTTTAGTTTACATAAGTAATTGTGTGGATTCTATTTACTTTTTGATTTCTTCGGTTTCTACGATGAAGCGGACACTTCCGGTCTTGCCCTCGGCAAGCCCGGCGAAGTTGTCGTAGCCATCGTCGGCCCCTTTCACTGCCCGCAGCCGGTTCATTACGTTACGGAAGTCAGAGCCGCCTAATTTGGTGAGTTCGGCGATGCCGTCGTCTTTGAAGTCGCGGACGCCGTCGCGCAGTTCTTTGACGCCGTCCAGGGCTTCCCCAAAGCCACGGTAGAGCTCGCCGCCTGCGGTGCAGAGGGTGGTGCTGCCTTCTACGACTTTGGTGGTGCCCTCGTAGAGGGCGCTGACGCCTGCAGTGTAGGCGGTCAGGCCGGTAGTCAGCTGCCTGCTGCCCTCGGCCAGGGCTGCTGCCGAGGCAGCAAGCTGGCTCCTGAGCTCTCCTGCGGAAGTTCCCGCTTCAGACAGTGTCTTCGCGTAGGCTGCCAGGTTCTGTGCGTCCTCTGCAGTCAGGCCTAAGGCCGCCAGGGCCTCTTGCTGCGCCTTGCCTTCTTCACTCTCAGGATCCGCTTCCGCTGCCGCTCCCAATGCCGATACCGTCTTCGCGAAGGCAGCCTGGCCTGCCGCCGCTGCTTCATTTCCAGCTGCTTCGCTTTCAGACGCACCGTTTTCGCCAGAATTGCCCGTCGTACCGCCTGCCGCGCCAAGCGCCGCGTTCAGCTGCTCCAGTCCGCTTTGCAATGCCGCCGCGCCGTCGTTCAGGGCTTTACTGTTCTCATTCAGCTTCCCGGCTCCGTCCTTCACCTGATTCATGGCGTCCCGCAGAGCCGTCACACCATCGGTAAATTCATCCAGATACTCGTTGAAATCTTTGAGGCCGTCATAGAGCTCCCCGACGCCCTCATCCATATCATCCACGCCGTCCTTCAGATCATCCATGCCGTCCGCAAAATCGTCGGCGTCCTTCAGGTCGTCCGTGTCCAAATCCTCCAGCAGTCCCGGTGTAATGACGGTAGCCGTAAACTCCAGCTCGAAATCTTTGGCGTCTGCGCTCACTTCCACATACTCTGGAATGTCGATGTCCTCGGTCACCTCATAGCCGGACAGCTGCAGACTGTCCGCCAGGCCCGGCATGGCGTAGCCGATGACCATGCTCTGGTCGTCCATGTTCATCAGTTTTCCATTGGTTACTTCGATGTTGGAGAAGGTATCGGAGGGCAGTACCAGAGCCGACATGACCAGGAACGGGGTCTGTACTTCATAGGCTTTTTTCTTTACGGTCACGGTCTCTGTAGCTGTATTTTCATAGTCGAAGCGAATTGTCACCCTGCCGCTTTTTCCGGCCAGCTTTTTCGGGCTTATCTGCTCGCCGTTCAGATAGTAGGTGACTTTTACCCTGACCGGAGGCTCTGCGTCGCTGGTTCCCTTATAGGAGATGTCCGCGCCGTGATTTTCCCAGATGAGGCTTCCGTCGGAGCCCTGCGTATATTCCTCGTCGCCCCTGGTGTTACGGATGTCCTTCAGGTTACTCTGATCCCGGATATCGGATCCATCGGACGGGTGCTTCAGGGTGGTTTCCACCGTGATTTCCTTGGTGTTTCCTTCCGCATCTGATTTTATGTAAACCGTTTCGGTTTTATCTTTTTCCAACGCGGATTCCTGATTTTCTGTCATTTCCCCGGAAGCTGTTCCGGAAGCACTGGACGCCGTCGTCCCCTTGGAAGCCGCATTTCCATCGTCCTTCGCGCTTTTATTTTTCATTCCGAAGCTGACTGCCGCTCCGGCTGCCACGACTACCAGCAGAAGCAGGAGCAGCATCAGCTTCTGCAGCAATAATTTCTTTCCGTTCATACTCTCACTCCTCCCGCTATTCTACATTCTTCAACGCCGCATCCATGGGCACATGCCGGATTTTCCGGTATTCCAGCAGGGCCACCATCAGATAGGTCGCAAAGCCCATTACAAACATTTTCACGTAAATCTCCGGTCCGATGTAGAAGGTAATCCAGCCGCTGATGCTCTGCAGCATCATCATGCGGAACAGCACCTCCATGATTTCGTATTCAATGGGCAGGCTGATAAGCAGAAACAGGATTACTACTATTGTGGTTGACATAATGTATAATCCACTGATTTCCCGATTGGAATAACCCAATATCTTCGCCATAGAGATGGACTGGGCATTCTTCTCAATGATGATTTTCGACAGCAGGTAGACCAGCACCATAAACATCAGAATCGCAAATCCATTGACCAGCCCCATCATGCTTCCCATGGACACGTTGAGCTGCCTGGAAATCTTCGTCAGCGCTTCCACATCGATCACCGAACCGATGTATTTCTCATCAATGTCTGTAATCTCCGTATCAGACAGATAACCGCTGAAATAATCATTTCCCAGGTCGAATAAGGTGTTCAGCTGCCTCTGGGACATGAAGATGGTCAGGCCGCCCTCGTAATGATAGACGCCGTCCACCCGGAAGGTATGGACGTCGGTGCCGTACTCCTCATACAGGGTAATCTCATCTCCGGGCTTCAGCAGATACTTCTCCGCATAAGCCGATGACACATACACGCCGCCATCCCGGAAATCAATGGGAATATACCGGCTGTCATCCTGCAGGCCGTAAAGCATCACACTCTCCTTCATGTAGGGCTCCTCCGGCGTATTTAAGGTGTAGGCGCTGAACTTCTCCGCGTCCTCATTTTCCGTCTCCACCTCATTCTGAAAGTACAGCATGGAAATCATACTCTCCAGCTTCTTATCTTCATTCATGGCGTCATAGGGCACCTGCAGGATATACTGGTAATTGCAGAGCAGGTTCTGCTCGATTTCCGCCTGGTAGTGGTCCAGCACCGCCGGAAGGGCCAGCCCGAACATCAGCAGCATATTGGCGAAAATGATTCCGATAAAGAGAATCAGGTAGTTCCCGGCATTCTGGAAAATGACCCGTAAGCGGAACCGGGTAAAAAACGGGATATGGGGGCTTAGCGGCATGGCGTGCTTCTGCTTCCGTCGGCTCAAATCACGCCGCAGGAATTTCAGCGGCGATAAACTCAGCTTTCGCCGAAGCACCAGATAGTTGACCACCATCATCAGAATCACCGGAACCACCGTGGTCTCCAGAAATGCCTCCGCATTCCAGACGGTTACGTAGGTGGGCAGGCTGTAGCTGCCGTAATACATTCCGGCGCAGACCTCTTTCAGGGAAGTATAGCCCAGAATATTACCGATCAGGGCGCTGGTCAGCGTCACGATGGTCGGCATGGTCATATAATGTCGAATCAGTTCGTTTTTCGTATAACCGGAGGCCCGCAGGGTACCGATGACATTGGCCTCCTTGGAAATGGTATTGCTGGTGGTGATTCCGAAAACGAAAGCCATTATCAATATGACGATATACAAAAGAATTACCATCATGGCCTTGTCTCCGCCCATATCGTCGCCGGTGAACTGAATCGCCTGGTTCTGATAGGTGGGAATGAAATTCTCCAGCTCGGCCTCATTTAAGATGCCCTGCATCAGATCCTCGGCGGCGTCCTGCTCAGGCTTGCCCTCCGCCGGCTTCACATCATACTTCCATGCATAATTCCAATACAGCTCATCTTTACTAAAATCCTCGAACATCTCCGGCGTCACGATGGCCACGCCGAATTTTACCGCGTCAAACATACTGTCGTTGTTATCCCGGAAGAGGCAGCTGTAATCGGGCAATGCCACCAGACCGGTGACGGTCCAGGAGCGGGCACCGCTTTCCAGGGTATCGCCGATGGTCAGGCTGTTGTTATCGGCGTACATGCGGTCGATGGCAATCTCGTCCGCCGATGTCGGCATTGCGCCCTGCATCAGGCAGACCAGATCCACCTGCTCCCGATTCGGATAGATACGCAGGGTACTGCCGTTGGTCAGGGCTTCCTCGGCGTAAAACAGGTCGTAGACCGTAACGCCCAGATCCCGGATGGACTTTAACTGGGCCTTGTTGACCTTCTCGCCCAGCCGGAAGTTACCATCCTCAATATTGTATCTTTCAAACCCCTCGTTATAGGCAATGAGCAAGCTGCCGTCCGCCACCAGAAAGCCCGATACCAGGCTGATGGTTCCGGCCAGCAGAAGGAAAATCACCAGATATTTTCCAAATTCACTTTTCAGCTCGCGCAGCAAGCGCTTCCGCAGCGGATTTTTCATACGTCTCCCCCTACCACTCCAGCTCCTCTGCCGGAATTCTGTGTTCGTTCCGGTAGTCCTTGCGGATCATGCCGTCGCGCAGCCGCACCACACGATCCGCCATATCCTTGATGGCGTCGTTGTGGGTGACCATGATGACGGTGTTGCCGTACTTCTGGTTGACGGTCTCGATGAGCTTCAGGATGTCCTTGGACGTCTGATAGTCCAGGGCTCCGGTGGGCTCGTCGCAGAGCAGGATGTCCGGGTTTTTCACAATGGCACGGCCAATGGCAGTACGCTGCTGCTGTCCGCCGGAAAGCTGGTTTGGCAGCTTCCCACGGTGATCGTAGAGGCCCAGGGTGTGGAGCAGCTCGTCCACGTCCAAGGGTTTGTCGCTTAAGTAAGCGCCCACCTCGATATTTTCCCGGACGGTCAGATTCGGGATCAGATTATACATCTGGAAAATGTAGCCCAAGTGCTTCCGGCGGTAAGCCGTCAACTTCTTCTCCTTCATGTCAGCCATCCGCTCACCCTCGATGCAGATGTCGCCCTCGTCAGCTGCGTCAATGCCGCCGATGATATTCAGGAGCGTAGATTTACCGGAACCGGATGGCCCCAGCAGCACACAGAATTCGCCCTGTTCCATGGACAGGTTGATCCCCTTTAAAACCTCAATGCGACTGTCGCCGGAGCCGAAGGATTTTTTTATATTGTTGATGGTAAGAAACATGACTCCCTCCCCCAATTGCTGTATTTTGCAAGTTAGTTAATGCAAACTAACTTTACAGGGAAATTATAGTATAATGAGAACGAGATTTCCATAGTTTTTTTACCCAATTTTTGTATTTTATCCGTAAAAATGCACCGGATCATGCTTTCTAACATAATCCGATGCATTCGTATCTACGCCTCCGGGCTCCGAAGCCCCCGTGTATTCTTCTCCACCAGCTTCCGCGCCACCATAATCTGATGTCCACAGCCCATGCATTTCAGGCGAAAATCCGCGCCGACCCTTAAGATCTCCCACTCAGAGCTTCCGCAGGGATGCGCCTTCTTTAATTTTACAATATCTCCTACTTTATATTCCACTTAAAACCTCTCCGATATTGCCCTGGATCAGCAAATCCGCGCCGGCATCCCGGGGCGTGGCGTCCCGATTGATGACAACCAGATGCTTTCCGGTAAAATAGTCAATGAGTCCTGCTGCCGGATACACCGCCAGGGACGTGCCGCCGATGATCAGCATATCCGCCTGGGAGATAGCCCGCACCGCGCCCCGAAGGGTCGCGTCGTCCAGCCCCTCCTCGTAAAGCACCACATCCGGCTTGATGATACCGCCGCACCCGCACCGGGGCACGCCCTCGGAATGCAGCATATACTCCATATCATAGAACTTCCCGCACTTCTGGCAGTAATTCCGATGCACCGAGCCGTGCAGCTCATAGACCCGCTTGCTTCCTGCCATCTGATGAAGCCCGTCGATGTTCTGAGTCACCACGGCGTTCAGCTTACCCGTAGCCTCCAACTCCGCCAGCTTCTTATGGGCCGCATTGGGCTTCGCATCCGGGCAGAGTAGCTTCTTCCGGTAAAACCGGTAGAATTCCTCCGGGTTCCGCACAAAAAAGCTGTGGCTGATGATGGTCTCCGGCGGATACTTCCACTCCTGATGATAGAGACCGTCCACGCTCCGGAAATCCGGAATGCCGCTCTCGGTGGACACGCCCGCGCCGCCGAAAAATACGATTGCGCTGCTTTCCTCCACATACTGTTTCAAAAGCTTTATCTTATCCTCTGTTCCCATAGCAATCCCTCCTGTTCGCTACGTTCACAACCTTTTAATATATCTTCTTCGCATGCACCAGGAACCGCTTCTCTCCGTGCTTCGTACAGGTGGACAGGGTAATGATGGAATCCTCCTTCGTCACCGTCACGCTGGTGTCATAGAGGGACCGTCCCTTGATGGTCTTCAGATACTCCTCGTAGGTCTCGTCCGGCGCGAAGCCGATGGTGTAGCTGTCGCTGTCCGCCTCTGCCTCGTATACGGAGAAAATCTGATAAGCATGGGTTCCGTCCGCCAGGTCGATGTAGACATTGGGATGGGTCACCAGATAGGATGCGGAGCTGTACTCCTTCAGTCCTGCGAACATGGAACCATTTTTCATATTATGCCCGTAAATAATCGTATGTAAATCGGAGAAATCCCCATTATTCAGCGTCTCTACAAAAATGCTGCCTGCACTGTTCAGCTTCTTGCTGAAGGTATGATTCAGATAATAGGAATCGTCGCCGGTATGCATCAGCGGATAGCTGATCTGGGTACCCGGAATCTGAATCCAGCCCACCGTATCGGAATTCTGCGCCTGCAGCTCGCTGATAGCTACACGCTGTACCTGCTCTTCGGTATCGCCCTCTGCCTCAGTTCCATCCTCATTTTCTCCATCCCCGGTATCCGCAGTTACCGGTTCTTCCACCGGTTCCTCCGACACATAGGTCTGCAGCTTATCGTACTCGTCTGTTCCCTTCTTATACTCAATGAAAATGCCGGACAACTGCCAAATGCTGACTCCCAATACCACCACGCAGATGACCAGCACAATCATCAGCGGGACAGACATTTTGTTCTTCTTCTTTTTTCTGTTCTCGACCGCCATAATAGCCTCCTCAATCACTGTTCCTGTTTTTCCTCATTTTACCAGACCCACATGGAAAGATCCAGTGGCAGCTTCTCTTCTCCGGCGCAGACCGCTATGCTGACCGGTTCCTTTTCCACCCGGTAATTTCTTATAAAATACGGTTCTTTTCGAAGCTCCTGCCGCACCCTTTCTTCCGTCGTGTCAAAGGCATAAAGCGGAATCCGCAGGCCTTCGCCAATGGCTTTCAGAAAACTTTCCTTCCGCACCCACAGATCACAGAAGGCTTCCACCGGTTCTTCCGCCTCCTCCGAAGCTGCCCCGCCACAGGCCCTGTCAAAGGCTTCCCGTTCCCGCAGATGCATTTTATCCACAATCCGCCGCCATTTCGGGTGTGCTTTCCACATTTCCGTATCGACACCCACCGGCTTATCCCCAAAGGCACAGGCTATGTAGGGGCCGCTGTGGGAAATGCTGATGTACAGATCCGAATAGCCTTCCAGATACGGCTTTCCCTTCTCATCCTTCTCTATCCGAACTTCAGCCGCCGGGATTCCATATTCATTTTCCAGGGCAGACACGAGTAATTCTCTGGCCGCTTCGGACGGATCCTGACCCTCTCCTGTCCGTGCCAGACGGATTTTTACCATTTACCAGCACCTATTTCTCTGCAAATAAAATCTGTTCCGCCAGTTCTGCCGCATCCGCAATACAGTCATTACAAGAGCGAAGCGGACAGCCTGTCTCCACACCTTTCAGCTCCTTACAGACCAGAGATCCATTCTTCTTCTGAAACGCCTCCACGAGCTGCTTCGAAATCTGATACGTTTTTCCCTTACTCACGGGCGCTTCCAGATCACCGCAGCTGTTCTTCAGTCCCGCCAGCATCACTGCGCCGGATACCGCGCCGCAGGTAGCCTGCATGCCGCCCATACCAAGCCCAAAGGCTTCCGTCGCCCGAAATACGCTCTGCTCATCCAGTCCCACCAGATCGCAGTAAGCGCAGGCCACAGATTGCGCGCAGTTATATCCTTTCCTATGGTTTTCCAGTGTCTTCTGTATTCTGCTTTCCATTTTACAAAATTTTCCTTTCACTTATTTTTCTGCTTATCCAGTAATTCCTGCAGCGCCTCATCGCTGTCAGAGATCCACGCGTCCTCTTCCTCGACGTTCAGTCCCAGATATTCCCTTAAGGTACAGGTCTCATCGCTGTTACCCCAGTCCTCAATGTATTTGTCGATGGCTTCAAAGGGAAGCTCCCCCGCCAGGTATTTTTCCTTGAACTTCATAAGTCCCTCCCGTTCGCATATTCTGTGCTTAGTATACTACACTTTTCTGCTTTCTACAAAGCCTTTTGCATACAAAAACGGAGCAACGTCAAAGCGCTGCTCCGTTTGGATACATTTTTAAAGCTTATGCTGCCTTCTTCGGATTTCTCAGAGTCTGAACACCTTCAATAACCAGGACGATAGCCAGGACAATCAGAAGGATACCAAAGATAGTCTGCGCCCAGGGACCCCAGTCTGCGCCGCCTGCCGCAATCATACCGATCTGGTTCTTTACCGTCAGACACAGAGAGCAGATGGTTACGACAATCATGAAGGCCATCGGAATCAGGAACATCTTATTGTTCTTGCCTACGTTGCCAAGCCAGGTAGCTACGGCCAGAAGACCGATGCCGGCCAGAAGCTGGTTAGCGGCTCCGAACAGACCCCAGATCTTTGCGTAGCCTGTCATACCGAGCAGGATACCCAGAACTACGGTCAGGATGGTGGCGAAGTAGGGATTTACCATAACCTTCTTCCAGCCTTCCTTTACATCCTTTGCGGTCTCGCCCGGCTCAAGCCAGAACTCCTGGAACATGAAACGTGCCAGACGGGTCGCTGTATCCAGAGAGGTCAGACAGAACGCGGAATAGGTCAGCACCAGAAGGGAATTCAGGATGCTGTAGCTTCCCGGGATGACGTCGTCGATCATGTGGGCAATACCACCGCCGAAGATCGCTGTAGCTCCGGTCAGAGCCGCGTCCGGATGAGCTGCGTTCCACTTATAAGCATAGCCGATGGCGCACAGAGTCAGGACTGCAAGTACGCACTCCAGAAGCATGCCGCCGTAAGCGATGGGCTTTGCGTCCTTTTCTCTGTCCAGCTGCTTGGATGTGGTTCCGGAGGATACCAGGGAATGGAAACCGGAAATCGCGCCGCAGGCAACCGTAGTAAACAGAACCGGGAACATATACTGCACACCATTTCCGTTGTCTACAGCGAAGCTGGTCACTGCCGGGAAGGTGCTGTCAAAGGTCGGGTGCGCCACAACGACACCGAAGAACGCCACTGCCAGCATCGCGTAAAGCAGGAAGGAGCTCAGGTAGTCACGGGGCTGCAGGAGAATCCATACCGGCGTTACAGAAGCGATGGCGATATAGATGCCTACAATCCACATCCATGTCTTGGTGGACAGGTAAACCGGATGGAAATTCATACCCACTGCCATGATCAGAACGATAGCCAGTACGCCGACTACGGAAGCGATGCCCATGGGCATATTCCGGCGGTATACACAGAAGCCAAATACAATCGCAATGACGATGAACAGCATGGAGATCATGGCTACGGTAGCCGGAGTCTCGGACGCCGCCAGATTCAGAGCGCCGCTCTCATCGTATACAGCGCCGAAGGTAGAAGCTACGATCGAAGCAAAAGCTGCCACCACCAGGATCAGGGTCAGGTAAGAGAAGATGATGAACAGCTGCTTTGCGCGCTTGCTCATGTTCGAGGAAATAATCTCACCGATGGACTGTCCTTTATTGCGGACAGAAGCAAACAGAGCGCCGAAATCATGGACACCGCCGAAGAAAATACCGCCAACCAGAACCCAGAGGGTTACGGGCAGCCATCCGAACATTGCCGCGCCGATGGGTCCGGTAATCGGGCCTGCGCCTGCGATGGAGGAAAAATGATGGCCCATCAGAACCGGAGCTTTTGCCGGAACGTAGTCTACGCCGTCCTCCATGGTATGAGCCGGTGTCTCAGTTTTGCTGTCACCTACGCCCCACTGCTTGCACAGCCATCCACCGTAGCAGATATAGCCTACAATCAGAATTGCAACGCAGATGAGAAGAAGTACCAGTGAATTCATTGTTACATACTCCCTTTCTTTTTCTTTGCATATAAAATTTTTTTCAAAATTTTCGCTGTATGACGGCCTCCCCCGTTGGCATCAATCTGTCCCGTGGAAACCTGGACTACCGCAGTGTGGTGGTCCATCCAGCCGTGCAGTGAAAAATGAAAACTTTTGTAAATGCGGCATTTCTTCAATGCCTTCCGCGCATCCTCATCACAGGTATCACAGATGAAAACCGGCGTAATATAGGAAGCCATATGGCCCGGTCCCGGCTTGACGCGCTGCATCCCGTCCTCCTGGATGTAATCTCTCCATTTCTCGTAGAGCTCCAGGGTCAGATGCGGGATATCCACGATATAGAGAAATTCCTCATTGTCCGCGGACCAGAGCTCGGCCTTTTTTGACAGCACATATTTCTCAGAATGTTCAAAGAAATCACAGCGGGCCGCAATCGGAGTCTCATCCTCCTGCATGTGGATATCGTAATAGGTTCTATAGCTTTTCAGCAGCCGTTCAATGGCCGCCCCTCTTGTATACTCCATGTATATAGCACTTTCTATATAAATCTAAAAAATTGATAAACTTTCTTAAAAACTTTTTATAGTATAATACTTCTTAGGTATTGTTGCAATACCTTGCGGATGAAAATCTACGATTTTTTACAAAAAGTTGTATGTTTCACCATATTTCGGCGCAAGCACGGACTTTATACTCGTCGCTCGTGCAAAAAAAGAAAGCCGCGGCAGATAACGCACTCTGCTACGGCTTTCTTAGTATTTAACTGTTACCTTGAAGGGCTTTACAGATACTTCTTCAGCTCTTCTGCCTTGTCTGTCTTCTCCCAGGGCAGATCAAGGTCTGTACGGCCAAAGTGACCATAAGCTGCTGTCTGCTTGTAAATCGGTCTGCGCAGATCCAGCATACGGATGATGCCTGCCGGACGCAGGTCGAAATTCTCACGGATAAGCTCTACCAGCTTGGTATCGGACAGCTTGCCGGTTCCAAAGGTATCCACGTTGATAGAAGTCGGTCTTGCCACACCGATAGCGTAGGACAGCTGAATCTCACACTTGTCAGCCAGGCCTGCAGCCACGATATTCTTTGCCACGTAACGTGCTGCGTACGCTGCGGAACGGTCTACCTTGGTGCAGTCCTTGCCGGAGAAGGCTCCACCGCCGTGACGCGCCATTCCGCCGTAGGTGTCCACGATAATCTTACGACCGGTCAGTCCGCTGTCGCCGTGGGGTCCGCCGATAACAAAACGTCCTGTCGGGTTAATATAAAACTTGGTATTCTCATCTACCATCTCTGCCGGAAGGATCGGATCCAGAACGTATTTCTTGACATCCTCGTGAATCTGCTCCTGTGTCACATCCTCGCTGTGCTGGGTGGAGATAACCACAGCGTCCAGACGTGCCGGCTTACCGTTCTCATCGTACTCTACAGTCACCTGGGACTTTCCGTCCGGACGAAGGTAGGTCAGGGTGCCGTCCTTACGAACCCTGGTGAGCTGCCTGGTCAGCTTATGCGCCAGGGAAATCGGATAGGGCATCAGCTCCGGAGTTTCGTTGACTGCGTAGCCGAACATCATACCCTGATCGCCGGCGCCGATGGCTTCGATCTCGTCCTCGCTCATCAGGTGCTCCTTTGCTTCCAGCGCCTTGTTTACGCCCATGGCGATGTCGGCGGACTGCTCGTCAATGGCTGTAATAACCGCGCAGTTGTCGGCGTCAAAGCCGTATTTTCCACGGTCATAGCCGATCTCGCGCACGGTATCGCGAACGATTTTCTGAATATCTACATAGCCCTTGGTGGTAATCTCGCCCATAACGAGTACCAGGCCGGTAGTGGTAGCGGTTTCGCAGGCTACGCGGCTCATGGGATCCTGCTCCAGCAGGGCGTCAAGAATGGCGTCGGAAATCTGGTCACAGATTTTGTCCGGATGGCCTTCGGTTACGGATTCTGAGGTAAATAATAATTTTTCCATGGTCTCTTCCTTTCTTCTTTTTGACTTGTGTATGGAAACAAAAGTTAAGGCCCGCTTCATATCAAGCGGACCTGTTTATATCACGATAACCAAATCCTCTTATTGTTCGATTCAACTCGCTCAGGTTGGCACCTTCCGCTGACGCGGGGTTGCCGTGACTTCACAGATCCTTTGTATCTCCATCACTCTGAATAAGAGAAAATTTACAATATTCAATTTGCTTATCACGTGCTATACATTACACTACTCCGGGTGTTTTGTCAACCCACTCTGAGGCGAAATTTCTGAAGCGCGCGCTCATCTTCCACTTTCTCAATCTCAGCGCCCAGAGAACGGAGCTTTTCATCAAATCTCTCATAGCCGCGCTCAATGAAATGGATGTCGTCTACGATGGTGATACCGTCCGCTGCCAGACCCGCGATAACCAATGCCGCTCCCGCACGGAGATCCGGACTGGATACCTGCGCACCGGTGTAGCGCTCCACGCCCTCGATAATGGCGGTGTTACTCTCCACCTTGATATTCGCGCCCATACGCGCCAGCTCATCCACATATTTGAAACGATTCTCGAAAATGCTCTCGGTCACAATACTGCTGCCCTTGGCCAGCGCCAGGGTTGCGGTAATCTGAGGCTGCATATCCGTCGGGAATCCCGGGTAAGGCAGTGTCTTGACATTGGTGCTGCGAAGTCCCTTGGAGCATACCACGCGGACTGCGTCGTCCAGCTCCTCAATCTCACAGCCAATTTCCAGAAGCTTGGAAGTGGTGGCCTCCAGATGCTTCGGGATCACATTCTTGACCGTCACATCACCTCGGGTCGCCGCCGCCGCAAACATGAAGGTTCCTGCTTCAATCTGATCCGGGATAATCGAATACTCCGTGCTGTGAAGCTTCTCAACACCCTTAATTCGAATCACATCCGTACCTGCGCCCTTGATGTTGGCACCCATGCTGTTCAGGAAGTTCGCCACGTCTACCACATGGGGCTCCTTAGCCGCATTTTCCAGAACGGTATTGCCCTCCGCCATAGATGCTGCCATCATGATATTGATAGTCGCTCCTACAGAAACCACATCCAGATAGATATGGCTGCCGTGCAGATGCTCTGCCTCGGCCATGATGGATCCGTACTCAATCTTCACGTCAGCGCCCATAGCCCGGAAGCCCTTCAGATGCTGATCGATAGGTCTGCTGCCGATATTGCAGCCGCCCGGAAGGGGAACCTCAGCCTTCTTATACTTACCAAGCAAAGCGCCCAGCAGATAATAAGAAGCCCGAATCTTTTTAATATATTCATAGTCAACACTGTAATCCCCGATGCGGGATCCGTTGATTTTTACCGTATGACGATCGAGGCGGTCTACCTGTGCGCCGATCTGCTGCATAGCTTTCAGGAGTACATTGATATCCCGTACATCCGGAAGATTCTCTATCAAAACTGTCTCATCTGTCATAATTGCTGCCGCAAGAATTGCAAGGGCCGCGTTCTTCGCGCCGCCGATCTCTACCTCGCCGACAAGGGGGTTGCCACCTTTAATCACATACTGATCCATAATAACTCCCGTTTCTCTGCTTTCTGTTCTCTGAATTTATTATCTATGTTTTATATCATTTCCAAAAATGTCTATTTTAGTCTTAGTTTAGTATACCACAAACTTTCTATTTGTAAATACCGTATATTTCACGAAAAATGCCCATTTTCAGGAGAAAACTCTGCATTACTTACACGATTTTGTTTTTCGCTTCTTCCCTTATTTTCGCAAATACGCTATAATATTCTTTGTATTGCTATGGATTTTGAGGAGATTACTATGAAGCCTGTATTTTTTATTGATTATGATAACACAATCTTCAGTCATCAGACCGCTTCCATTCCGGAAAGCGCTGTTGCCGCTCTGAAAATGCTTCAAGAAAAGGGCTGCCCTGTGGCAATTGCCAGTGGACGCTCCCTGCGGACTTCCCAGCTGCCGGAGGAGTTACGGGAACACTTTACACCAGACTGTTTTGTCAGCTCCAACGGTGCGATTGTGGAGATCGAAGGAAAGCTGGTCTGGGAAAAATATTTCGATCCGGAGCTTCAGAAACGGATTCTGGATTATGTGCTGGAAAAGCAGTACTGCCTGACCTGCGGCTACAACAATATCTGGTACACCTCCAATATCGACCGCTTTATGAAAAATATTTCTCCGGCACGGAAAGCCATGGCTCCCCGGCACGGGAAGGATTTTCTGGAGCTGTATGAGAAAAGGGTTCCTTCCTTCTTCCTTGCGGACTCCAGAGAAGCTATCGACGACCTGCAGGCGCATTTTCCGGAAGTAAAGCTACTCTACATGGGCGACAATCTGGGCGGAGCCGATATCATTCCCCGGGAAAACGGCAAAGTAATTGGTGCCAAACGGGTGCTTGACCATTATCACACGGATCTTTCAAATGCGGTGGCCATCGGCGACAGCATGAACGACATCGAGCTTATCCGGGCCGCCGGCTTCGGCATCGCTATGGGAAATGCCATGACAACGGTGCAGGCTATTGCAGATTATGTAACCGCCGATATTGATCAGGATGGACTGGCTCAGGCTATTAACCGGGCACTTACACATTTTGCTGACCAATTTGCCTGAACTGTCTTTTCAAAAAAAGAAAAGGATTCGTACTTTGCCTGAATAACACAAAGCACGAATCCTCTTTTTTTAATAAATTCCGCCGCACCGCCGATCCCGTCTGCGGCATCTCCGGCTGTACATCTCATTCAACAGCATCACCGTCACGAAATCCTCCAGCCAGTTCCGCCCGTTGACCTCCTGCATCATCAAATCATCCTGATACGCGCTCTTATCCAACCGCTCGTAAATGCTGCGGCTTACGCGCCGGATCATCAGCTGATCCGGATATTCGTCAAACATGAAGCTGCCCTCGTACTCCTGCATATCGCAGGCCTTCTCTACCAACGGCTGAATACGTCTTGCAAGCATTGGATACAGCTCCCGAAAGCGTCTCTGATCGCGCGTTTTTTCATCTTCCCACGGCAGAAAAGGGTAAAACGGATATGCCTGATACATTCCGAAACCGGATTGCAGTTCGTCGTCATATTTCATAGGGATATCCTTTTTGTAGTAGTATATGCGCGCGGCAGGGTTTCGACACCGGGCTCAGTCTTCCACCTCGCGGATAGCCTCCACATAGCGCTCCGTAATGATTTCCGGCCTGGTAATGGAGGTTCCCACCACGACTGCATGCGCTCCTGCTTTCAGGGCTTCCACCGCCTCCTGTTCACAGCGGATCTTACCCTCCGCAATAATGGGAATATCCGTAATTGCGTGAATCTGGCGAATCAGATCCAGATTCACGGCTTTCACCTCCTGGCTTTCCCGGGTATACCCCGACAGAGTGGTGGAAATCAGATCAAACCCCATGGGAATGATACGTTCTGCCTCTTCCAGTGTTGAAATTTCTCCCATAACCAACGCATCCGGATAATGCTCGCGAATCTGCCTCAGAATTTCTTCCGGTGTTTCGCCGCCCGGCCGTCTCCGGGGCGTAGCGTCCAGCGCGATAATTTCCGCTCCCGTTTCCAGAATATCCGCCGCGCTCTGATAAGTTGGCGTTATGTAAACTTCATATTCATCGCTGAACTGTTTGTTGATACCGATAATCGGCAAATGTACTTTTTCCCTGATACGGGTGATATTATCTACACCCGTGGCACGGATTCCTGCTGCTCCCCCCTGCTCGGCGGCCGCCGCGAAGGCGGCCATAATATCGGCGCCATACATGGGCCAGCCGACCCGTGCCTGACAGGATACAATCAGCTTTCCTTTGATTTTCTCTAAAACATCTTTTCCTCTTTGATTCATCAGAAGAGACCTACCGCCTTTCCGGCAATGCCAAGTACAAAGCTTGCGATAATACAGATATACATTCCCTTTTTATTCTTTACCATAATCCGATAATATCCAAGCACCAGCAGAAGCGGGAGCAGGCTCGGCATCAGGGAATTGATAATATCCTGAAGGATAATCTCTTTCTCACCGATATTCCATACGCAGGCAATATTCAGCTTTACAAAACCCACAATCATGGCTCCGACCACCATCATACCTACGATCGTCGCGCCCTCCACAAACTTGTCGATGATTTCGCTGCTCTTCATCTTTACCACAAGGTTGGTTCCCCATGCATAGCCGTATTTGATAAACAGCCATCTGGAGCATACGTTTAAGAGCACATTGGGCACGATAAAGATAACCGGCCCCATGGGATTGCCATCCAGAGCCAGCGCCGCGCCGATAGCCGCGAAGATGGTCATAAAGGTGGCCTTGAACACCGAATCTCCGATACTGGAAAGCGGTCCCATCAGGGCTGCCTTCGCGGAAGAAATCGCCTCTGCGGAAATGGGTCTTCCCGACGCGCGCTGTTCCTCCAGTGCCAGTGTCACGCCCAGAACCGCATTTCCGGTATAGGGATGGCAGTTGAAGAACTCATTATGTCTCTGCAGTGCCTCTTTAAAATCATCCTGATTCGGATAAAATACCTTCAATGCCGGAATCATGGCATAGCAAAAACCAAGAGAGCAGTAACGCTCATAGTTAATCGTAGTCATGGAGAAGAAGGAACGCCAGAATACTTTTTTCAGCACCTTTTTGTCCAACTGACCCTCTGTGGCTCCGGATTCTTCCTCATCCTCATCGTCAAAACCGTCATCCGCATCCTTTTTCCGCATGGCATTCATAGCGCAGACCATAGCCAGGGCAATGATGGAAATCGCCAGTACATTCAGTCCCAGATAAATAGAAAATACAAAGCCCAGCGCGAAGAACGACCAGTATTTTTTGAAATTCATCATCTTCAACAGCATTGCCATTCCCACTGCTGGAAGAATGCCGGAGGCAATCTTCAGTCCGTCAGTCAGAACCGGCGGCATGGCCGCTACCACATTATTGACAAAATCGCTTCCGAACTGAATCGCAAGGAATGTGGGAATAAAAAATACGAAGAAAAATACCACCAGACCGGAAAGCTGCATTTTTTCAACCTTCCTGTAATCTCCGGCCTGTACGTATTTATCCGCACCGTGAATCAGAATAATATTCAGGTTCCATGCCAGCATAATCAAAAGCTGGGCCAGCAGTCCAATCGGCAACGCCAGCGCAATTCCCACTTCCGCGTTTCCACCATTCAAAATAGCAAATACGGTGGAAAGAATACCCGCGATCTGCGCATTGGGCGGTACGCTTCCACCCACCGGAATTACACCCATATACATCAGCTCTACGCTTCCACCCACCAGAAGACCCGTCTGCACATCCCCCAGCAAAAGTCCGATGAGCGGTCCCGCAAAAATCGGACGGGAAATCATCCAGTAGCCATATCCATAATTCTCAAGTATCAGAAACGCAATAAATATACTTAAAATCAATACCTGTATCGTACTCATATCTACACCTTCTCCTTCCAGTCTCTCACATCAGCTTCATCAGGTCTTCTTCCGTATCCGTAGGGGTAGTACGATTTTCAAGCGCCACGCCATAGCTGTTCAGTTTTCTGAAAATCTCCTCCATCTCCGGATCCACATAGACAGTTTTTGACAACTGTCGTCTTCCCTCCTTAAAATACAGTCCTCCTACATTGATTTTTTCCAGCTTTACCCCCTTTTCATAAATATGAAGAAGCGTTCCCGGATGCTTTACAACCACAAAAATTTTCTTTTTCGCGTACTTATTCAGCATCTCCACCGCTTTATCCTCATCGCAGACAAAGCATTTTACCCCCGCCGGACATGCCATCTGCAAAAGGCTGATCTGAAATTTATCTTTCGAAATTTCATTATCAATTACCATGATTGCGTCGCTTTTATATACCACAGACCAGGCATAGCCCACCTGACCGTGTATCAGGCGTTCATCGATTCTTGCAATGGTAATCATTTTTTCTGCCCCCTTTCTGATTTCAACATAGCAAATCCGAAATTATGTGTCAACATTCTGTGTTTATGTTGAAACTTTATTTCAGTTTAAGAAAGAAATTTACGCTGTCATCGGTTTATTTGACCTGATCAATTCTTGTTTTCTGAATTTTTTGTATAATTTCGTCATAATCCAGAGAACAATAGATGGCATACAGCAAATCGATCACATAAAGCTGAGCCGTTCTGGAGGCCATGGCCCCGCTTCGAAATACTGTTTCCTTGGCCGTCACAAAGAGATTATGATCCGCAATCCGGTTCAGGGAATTCTCTCCGGAAGAGGTCACCGCCACCACCGGCGTCCCGTTTTTCTGCAAAATTCCCGCTATCTGAAGCATTTCCTTTGTTTCTCCCGAATAGGAAATGATGATTCCCAGATGGGAGGCGTCCGAATTAACCGCCTGCACATACTGCCGGTCATAATGCTGGTGTACGATGACATTTTTGCCGATTCTCATAAATTTGAACTGTCCGTCCACAGCTACCAGACTGGAAGCGCCAATCCCGTAGAAATCTATGATATTGGCGTCTTTCATAAGTCTGGCCACCCGAAGCAGCTCTTCTTCGTTGACCAGTACCCGCGTTTCTTCTATCGTTTTAATGGAGATGTTTGTGATTTTATCAATGATAGCCCCCGGGGAATCGTCCTTTTCAATGGTGGTCGTATCCAGCAGATTCAGCTTGATATTCTGGAAATATTTTGTTTCCTCGGCAAGCAGTACTTTCAACCTGGAAAAGCCTTTGATGTCCAGCTTTTTGCACAGACGCACTATCGTAGCCGGTGAAGTGAAGGATTCTCTGGCCAGATCATACACCGTATATTCCAACACCCGTTTCGGATACCGCAGGATATATTCCCGCACCTGATTTTCCGCCTCCGAAAGATTTCTCTGATCCCGCAATTTAATTAAAACACTCATAATTTTACTCCTTTCTCCTGCTTTTCTTTCCTGTAGTATGGCATATCCTTTTCAAAATGTGAAACAAAATTTTATTCTTTTTGAAAATAATTGTATTTTTGTTTCACATTTCCTATAATTTTCTTATCAGAAGGGAGGTACTTTCCATGAATTTAAAGAACCTGGAAACAGAACAGAGAAATCCAAGAACTATGCATATAGATTCCATGAGCACCCTGGATATGGTGCGTACCGTCAATCAGGAGGATGCCGCCGTAACTCAGGCCGTGGAAACGGCGCTGCCGGATATCGCGCGACTCATTGACGGAATCTGCGAGCGGCTCCAGAACGGCGGTTCCCTGTACTACATCGGCGCAGGCACCTCCGGCCGGCTGGGAGTACTGGACGCTTCGGAATGTCCGCCCACCTACGGAGTCTCGCCCCTGTTGGTTCAGGGCATTATCGCCGGCGGAGATTCCGCGCTCCGCGATTCCAGTGAAAGCGCCGAGGACAGTCCCAAAAACGGAAAGCAGGATCTACTTTCGCACGGCTTTACCTCCCGCGACGCACTGGTGGGACTGGCTGCCAGCGGACGCACGCCCTATGTCATCGGAGCGTTGGACTATGCCAGCTCCATCGGCGCACTGACAGGCTCCGTCGCCTGTGTTTCCCATGCCGCTATTTCCTCCCATGCGGAGATCCCCATAGAGGCGGTCACCGGCCCAGAAGTAATCACCGGATCCACACGGATGAAGGCCGGAACCGCCCAGAAGCTGATCCTCAATATGATCTCCACCTGCACCATGATCAAGCTGGGAAAGGTCTACCAGAATCTGATGGTTGATGTGCGTCCCAGTAATGAAAAGCTGGTGGAACGCTCCCTTGGCATTCTGCAGGAATGTACCGGCTGCGACCGCGAAAAAGCCGCAGAGCTTCTGCGCGCTTCGGATTATCACGTAAAAACAGCCATTCTCATGGCCCTCGCCGCTCTCAACGCGGAACAGGCACGAGAAAAGCTGACCCAGGCAGACGGGCGGCTGGCCACGGCCCTGAAAAGCTGAAGGATTTTACCTGCCTATCACCCTTTCCAATAAATTTAAGAAGACGGCACCTCTTAACTGCCGTCTTCTTAAATGTCAATTTTCTTAGAGACCCTTAGAGACCCTTAGAGACCCTTAGAGACCCTTAGAGACCCTTAGGATTTTATCCGATATCTGGTCATAGGTCCAGAACCAATTCGTTCGATTCTGTTCTTTTCCCGTAACTTCTCCATCAATTTCCTGGCTGCGGATTTTGTTTTATAACCACACAGCTCTGTGGCCTGTCCCATACTGATTTCACCATGCCGCTGAAGATAAGACAATATCTGTTCTTCTTTTGACATTGCATTATATTTTATCGCATCTTCTTTTATCCGCGAAGTCACTTCCGCGCTTTCCAGTTCATATCCTTTTCCCCGCAGATCTGCAGCTCCCGGTATGTACACCACTTGCCCGACTTCCAGCTTTACAATCACCCGATCCGGACTGTATTCTGTAATAAATTCCGGCTTCTTCCAGTTCTGTTCCCGCCAGGCTGTCATAATCTTATCGATACCACTTCCGGCCCGTTCGCCCACATTTACTCGACTGAACATCTTTAATACAAGCGGATTTCTCGGATCACTATTTCCTCCCGCAAAGAAGTCCTCCCGCGAAACGCGAAGCGTTCCCGGATTTGCGATTGTAATTTTCTTTCGATTTTTTACGATTACAATGCCTCTCCTGCCCTGATAATCCGCATGCGCCAGCGCATTGACCACAGCCTCTGCCAATGCTTCGTGTACATCTACTTCATCTACACGCGCCCCATTTCTCCGATTTACAAAAGGTACTGCCACATCATCATCAATCCGGTTAATTACTTTATAATAAAAATCATATAGATTACCGCTCCAGTCACCATCATCAGAAGTCGTTCGATACAGCCAGCGTACCTTCTCATTCTCTGTCTCTTCACGATAGTCAAGAAAATAATTTGAGAAAACATCCTGTATGTATTCCGCTTCTCCAAACATCAGCAGCCCCGCAACCGTCGGGGAAAGATTCCCTTCCTTATTTTTTCCCACAGCTTTCAGTTTCATCAGGAACTCATCTGTCTGCAGCTTATTCCAGGGATGATTTTCATGCAGACCTTTGAAACGAATCCGATACCCCTTTATCGTATCCACATTCAGGGCATCCAATGTCATTTTCTCCAAAATTTCTGAATCAACAGAAACTTCTCTCTGATCCGCAAACATGGCCCGGATTTCTTCCTCCGCGCACAGATAGTCACCCTCGTAATTTCTCCGATAGGTTCCCTTCATCGGATCCGGGCCGATATAAACCGGCTTATCATGCCGATCTGCTTCCGGTACTTCTATCTGTAAAAGTTTCTTGCCTTCGACCTCCACAACCGCCACATGATGATTCAGCAAAATATTTTTTGAAACCTTGTTTCTGTCATTTACTACACTCCAGAAATCCTTCTGGTACTTCACCAGTTGACGCTCCGTCAATCCATTTACCTCAAAGGAATCCCTGTGTTCCCGCACGCCAAGCAGAATAACACCGCCCTCTGTGTTGGCAAATGAAGAGTAGGTCTCCCAGATGCTGACTGGCAGCCCGTTCTCTGCCAACTTACATTCCCTCTTATAATTTTCTTCCAGATGAAGTGTCTCTAAAAAACGTTGTTTCATATTGTCCCCCGCATGCCATACTTCTTTTCTCCAGTATAGCCCACTTCTTATTTTCTCCGCAACTGCTTTTCCAACACAAAAACCGGATCCCCGTGTACCTGTTGCATACAGGCCACCGAAAATCCGGTTTTCTCTTTCGTAATCTATATTCGATTATCCTTTTACATCCAGACGGAGCAACGCACGCTTCAGACGCGCTTCTGCCATGCGATAGTCGCGCTCATCCATGTTCTTGTCCTCCAGCAGCTTCTCGGCGCGCGCTTTGGCTTTCGCCGCACGCTCCTCGTCGATATCCTCTTTCCACTCCCAGGTGGTGGCCATGACGCGGCAGGTGCCGTTCATCATGGACAGCATGCCGCCGATGCAGGCTGCTTCCCGGACCGTTCCGTCCGGCAGCGCCACATGGGCGTGTCCCATACCGAGGGCAGTGCAGAAATTACTGTGTCCAGCCAGGATCGCCAGGTCACCTGTGATGGTTCTGCATACGATCCGCCCTGCCTCTCCTTCGAACAGCAGTCCGTCCGGCGTTCCGATTCGTAACGGAAAAGTCTTCATAGACATCCCCCTTTACTGATTCTTCGCTCTCTCAAATACCTCGTCGATGGTTCCTGCCATCAGGAAGCAGCTCTCCGGTATCTGATCGCACTCGCCGTCCAGAATCATACGGAATCCGCGCAGAGTCTCCTTCAGCGGAACATAGCTTCCCGGCATACCGGTAAACTGCTCTGCCACAGAGAAGCTCTGGGACAGGAAACGCTGAACCTTACGGGCACGGTTCACTGTCTGCTTATCCTCCTCGGACAACTCGTCCATACCCATGATGGCGATGATATCCTGCAGCTCCTTATAACGCTGCAGCACCTGCTGTACCGCACGGGCTACCTCGTAGTGCTCGTGGCCTACGATCTCCGGAGAAAGGATCCGGCTGGTGGAATCCAGCGGGTCTACGGCCGGATAGATACCCTGGGCACTGATCTCACGGGAAAGTACCGTGGTAGCGTCCAGATGGGTAAAGGTAGTAGCCGGAGCCGGGTCAGTCAGGTCGTCCGCCGGCACGTATACAGCCTGTACGGAAGTGATGGATCCCTTTCTGGTGGATGTGATACGCTCCTGCAGAGCACCCATCTCGGTAGCCAGGGTAGGCTGATAACCTACTGCGGACGGCATACGTCCAAGCAGTGCGGATACCTCCGAACCTGCCTGTGTGAAACGGAAAATATTATCAATGAACAGAAGCACGTCCTGATTTTTCACATCGCGGAAGTACTCTGCCATGGTCAGTCCGGAAAGTCCGACACGCATACGGGCTCCGGGGGGCTCGTTCATCTGACCATAGACCAGGGCGGTCTTGTCAATAACGCCGCTTTCCTTCATTTCGTTATAAAGGTCGTTACCCTCACGGGTACGCTCCCCTACGCCGGTGAATACGGAAATACCGCCGTGTGCTGTCGCTACGTTGTGGATCAGCTCCATGATCAGGACGGTCTTACCTACTCCCGCACCGCCGAACAGACCGATTTTACCACCCTTTGCATAGGGGCAAATCAGGTCTACGACCTTGATACCGGTCTCCAGAATCTCGGTCGCCGGTACCTGCTCCTCGTAAGCCGGAGCCTGACGGTGGATGGACCAGTGCTCCTTCGCCTCCGGAGCCGGCTGATTGTCTACCGGGTCGCCCAGAAGGTTGAATACACGGCCGAGGCACTCCTCGCCTACCGGAACCTCGATGGGCTTTCCGGTATCCAGGGCCTTTGCTCCTCTGACGAGACCGTCAGTGGAGTTCATGGCGATACAGCGGACCGTATTGTCGCCGATCTGCTGTGCCACCTCAACGGTCAGCTTCGTACCGTTGTTATCGATTTCAATGGCGTTCAGCAGCGCAGGCAGCTCGTCGTGAGCAAACCGGATGTCCAGTACGGGGCCGGTGATCTGCACTACCTCACCAATGTGTTTTTCACTCATTCCTGAATCTCCTTATATATGATGATTCCTTGTCCGAGCTGCAGGCTTTCACCCGCATCTCATCAGATGCCTTCCGCACCTCCAACAATCTCTGTGATTTCCTGCGTTATGCTGGCCTGACGGGCTCTGTTATAAAACAGGTTCAGGTTCTCGATCATCTCTTCCGCGTTGCCGGTCGCCGCCTCCATGGCCATTCTCCGGGCCGCCAGCTCACTGGCCTGAGCCTCGCAGACGCCGCCGTAAATAAGGCCTGCCAGGTACTCCGGCACGATGGCGTCAAAGACCTCCTCCGCGCTGGGTTCATAGAGAATCAGGTTCCGTACCGGCTCCTTCTTCTCTTCCGTTCTGGCCAGCTCTGACAGCGGCAGCATGGAAATGACATCCGGCTGCTGTGACAGCATGGACACAAACCTCGTGTAACAGAGTTCAATATGACCGAATCCCCTCTCTTTGAATTCCTTGCAGAGCATATTGGCCATCTCGAAGCAGTTGGCTACTGAGACGTCCTCGATCTCCGCATACTTCTCAGTGATGCAGGGAATTCCCTTTCTCCGGAAATGCTCTACCGCCTTCTTGCCGATGGGCAGCACTACACAATCCCTGTCTTCCATGGCCGCTTCCACGGTCTTGAACATGTTGGAATTGTAGCCACCTGCCAGTCCGCGGTCACCCGCCATGACAACATAGCAGTATTTTTCAGAAGCTGCTTTCTTCACATACACGGATGTAAAATCCGTATTGCCATCTGCGATATCCTGCAGGGTCTCATGAAGCTCCCGGAAATAAGGACGGCAGATTTCTGCTCGTTCCTTTGCTTTACGCAGTTTGGAGGATGCTACAAGTTCCATCGCCTTGGTGATCTGCATGGTGCTCTGCACGCTTCGGATACGCAGCTTCACCGCTTTCATATTTGCAGCCATATGCTTCCTCCTCTATCACTTATTTTTCAGGCTTTGTATTCAGGAACTGCTCCGTGTAAGCATCCAGGGCTGCTTTCAGTTTTTCCTCGGTGTCAGCCTCCAGCTTGCCTGTGGAGCGGATTTCCTGCATAGCCACAGTGCCTATGGCGTCGGTATCGAGATAGGTGTAGAGACCTGCCTCATATGCCTTCACATCCTCTGTGGCAATCCGTGTCAGGATTCCTCTGGTAACCGCATAGAGAATCGCCACCTGCTTCTCAACTGCAACCGGCGCGTTCTGATTCTGCTTCAGAACCTCCACGATACGCGCTCCCTGCTCCAGACGTGCCTTGGTATCGGCGTCCAGATCGGAACCGAACTGAGCGAAGCTCTGCAACTCACGGTACTGGGAATACAGAAGCTTCAGGGTACCGGCTACCTTCTTCATCGCCTTGATCTGGGCGTTACCACCTACTCGGGATACAGAAATACCCGGGTTTACCGCCGGCATAACACCGGAGTGGAACAGCTCGGTCTCCAGGAAGATCTGTCCGTCTGTAATGGAGATCACGTTAGTCGGAATGTAGGCAGATACATCGCCTGCCTGGGTCTCAATGATAGGCAGAGCCGTCATGGAACCGCCGCCGTGCTCATCGTCCAGCTTCGCCGCACGCTCCAGAAGTCTGGAATGCAGATAGAATACATCACCCGGATAAGCCTCACGGCCGGGCGGACGACGGATCAGCAGGGAGAGTGCACGGTACGCAACCGCGTGCTTGGTCAGATCGTCATAGATGATCAGCACGTGCTTTCCCTGATTCATAAAGTACTCGCCCATGGCACAGCCGGAATAGGGCGCGATATACTGCAGCGGGCTTGCCTCGGATGCAGTAGCGGCTACAACCATGGTGTAATCCATGGCGCCGTTCTTTGTCAAAGTCTCTACCAGATTAGCTACGGTGGAACGCTTCTGACCGATGGCTACATAGATACAGATCACGTCCTGTCCCTTCTGGTTAATAATGGTATCTACCGCAATGGCAGTCTTACCGGTCTGACGGTCGCCGATGATCAGCTCACGCTGTCCGCGTCCAATCGGAACCATGGAATCGATGGCCTTGATACCGGTCTGAAGCGGCTCAGATACGCTCTTTCTCTCGCAGATACCGGGAGCCGGGCTCTCAATCGGGCGGAAGGTGTCCGTCACAATGGGGCCTGCACCGTCGATCGGCTGTCCCAGGGCGTTTACGACACGTCCAATCATCGCTTCTCCGACCGGAACGGATACGACCTTGCCGGTACGCTTTACAGTCTGTCCCTCGCTGATGTTCTCATCGGAACCAAACAATACGATGGACACGCTGTTCTCTTCCAGGTTCTGGGCCATACCAAAGCTGCCGTCCTCAAACTCCAGCAGCTCGCCTGCCATACAGTTAATCAGGCCGCTGGCTCTGGCAATACCGTCACCAACCATCAAAACCGTACCGGTTTCATTCTGCTGGATAGCATTGTCATAGTATTTGATCTGGCTGCGGATGACCTTGGAGATTTCTTCTGGTTTTAATTGCATGTTTCCATTCCCATCCTTTAAACAGTATTTTATAAGTTACACGATTACTTCGTTCAGTTTTCTGGAAATTCCTGACATTCTGGCCTGAACCGTTCCGTCAATCTGCTTTCCTTCCAGTTCCACACGCAGACCTGCTACCACAGAAGCATCCAGCTTCTGTACCAGCTCTACGGTTTTTCCGCTGATTTTTTCCAGCTTCGCCTTCAGGGCCGTAAGCTGCGCGTCGCTTAAAGCAACCGCGCTGGTCACCACTGCCTCGGCGATTCCATGATCCGCGTGATAGCGCCGTGTGAATTCTTCGCAGCAGCCTGCAAATTCTCCGAGGAGATTCCGCTCACACAGCAGCTTCATAAAATTCACCAAATAACGCTCTGCCTGTCCGCCAAAGGCTTCCTCGATGAGCTTTGTCCGTTCTGTCTTCGGGACGGAGGGCTCACAGAGCAGCTTTACATAGTCGGGATTCTCCCGGAACAGATTCCGAATTTCCTTCATCTGCTCTCCGATGGCGTCCGTGAGATTTTCTTCGGCAGCGAGGTCATAGAGACTGCCGCCATACAATCTGGCGTACTGTGTCATGATGCCTCACCTACATTCGCGATAAATTCGTCAATGAGTTTCGCGTGATCCTCTTCACTAATCTCCCGCTCGATTACCTTACCGGCAATCTCCACGGCCATGCCGCCAATTTCATCCTTGATTTCATTGACCGCTTTTCTCTTCTCCTGGGCGATGTCGCTCTCTGCCTTTGACTTCAGGGCAGCCGCCTGGGCTGTAGCCTCCTTCAGCATCTCTTCACTCTGAAGCGCCGCCGTCTTCTGGGCGGTGATAAGGATCTCATTTGCCTTCTCCTTCGCTTCCTTCATGTTCTGCTCATACTCGGTCTTGATGGCGTCCGCGTCCGCCTTAGCCTGCTCGGCCTCGCGAATCTGCGCGTCTGCCAGCGCTCTTCTCTTCTCGAGCATCTCACCTACCGGTTTGAACAGGAAACGCTTGATCAGATACATCTGAATAAACAGATTACAGATCTGCGCGACAAACGTCCATGGCACAAGACCAACTAATTCCTGTACATCCATGTCCTGACCTCCTGTTTTTCTTATACTCCGTGATTCTGTTACGGATTATGCCAGGAAGTTCATGAACATACCCGGCGCTACGAAGATCAGCAGCAGACCGGTTACAAAACCGTAGATACCGGTGGTCTCTGCGATAGCACAACCAAGAAGCATGGTAGAGGTAACATCGCCCTTGCACTCCGGCTGACGTCCGATAGCTTCGCAGGCCTTGGATACGGCATTACCTTCTCCGATACCAGGTCCGATACCGGCGATCAGCGCCAGTCCTGCTCCAATTGCACATCCTGCTAATGCGATACCTTTTGCAAGTAACTGAAATTCCATATTCATTTCCTCCTAAAATGGTTTTTTCATTTTTTAATAACCTTTTGAGCTTACTCCTCTGCCGCGTTGGCGATATACATCACCGTCAGCATACAGAATATAAATGCCTGCATCACGCCGGAGAACCAGTCGAAGTAGACCGACGTAATCGCCGGAAGACCTACCGACAGGATCGGGATCTGCGACAGCACACCTCCGAGCACGCCCGGAAGCAGTCCCAGCAGCTTGCTGCTGGCCAGAGCCAGGGCTCCGTAAATCAGTGCGTTGATAACCACGCCTGAAAGAATGTTACCGAAATGACGGCAGGCCAAACTGATGGGCGTAGCCAGCTCGGACAGCACGTTGAACGGCGTCATGACGGCAATCGGAGTGGTAAATCCCTTCAGATATCCGCCGATTCCGCTGGTCTTGATCTTCTGAGCTGTGATCATGATAAATACCACGATGGCCCAGGCAGCTTCCGTCGAAAGATCCGCCGTCGGACTCCGAAGACCGATTAAGCTGATAAGGTTGGAAACCACGCTTGTGGCAAACAGAGCCGCCACAAAGGGAATCAGCTTCCGGAACTTCTCGCCCGCATTGCCGATGACGAACTTGTTCGCCATCTCCACCAGCATCTCAGCCACGGCCTGACGCTTGGAGATCTTTTCCACCTTCAGGTCGTGAGTCAGCCAGATACAAAGCCCCGTAATCAGCGCCATGACAATCCAGCTCACCACCAGGGTTTCACTAATCTGAAGATCGCCCAGTATGGGAATATTCGTCGGTATCGTGAAAAAGACCCGAGCACCTGAAATATCCACTTCCATGCATCTTCACCTCCTATCTTCACAAATTCCAATAGTTCCAACTATTTCTTCAAAATCCCCATGATCTTGATTCCCGTTCCCGGGAACAGCAGCGGAAGAATCCCCGCCACATAGTGAAAACAGGGAGCGACAATCGCTATGATCACCCAGAGCATCTGAAACAGCATTCTCTGGGAATAGCTTCCCTTTACCAGAGTCTTCACCGCGTCCTGGTCGCCCGCCTTCGCGGCCGCCTTCTGCACCATGAGACCCATCCACAGAAAATTCAGAACAGCGACTGCCCCGCCGCCGAGCCCGCCGAGAATCACCGTATAGTTAAACGGCACCTTCTCCGGCATCGTAAAATGAAGTACCAGAAATAGCAGCCACATAAGTACCACGCCTGTGGCTGTATAAATCGCCACATGCTTCGTCTCCTCTTTGATCGCGGGCTGCATATTGTCCAAAAGCTTGCTCATAGATTCCACCTTTTCTACTCGTGCCGGTTAAAGGAAATGTGCTTTTTTGTCTCTTCCTTTTTCTGCTTCCCGGTCACGGATATATAAAGTTTCCAGGCTACCATTCCGGAGCCTCCCATACCAAAGAAAAATCCCGGAATATAGATCCAGCCGCCAAGTCCCACTTTCGCGCACAGCAGCCAGCAGATGCCCAGACACATCAGAAGCGGCGTCACCAGCGTGAAGCTGAACTGGGTCAGCATGGTCAGATTTTTTACGATATCCATCCACCATTTCATTTCCTTCATGTCCGTATACTCTCCCGCTTCGTTCCATTGTTTTCTTTGTATACACACCATTGATATTACTATTTCCGGGGACGCAAGTCAATTTATTTATGCTTTTTTTACATTTAGGAAATGGCTTTTTTCCTATTATAAATAGGCTTTCTGTACATGCTGATAAGCCACACGATCAGGAACAGCAGAGCCATCTCCGTGCTCATCAGAGCATAGTCCATGTCCAGCAAAACCAGCAACGCAATCCAGGTACCTGTCACCAGGAAGCTGCGGCCTTTCACCAGGGTATAGATGACGATACCCAGGAATAGCAGGGTGAAAATAGTGCCGACGGGGATGGAGAAGCGGAGCATCTGATTAAAAAAAACATTATGGGCGTTATTGACAAACCACCAGCCTTCTCCATTTACATCAATGGCGGATTCGCCAAAACGCATGCCCCAGCCTTCCGGATGTCTGAGAATCACACTCTCCCACACACCCTTCCAGATAGGAATTCTCCCTCCCAGATTCCAGATATTCCGTTCCGCCAGCACATCGCCGGCCACCTTCCAGCCCGCGTAACCGAACACAGCCAATACCGCCAGATACCATGCCTTAAAACGAAAATGCTTCCACTCAATCTGATCCGCCGCATAGCCAGCGAAAATCAGGAATACCCCTGCGATACCGGTCCAGGAATGGGTCAGATACAGGCAATATAACAGCACGGCCTCTCCTGCCACAAAGGTAAGCTGCGAGCGGAACTTCTTCCGATAAGCCACCAGCAGCGCGATAAAAGCCACCAGCATCACCGCGTACTCACTTTTATGGCTGTAGAGCCAGTAATGACGGGTCTCGTAAAAATTCTCCGGCAGTTCAAAAAGCACAAACTGATTATTGCAAATCAGCAGCTTGGTATAGCCCATCACGTAGTAGATAATGCTGCCTATATTGGAAAGTATGATACAATACATCAGGAAACGGATCGTTCCGTCCCGTTTCTCTTCTGAGCCTTCCCCCAGGCCCGCTATCACTGCCAGCAATAGAAATGCCACCGTATTATTAACCTGCTCCCAGTACCAGTGCAGATATTTATGATTAAAATACAGCGACAGCAGATTATAAATCAGCAGTCCCGCAAAATACACAATCGCCGCTATGGATATACGCGGAAGCCTGTCCCTGTTATTCCAGACCCGCACTGCCATATACAATACCACCAGAAAATAGGCCCAGGAGAACCCTGCGTAATACGCGCTCTGATACACATCTGTGTAGGGACTGTAAAAAGCCGGGAACAGCAGCATCAGTGCCACGGCGCCTCTCAGGAGCCAGGAATCTATCTCATGTTCTTTTATCCAGTTCATCGGTAGTCTCCTTCCTTTATTTTATCTATTATATCCCAGATACTTATTATTTGACAAGCACCGCAAAATCTTTTATGATACACATAGAAAAGCATCTGTTACAAAATTTGTTAATTTGAAGGGAATTTGTTGTACTATGTACAAAAAAGAATCGACCGGGTGGTTCAAGCATTACGATTTTATCCTTCTGGATATGATTTGCCTGCAGGCCGCCTTTCTTCTCGCATATATCATCCGCGGTTTCGAAGGAAATCCGTACTCCATCGTTCTTTATCGGAACATGGCTGTCTTTATCGCGTTTGCGGACATCGTTACCCTCTTCTTTTTCGAGACGCTGAAAAACGTCCTGAAAAGAGGACCCTATATTGAATTTATGGAAACCGTGAAGCACGTGGTCATCGTCAGTGCTCTCGGCGTATTTTATCTTTATCTTGTTCAGGACGCGCAGGACTATTCCCGCCTGATGCTGGGCATCATGTATGTGATCTATTTCTTTCTGACCTACACAGTACGGCAGATATGGAAAACCATCCTGAGACGCCGTATGGTGATAGGCGGCGACCGTTCCCTGCTGATCGTCACCCGGGCCGGCGAAGCCGCTGAAGCTGTCCGGAACCTGAAGAAAAATAACTATGAGATGTTCACACTCTCCGGTCTGGTCATCCTTGATCGCGATATGACCGGCCAGAAAATTGAGGGTATCCCGGTTGTCGCAGGCGCCGCAGACGCTCCCATGTATGTATGTCAGGAGTGGATTGACGAGGTTCTGATCATTCCTTCCGTCGAGGAGGATCCGCTTCTTCAGGATCTGGTCCATAAATTCGTGGAATCCGGCGTAGCGGTACACCTGAATCTGTCCCGGGAGGTCAATATCCCCGGCCAAAAGCAGATCATGGAAAAGGTCGGTAACTACACCGTGCTGACCACCAGCATGACCTTCGTTTCCGCCAAGCAGCTCTTTATTAAGCGCGCCATGGATATCGCAGGGGGCCTTGTGGGCTGCCTGCTGACCGGCATCGTATTTATTTTCGTGGCCCCGGCCATCTATATCAGCTCTCCGGGTCCGATTTTCTTCTCACAGGAGCGTGTGGGGAAAAATGGTAAGAAATTCAAAATGTACAAGTTCCGCAGCATGTATCTGGACGCCGAGGAACGCAAAGCCGCTCTGATGGCTCAGAATAAACTTGGCGACGCCAAAATGTTCAAGATGGATTTTGATCCCCGGGTCATCGGCAATAAAATCCTGCCGGATGGCACGAAAAAGACCGGCATCGGCAGCTTTATCCGCAGTACCAGCCTGGATGAATTTCCCCAGTTCTTCAATGTACTGAAGGGTGACATGAGTATTGTCGGCACACGCCCGCCCCTCATCGGCGAGGTCAGCGAGTACGAGCTCCACCACCGCGCCCGCTTGGCCATCAAACCCGGCATCACCGGCATGTGGCAGGTCAGCGGCCGCAGCGACATTACCGACTTCGAAGAAGTCGTGAAGCTCGATACACAGTATATCAGTAATTGGAGTGTGGGATTGGATATTAAGATTTTACTTAAGACAATATTAGTTGTATTTAAGAAGGAAGGGTCGGTGTAGTGCCGACCCTTATTTTTTATTATACCGGCTCCCTTCCTCTTCCCGCTCCAGAAATCCGGAATAGGCGATGACCTGCCGCTGATGCTTTTTATCCAGAGAATTAAAGGACGCCAGCAGCTTATGCTGATTTTTTGATAAATCCGGTGACGAACGATCAAAAAACTGTGAGATGGTAATATCAAAAGCTGCACAAATTTTCTCAATGGTCTCCACACGAGGATCCGTATTCTTTTCAAACATGGACGCAAGTGTAGACAGCGAAACACCGGAACGCTTGGATAACCGATATAACGTATCGTCATTCTTTTTCATCAGTTCTTTAATTCTTCGGATACAGAAATTTTCATTATACATAGGATTTGCTCCGTATAAACGTTGTATTGGATAACCCTATTGTATATGTTTGCGAGGCTTAATAAAAGTTTCAAAAGGCGATGTAATGGGGTCTGAAATACGTACCGCTTACAGCACCAGAAATCCACATAAAAATATAAGCCGGGCTTGCCATTTTGCCCGGCTTTTGTTCACGCACAATATACAAATATTCAGATTTGCCAGCGTCTCCGCTCCTCGTTCTCTAAAAAACTGGAATAAGAAATTACCATTCGCTGATGCTCCGGATTCAGAGAATTGAACGACGTAAAAAGTCTGCGCTGATTCGCTGTCAAATCCATAGAGGACTGATCAAAAAACTGTGAAACCGTAATGTCACAGGCTGCACAGATTTTTTCAATGGTCTCCACACGCGGATCCGTATTCTTTTCAAACATAGACGCAAGCGTAGACAACGAAACACCGGAACGCTTGGATAACCGATATAACGTATCGTCATTCTTTTTCATCAGTTCTTTAATTCTTCGGATACAGAAATTTTCATTATACATAGGATTTGCTCCGCATAAACGTTGTATTGGATAACCCTATTGTATATGTTTGTACAGTTTAATGGAAGATTTAAAAGCAGATGAAACACATCTAAAATACGTAGTATCAGCAATAAATTTAAGACAATGCAACCTGACACTCATTTTTTTGGCGGTATTGCCGTCACCTTCTCAAATGGGAAATACACAATTTTATTACCATCCCCATCTTCCCAATCCAGTTTCAATCCGTCTATATATCTCTCCATATTTCCTTCATAATATGGAACTGTAAATACCGCATGCTCCAGAGGTTCCGCCCTGATTTCCCCGTCCATTGTTTCAAATTCTATCCGTACCGACATTGTACAGGACATTTTCGGCACGATACAAATAGGGAGTCTTACTGTCTCTCCTGCCATCAATGCTCCGAAAAACGCCAATATCATTCCTGTATTAATACTTTTCCTGCGTTTTTCTTTCTTCTTTGTTGTTCTTTTCATCTTTTTAGGGACCCCTTTCCTCATATGTGTGACGAGCATTCAATTGCTCTCGTTCATATAACAATTATGTACCCTAAAAAGTTTCACTTTTAAAAAAAATTCCGTTATTTCAAATATTTAATTTTTTCGCCCACTCTTACCGTACCACACCTTCAATTCTTCATAAGACGGATTCTGCTCCACAATATGGCGTTCCGTGTATTCTATCTGGTGTTCATCCAGCCACTTTCGAGCTTTCTGACAGGTAGAACACTTGGGGTAGCGTATGAAAATCATTGGGCTATTTTCCTTTCCTATAACTGTTCCATGCAATACTTTTCTGCTAAATCTATAAATTCAGTTGCAACAGAAATTTGCTGTTCTGATTCCTCTTTACTGGCTATATAAAAATCATCATAATCACTGGCATGACGAATCTCTTCTGCCTGTCCTATTTTTCTTCCCATTTCTCTGGGAAATATGGATGTTTTTACATAATCCTTATTAAAGTTTGCTATAGCATCTTTATGTCTTTTATATGCTTTTCCAGTGACAGCGTGTATGGCATTAATTGCGTGAAAAATCGAGTAATATGCTCTATTATTAGCTCCTTTGAAATCTTCAATGGCAAATAACGCTCTTGCAGATTTCAAATCATTTTTGCTGTTTCCAGACGATATTGAACCAAATCTCACTTTGTACCAATTTCCTGATTAGGCTGCTCCATACAAAACTACTCCTTCTTTGTGAACATTGGAATAAAACGGATAATTCACTACCCACTTATTAAAATGCGCTTCACTTTTCGCAATAGGTTTGATATCCAAATCACGATCCAGGTTAAAATCATACGTCATATAAGAGAGTTGCTGTCCATATGCCTTTAATTCCAGTTCTGACATGTCCACCAAAATCATAATATCCACATCCGAATCAGACCGAAAATCTCCCCTTGCATATGATCCATAAAGAATGATCTGTCGTACATGCGAACCATAAATTTTTCTAACAGCTTCTACATACTGTGCAATCAGATCCTGCATACGCTTTGGCATATATCATCACCTCATCTGCAATTTGTTTTTCTCCGCTCAATATGTCCTTATTCAAACACATTGTCGCAATATTCTCTCCTGACTTATGCACAAACTTTTTCGTTTCCGTGCTTTTTAAAATAATAACTAAATTATCTACCAATTCCTTTATCATTTTGGATTTTCCCCTTTATTCCATTTTAAGCACCTGATGCATAAAATTATACAAGACATCCGGATAACAATACTTTTCTTCAAGATAGTTCTCAATCAAAAGCTTCAATTTCTCTAATGCTTCCTGTTCCTCTTCATTATTATAGGTTAAATCATCTAGCGGTAATACACTATTAATTTTCACCATTAACCCAATTGTATCCATAGCAGGTGATGTCACTTCTGGATCTCCATGGTAAATTTCAAAAAGAAATACAAAGCCATCTCCTGATTCTAAAAAATACGAGTTTGACTCCCTTATGGCATTTACACCGTAATCAAATGTCCCTCTTCCATTTTCTAGTTCCACAATAATATCTCTTTTCCCTTTGAACGCAGAAAACGGTTGCCAGTCTAATTTTTTTTCTTTTGTTTTTTCTATCAATCCTTCAATGAAAAATTCCACCTGTTCTGCCATCATAACTCATATTCTCCTTTTGAAAGTATATTTATTATCGTTGAGACAATAACATCAAATTCTTGCACCGTTTCATTTTTTCTTTTTTCTTGTAATAAAAATGATATTTGCCGTAACTTGTCCCATTGCTGCTTGATAATATCCATGTCCGCATTCGTTATAATAGAGTCATATCCCTTAATATCATTTATTATTGATAAAACATTATTACAGCTTTGATAAGACAATACCTGCGTCTCAGACACACTTTTTCTTTTTGCCTGAAGCGTTTTCAAATACTCAACTTTATCCTTTTGAAATCGATTTCGATCCAACGCTGTTATCTTTGCTTCCTTCATTTCTCTTTCAATTCTTGTTGCAGTTTTCATAGTTCTTATTGTCAATATAATACTTATTATACCAAGTAATATAGAACAAAATCCCATTATATTGCCTGTTACTGAAGACTCCAAAATTTTCATGCGTGATCATTCCTTATATTCTTCCTAATATAAACATTAAATTTATGTTTTCTACATAACTACTAAATATCCAGCTTTTGAAAGTAGCTACGCTTTTACAGATATATTTTACATCTATCTCTTCTGCATTTCTTTATTTAAACATTCCAGAAGTTCCTTATACTCTGAATTATACATATTTTCGTCAATACAATTTCCTTTTTCGCCAAACATCGTTTTCTTTAATGCGCCATAATATAAAATACTATCTTTCTCGATCTTTTTCCCTCGTTTTTCTTTGGATCTATAATAATAGTTATAATTATACGCTTTATCATATATATCATATACTTTTTTCACTTGTTCTGGCTCCAGGAATGCACATTGTGCCACTATAACCTGCCATTCACTAGAATACCTCAAATTCACAGCTCCGGTTTCCTCTTTCAAATAATCCTCTATACTTTTTAAATCATAATACAATTGTGATGCCGCAAGCATTTTATTCTTTTTATCAAGCTTTCTCTGCTGCTTTATACCAAAAAAATAAGCCAAACACGCACCTAATATAGTACTTAATAAAGGTATTATTTTATCAATTATATCCATTCCCGCTCTTTCCCCTTTTCCCTCTGTTTTAAATTCTATTGCCTTTTCTGAGGCATTCATAATTTTATCCGTTAAATCTTCAACTGTCACATTATTAGTCGTATTAATATTCAGTCCCAAATTATTTTCAGAAAGCATATGATATTCATCAAATTGCTGTTGTCCTATTTCATTATCAATTAAGTTTGTCTTTAATATCTCCGTTTCATAATATACCGTTTCTTTCTCATCTAATAAATTCATATACGAAATCTTTATATACGACTTGGGGATAATTGTTAAAGTCCCCATATTCAATCCCCTATTATATCTGCTAATATCATTTTCCAGATTAGCAAGCTTTACATAGTTAGATCCCGTCTCTCTTTTTTCTATAACTCCAACTTTGTTGCCACTTTTAACTCCTATAATATAATAATTTTCAACCGGAATATCCGCACTATAAAATTCTCCTTCTTCATCTATATATTGACATTGTAAAATTGTGATCGTTTCTGAATTATAGTTATTTAACCTTCCCTCTAAATTTGATATCTCAATTACTGTATCAATTGTCTTGTCTGCTATTTCATCATATTCTGCTTTTTCTTCCACCACAAAATTAGGCAGCGACTCATTTTTAGCTACTTTTGCTTGTAGCCTATTGGTTCCATAGGTTAATCCTGCTATAATTACTCCAGTAATACTGACAATAATTGTTATTATAACTTCCCACTTCTTATCCTTTTTCATATCATTTCAGGCAAAATATACTTGATTTGCCTCGTCAAATACTCCTCATTTTTTCCATTTCCACTATTCACGAAATAATTTCTTCTGTAACTTTTATATTATGTTATCCGATCGTAACTGTTTCTCCACCTGCACTGTTCATTTCTCTTCGAACCCGCAATTGCGGTATATCAGCCGTCTTCCTCTCAACCATAGCCTCTATTTCAGCCCTTGTTTCTATTGGCAACTGACCTGTTACAACTTTTCCTTTTTCCGGATTCGGCGATCTATCTGTCAGAAATTCGATAATCTCTTGCCCCTCTTTATCTATTGGCATATTATAGAGTTCCATATATTTATACAGCAACTCTCCTAATCCATTCATTACCAGTAGTGCCGGTGTAAAGCTCGCTGCGTCCAAAATTGCATCGCTCGAGATAATCAGGCTACTACGATATAGGTCATAGATCTCCGCGGCAATACTTGCACCATCATAATTCTCAAAACCTCTAAACGCAGTATTGCGCAATTTTATATCACAGTCGCCTCCCTGACTTTTACCGATAACAGACAAAATTACTAATTGCCTATATGAAACAGAGGACGCCAGTTTAATCAACTGATTTGCCATAGGCCGGGAAATAAATTCAACAAAACTTATATTGGCGTATAAATTAGCCAGATATGGTAACTTTTTCTCTTCATTTTCGCGTTGCGCTGCAAATAATGTGCCTTCCAGGATTTCTTCAGCTGAAGTTCGGTCTCCTTCTTCTGTATTGAAGAAATCATCCTGCCGCAGACATTCTCCTGCTGCCAGTTTTTCTGAAATTCTTTCTTTTGCCAACTGGCATACAGCATTCATTTTTTTGCTTTCCACTTTCGACAGACAGCGTGTTTTTATTTCTTCTCCTGCCCATTTAAATGTGTTTTCAATCACTGTGCTAAATAACGCGCCTACCACTACTCCTGTAGGGCCTGCAATGGCTGCGCTTATTCCCACGCCCGCCACTGCTCCCAGCGCACTTCCGCCGCATTCCGCCGCCCCATCAATAAACTTTTCCTTCTCCAATTTTTATCCCCTAATAGCAAAAATGCCCAATAAAACAGCTATTGTTCTATTGGGCAAATTATCAAAATGCAATTTAACTGATTATTATTAAGTTTACCACTATTTGGCAGAAAGAACAATCCCAATTACCTTTCTGGGACGCCTGAGATTCTCAATAAAACTTAGCTTTTCTTCATTGTATTGCCGCTCGTTTTATCTGACAATTTATTACCTTTTGTTCATATTGCGTTCATATGGTCTGACCCCACTGTTTTGGGGATTTCGGTGTTCCATACTTACCCTACTACCTCGCTGTCTACGCTTCACAGTTCCAGTTACCTGTAAATCATGCAAGACTCGCTAACGAATGAGTTGGTTATTCTCTTTTCGTGCAGAATTTCCGCCTGCTCGGTGAAATGCCCTCGACTGGGCGCACGGGTCTGACCCCAATGTTAGTAAGTACATAGTCTCTTCAACTAAGTATGGAAAGAACCGATTACCTACTTACGAAGAATGGCATGCGCTTTCGGTATGGAAGCCGTATAGAATATTTGTCATGCTTGAACCGATTCATGAATATTTTACAGAATTTATACTTTCTTTCGAGTGCCTGACCCCAATGTCGCATATGTACTGACTGCTTATTTTGCATACCCGTATCTATTTAAAAAAATTTTAGGGAATCTATATTTTTTAATTCTCTTTACTGAATGCCCATACGATCAAAAGTGGCGTTACTAAAAATGTGATAAAGAAAAATCTTGAATCCGGTCCCGTAAGCAGAAGCATCGTTCCAAAATCGTAAACAAAGATAGGTATTACCATAAATGCTTTTTTCCATGAGTTCCATGAATTAAATTTCAATTTGCTTAGAGCTGTTACCAAGATCACAAACAAACAGATGCCATATGTTCTAAAGTATCTAAAAACTGACGTGTTAATAAAAGCTGCATAGGACGAGACAAGCGCCTGACATTTTTCGCTTTGCGGGGGCGAATAAGTTATTCCGTATATATTCTCCGCTATTCCCGGACTCACATTCCCTTCCATTCCATTTTCAAATCCATAAACCATATCTGTTAATGCAATTACTGCATCAATTGACGCCTTAGGAGAAAGTCTGAAGCATTTCATCATGAGACGCAACATTCCCTCGACACCCTGTTCTTCTACCGCAGAAAGATTCGCTATCCACTTAATGTTATTAAAATTTCCACACTGATAGGATTCCTGCCATTGCTCTGGAGCAGCCAAAGAATAAACAAACTTTGAAAGTTCTTCATCCATCAATTCTGGCGTTTCTTTTGCGACATTTCCTATTACGGTAAGAGGCAGTCCTGTCTCTTCTACTATGCGCTTTTCGGCTTTTGAAACCTCAAAAAAATCATACACCGGGAACTTGATTATAATAAATGCAGCAATTGTAAAGATGAATATTTTTATCCATGTCTTTTTGTCCAGATTAAAGAAAAGCACTATTAGTAATGAACCTGTATATAAAATTGCATTATGTCTGAATATCGTTGCACTCGCTATCACAATCCCTAGCAGAATACATTTCCATAATTTTTCTTTCGCAGATTGTTTGAAAATCAATCGAACAGAAATAACAGTTACAAGCAGACTTGCCAATCCAAATCCTACATCTTTCCAGGGATATAACATAATATATCCCACATAAGGATTTAAGATTATATACGCAAACGAAATTACTGCTATTTTTACATTACTCAATTCACAAATCGTTAAAACTAAAAAGCCTAAAATCAATGCGAAGTATAGTATTTGCATCACAATTATCGATGCAGGTACTTTAAATACTTTTAGCGGGAATGTAAAGAATACCAATGTATGCCATGCCGGATGCCAATCATCATATTTTCCAGATATCGCCTGAGTATATTGGGCTATAGAATCTGGTGAAAAAGAACCAGGATAGTATCCCAATAACCATATTAACATTACTATGAAAGTTATCAATGCCACACTTATAAAAACAATTCCCTTTTGCTTTTTTGTCATCTGCCAGGTTACTATTTCAATTTTTTCTAAATTATTTATCATAAATTTAGACAAGAAGTAACCCTCAATTTCCACCACTATTATAAATAAAATGACAATTTTCTTTATAGGCGTAACATTCAGATAAATATATGTCCCCCACACAATACTACCATAAAATGCAACTAATAAAGCTGCCAAATCTAAGTATTTCAAATTTTTACTCTTCATTTTTTCTTATGAGATGCTGTTAGTCGCAAACACAGTATATCTCCCTTTCTTCCCTATATACGCCCCGAGCTATACTCTGGGACATTCTCTCAAAAGTTCCCGTAAAACGCCACTTGCAGATAATATGGTTGTATTTAGATACTCTTGATTATTTTTATATATTGCTACACCAATACATATTGCACATGCAATATCTTGTTGTATACTTGCTATAAAGAGCTATGGCTAACCGCAAACGCTTAATGTGAACATTTTGTATCTGAAGGAACTCCAAAATAATCCGCTCAACCAATGCATCGAATTATTTTGAAAGAAAATATCTAATGCTCCCTAGAGAACTGACCCCATGCGTTTACAACATGTGATAGGGAAGAGCGAAAACAACTTTTTGCATTTCCTGTTTTGCGTTATATCATCTTTTTTATTGATTTGATAGACGCAAAACCTTTTATAAGTCCTCACAAATGTTTATAAACCAATGTGAAAATGGCTTAAAATCAAGGTTTTCCGCATATCTTCATTTTTCTTGTCATATCTCCGCATAAGGTGTTTTTGTAAGACCGGGCACCATTTTAGCACCACAGAATATAAGGAGGACGACATGAAAAACGAACTTTTGACTAAGGGTATTATACTTCCGTCCGGCGAAATCGGCAAGGATAAGATAAACCTTGTCGCCGGGGCAATCACGCAGCCGTTCGCGGAAATGGTATGGGTAACGACAGGCGGCGACATGGAAACAATCAACCGCCTTACCAACGTACTTGTAACCATGAACAACCCCACCGACCGGGGCAAGCTGTTCAAAATCATCAAACTGCTTTATGGGCTAATGGGCTTGCCTTTTTCAGAGGAAGCCGAGCCTATGGACGCAGACCCCGACGTTTTGGAATACTTCATCTTTTCTTTCATGGCAGACTTTGGAGAAGTCATGCAAGAACTGATAGCAGAAGAAATGAAATAGCGACCCGCACAGCGGCGTTTCTCACTCTCTCACTGGGAGAACAGGAACGCCGCTATTTTTATGCCCTCATGTTACGCAGTAGGGGCAAAAAAAGCCTTGATTTATCGGGCTTACAGAACGCAAAACAGAGGAAGCAAGGAAAAGATACCTTACCCCTCAAAATCCGCGTTCTACTGCGCAACAAATCTAAAGCAAAGGAGTGATGAAGCTATGGCAGTTTTCCGTGTGGAACGCAACACAGGCTACACCGTAATGAGCAACCACCACTTACGCAACAAGGAGCTTTCCTTAAAGGCAAAGGGGCTGTTATCTCAAATGCTGTCCCTGCCGGAGGATTGGGACTATACCCTTGCAGGGCTGTCCTACATCAACCGGGAAAGTATCGACGCTATCCGTACCGCCGTTTGGGAGCTTGAAAAAGCCGGATATATCACAAGGCGGCAGGGACGCGACGAGAAAGGCAAAATGACCGCAATCGAGTACACCATTTACGAACAGCCGCAGCCGCCGGAATTGGATTGCCCGGTATTGGAAAATCCAACAGCGGATAACCCGACAACGGAAAATCCGACGTCGGAAAATCCAATGCAATTAAATAAAGATATATCAAGAACTAACTTACAAAAAAAAGAAAAATCAAATACGGATTTATCAAGTACCCATTCCATTCCTATCCATTCCCTAAATCCCTTGCCTTATGGCGAGGACGAAGCGGCACAGCCGCCGGAACGGAAAGGAACGGAAAGGAACGACGCTTACAGAGTGTATGAGGAAATCATCAAGGACAATATCGAGTATAACATTCTCTTGCAGGATATGAAGTTTGACCATGACCGTCTGAATGAGATTGTTGACATTATCCTTGAAACGGTCTGTACGTCAAGAAAGAAAATCCGTATTGCAGGGGACGATTACCCCGCCGAGCTTGTGAAGTCAAAGTTTATGAAGCTGGACAGCGAACATATCCGCTTTGTCCTTGACTGTATGCAGGAGAACACCACGAAAATCCGCAATATCAAGCAGTACCTAAAGGCGGTTCTTTTCAATGCCCCGTCTACCATTGACAGCTATTATACTTCCCTTGTCGCTCACGACATGGCAAGCGGCGCATTATCCGGCAAGCCTAAATACGGCGACCCGGACTACTACACCTACAACGAGGGCGAAAGCCTGTAAACGAAAAAAGGAGGATTTACCACATGGCACAGAAAACAGGAGCTTTAATTTTTGACGAAACCGCTGACCGCTACGATATTCGCTTTGATATTGCCGACTATTACGGCGGCTTGCATTGCGGCGAGTGCATGGACGTATTCACAGGCGGCAAATGGAAGCCGACCCGGATTGAGTACGGGGACAACTGGTATCTTGTAGGTATCCGCGCCGAGGACTTGAACGGGCTGCGGGTGCGGATTTAACGGGGCGGCGTGAAGAACGGACGCCCTTTTTTCACGCCCAAAAGCGGCGTACCACCTTAACACTATCACTACTACCGGGAAAGGAGGACGGTAAACATTGCAAGATGAAATCAACGAAAAAGTGGTTGCGCTCTCTGCCAAGGGAGCGAAGCTGACCGCTGAAACGCTGCAAAAGGCAATCAAAGCCATGCTTGCACAGGCAAAAAAGCAGCAGGAAAAACAGCCCCACGGGAAGCAGACCCTAAAGCAGCTTGCGAAGCAGAACGCGGGGCTATCCAACATTGAGATAACCGAGGGCAATATCAAAGCCTTTGAGCAGACGGCAAAAAAATACGGTATCGACTTTGCCCTAAAGAAAGACAGCACCGAAACGCCGCCCCGTTATCTCGTCTTTTTCAAGGGGCGGGACGCGGACGCTCTGACCGCAGCCTTTAAGGAGTTTTCCGCAAAGAAGCTGACACAGGAGCAAAAGCCCTCTATCCGAAAGGCACTTGCCACATTCCGGGAAGCAGCAAAGCAGCTTAACGCGAACCGTCAAAAGACAAAATACAAGGACAGGGAGGTATCGCTATGAAGCCGAATATCAAGAAGCTGCTTATCCTAAACGCCCCCTATCTGCTCTTTGTGTATCTCTTTGATAAAGTCGGACAGGCGGTGCGGCTCTCGCCGGGGGCTGACCTCTCCGGCAAGCTGGTTTCCATTGGCAGCGGCTTTTCCGCTGCCTTTTCAAATGCCCTGCCGAGTTTTAACCCTATGGATTTGCTTATCGGCATTGTCGGGGCTGTCGTTATCCGGCTTGCGGTCTATGTGAAAGGCAAGAACGCAAAGAAATACCGTAAGGGCATGGAGTACGGCTCTGCACGTTGGGGCAATGCCGAGGATATAAAGCCATATATCGACCCCATGTTTGAAAATAACGTGCTGCTGACGCAGACCGAAAGGCTGATGATGAGCAGCCGCCCGAAGCACCCGAAGTATGCAAGAAACAAAAACGTGCTTGTCATCGGCGGCTCCGGCAGCGGCAAAACAAGGTTTTTTGTAAAGCCCAACTTAATGCAAATGCACAGCAGCTATGTTGTCACAGACCCGAAAGGAACGGTTTTAATCGAGTGTGGAAAGCTCTTGCAGCGGGGCGGGTACAAAATCAAGGTGCTAAACACCATCAATTTCAAGAAATCCATGCGGTACAATCCCTTCGCCTATCTGCGCAGCGAAAAGGATATTTTGAAACTGGTAAATACCATTATCGCCAACACCAAAGGCGACGGGGAAAAATCCGGCGAGGATTTTTGGGTGAAATCGGAACGGCTTTTTTACTGCGCCCTTATCGGCTACATCTGGTACGAAGCCCCGGAGAATGAGAAAAACTTTACGACGCTGCTTGAAATGATAAATGCGTCGGAAGCCCGCGAGGACGACCCGGAATTTCAATCCCCCGTTGACCTCATGTTTGAACGCTTGGAGGAAAAAGACCCGGAACATTTTGCGGTGCGCCAGTACAAGAAGTTTTTGCTGTCTGCCGGAAAAACAAGAAGCTCTATCCTCATTTCCTGCGGTGCGCGTCTTGCCCCCTTTGACATTCGGGAACTGCGCGAGCTGATGGAAACCGACGAAATGGAGCTTGACACCTTAGGCGACCGAAAGACCGCGCTTTTTGTTATTATCTCCGACACCGACGACACCTTTAACTTTGTTGTATCAATCCTTTACACACAGCTTTTCAATCTGCTTTGTGACAAGGCAGATGATGTGTACGGCGGGCGGCTACCTGTTCATGTGCGCTGTCTGCTTGACGAGTTTGCAAATATCGGGCAGATACCGAAGTTTGAAAAACTCATTGCCACGATAAGGAGCCGCGAAATCTCCGCGTCCATCATCTTGCAGAGCCAGTCGCAGCTAAAGGCTATCTACAAGGACAACGCCGATACCATTGTCGGCAACTGCGATACGACCCTGTTCTTGGGCGGCAAGGAGAAAACGACCCTTAAAGAAATGTCGGAAATCTTGGGGAAAGAAACCATTGACAGCTTCAACACTTCCGAAACAAGAGGACGGGAGCTTTCCCACGGGCTGAACTATCAGAAGTTAGGCAAGCAGCTTATGAGCGAAGATGAAATTGCGGTCATGGACGGCGGGAAATGTATCTTGCAACTACGCGGGGTGCGTCCGTTCTTCTCCGAAAAATACGATATTACCAAACACCCGAAGTACAAGTACCTTTCCGACTTTGACAAGAAAAATGCCTTTGACATGGAAAAGCACTTGCGCCGCCGTCCTGCAATCGTAAAGCCGGACGAGGTATTTGACTATTACGAAGTTGACGAAGCAGATTTGCAGGAGGACACAGAAAATGAATAAGCGTATCAGAAAGAAAAAGGCAAAACAGCAGCTAATCCGGGCTATCAGCGGGCTTGTGGAAGCTGCCGAGGAAATGCAGCGGGAACAGGAACGCAGGACAAGACAGGCAGGTATTTCCTATATCAAGTATATCGAAGCTGTCCGGGAACGGCAGTACGGCATTATGCCTGTCTACACACCACTTTTTGAAAAGGAGGGAGCTTAAAGTAAAAATAATAAACACGGGCTACATGGTACGCGCCCCTACTCCTTGCGCGTATCGCGGCAGGAAGCCGCACCCTTACAACTGAATACCGCCGCGCCGCAGCAACAAACGCAGCGCGGGGACTTATGACCGCGGCAGTTATCGAAAACTGACCGCCGTTTTTTATGCCCTTTTTCGGGCAGCCGCACAGCGGCAGAAAGGAGTTATATTATGGCATTTTTCAACAGCGCAGTAGGCGTTTTACAGACACTCGTTATCGCTCTCGGAGCAGGTCTTGGCATTTGGGGCGTTATCAACCTCTTGGAGGGCTACGGAAATGACAACCCAGGTGCAAATGCTCATGTACGGTAAAGTATCACAAGAAAATTATGTCGAATTGACAGCCGCCTCCGCTATACCGAATAAGGAAATAAAGAGTCCTCAAATTTTGCGCTACTAAATGAAGACGAGCGGAAGTAATCTCCCGCTCGTCAGTAAACTTAACTATGCCATATCAATCCCGCTTCTTTCCCGCCACCGGCACTAAGAACAGCGCGGGCAACAGCAGGAAAGCGGTACAGACCAGCCCCCAGGGTATGGACACCTGCTGGGCTACCAGCCCCACAATAGGCCCGCCGATGATCTGCCCTAAAGAGTCCAGCTGTCCGCTGGTGGAAAAGACTGTGGCGCGCATTTTCTCATCCACATGGTCGTTCATCCAGGCGGCCAGCACAGGCTCCTTGATGGTGCGCATAAGCCCCGCCAGCAGGAACACCAACAACATGAACCAAAAGCTCCGCCCCACCGCGAAGAGAACCAGGCACAGGATATACCCGGCGCTGGTGGACATGACCACACTGGTTCGGCTGACAGTCCCTTTTTTCTCCATGCGGGCGATGAGCAACTGAGAAGCCAGAATACCTAAGCCGCTGCCGATAAGACTGATAACACCGAACCAAGTGACGCTGTTCAGCGGCCCGATAACGGGTATTACCGTGTCATCCAGAAAATGAGCGGTGGAGAGCCGGTCAAAGCCTTCACTGGCAAGTCCCCCGCATAGTGTGATTGCTAAGAGCGTCAGCAACACAGGTGCGCCTTTCACAAAGCCCAGGTTGAGCTTGAACAGGCAGACAAAGTCTTTAAGCAAGCCCTGCCGTTCCTCAATAGCAGGGGAGAAGTTGGTTTCTGGCATGATGCGACCCAACACCAGCCCCAACAACAAGCACAAACTGCCCCCCAAGATGACAGGCATTTGCAGGTTTATGTTTCCCAGCAGTGTGCCCAGCACCACGCCCAGAACGCCGCCGATTTGCCCCATTTGACTGCCCCGCAGGAACACCTTGTCTATGGGTTTGTCCTCTTCCTCCGAGGCAATCCACGCCTCCAGAGCGCCGGTGATGAAGGTATCACCGCAACCCCAGACAACCTGGGCCAGCAGAACCGTCGCGAACCACGGTAGCGCACCCTCCATCAGAAAGCCCAGGCCGTAGAGGAACATTCCAATCAGCACCGAGCGCCGACGGCTATACAAATCCGCCACCACACCGGTGGGCATCTCGAACAGAAAGCAGGAGGTCTCCTGAACCGTCCCTACCAGGACAAGCTGGAAAGCATCCAGCTGCACCACCTCCAGGTGGTACACGATGGAAAGCACTGTGGACATAGAAACCGCCAGGGAACAGACAAATCGGAACAGCAGGTAGACAGAATATGCCTTTGAATTTTTAGCAAACATGAAGTTACATTCTCCTAGTATAATAATGGTGTAGTCAAGAACGACTACTGGTTAATAGTTACAAAGTCCAATCTAATAAATCTATATAGATATAACGGAAGGAGGAGTTCCCCCTCCATCAGAAGTTATAGGACATATTTACCGTGTCTGAGGTTTCCTTAATGCACCAGACAAAATATAGAGGTATAATCACTGAAGGCAGGATCATTGACGTTTCCTCCTTGGGAGCCGGCCTTCTGGGATATTTCGCAATAGCCAGCAATGAACGCTTGCATTGCGCAAGACGTTACATTATCTTCTGAAACATATGCCGGATCTTGTCTAAACGGCTGTTCGGGCGGCGTGGCTGAAATACAGGCTCGCCGGAAGTTTCCTGATACCCTTTTAATTCTGTAATGCAGACACTTCTTCCATTTGTATAAAAATTCAGATCATTCCTATATTCACCGATACAACGGGCAGGGATTTCACCCTTAAAAATAACTTCATCTTTTTCAAGTCTGGTTGATTCAATGATTGCGCAATACTTTGGTGCATCATTATAAGCCCGTGAAAGATATTCCTGCGGTGCAAAAAGGGTAAAGGAAAGGTATGGTTCCAACAGTTGTGTCCCTGCTTTTTTCAATGCCTGCTCCAACACGACAGGCGCAAGAAAACGAAAATCAGCGGGGGTGCTGACCGGGCTGTAATAAACTCCATAATCAAAACAAATTTGGCAGTCTGTCACTCCCCAGCCATATAAGCCCTGCTCCATTCCATAACGCACACCCTCCATGACGGCATTTTGAAAACTTTGGTTTAAATAGCCGAGAGATACCTCGCTTTTATATTGTGTTCCGCTTCCAACAGGAAGCGGTGTTACAGTCAAACCAATAGATGCCCAAAACGGATTCGGCGGCACTTCAATATGAATCGTGCAGCTCGCTTTTTTTTGCGGTCTTTCCAGATAAATAACCGAAGGCTCTTTCATAGCCACGCCCACATGATATTTTTCTTCTAATAGCGAACAAATAACTTCTAACTGTACTTTTCCCAAAAAAGATAACATAATCTCATGGGTAACAGTATCAATGTCAAAATGCAAAAGAGGGTCTGTATCAGCAATCTCTGCGAGGGCATTTAACAGGGCTTCCCTTTGCTCCGGCTTTTGCGGCTCTACCGTTGTCCGAAGTAATGGCATGGGATTATCAATCCGTGTTTTGTGAGGCAGGAGTTTTTCATTTCCCAGGATATCGTTCAGTTTCAAAGTATCATCAGCTAAAATAACAATTTCTCCCGGACAGGCATGGTCAGCCGGGACGATTTCACCATTTGACGGAATACACATTTCTGTAATCTTTATTTTTTCCTTTTTTGACAGCAGCAGGGTATCCCGTAAATGGAGCGTCCCATGATACAGGCGTAAATAAGAAAGCCGTTTTTTCCGCTCTGTATACTCAACCTTAAAAACATATCCACATAATTCAGACTGAATATCGTCCGTTTCTGTAATGAAAGTTTCTATAATCGCTTCAATCAGTTTTTCTGTTCCTAAATTGTCTTTTGCACTCCCATGATAAACAGGAAACAAAGAGCAGCATCTGGTTCTTTTGCACTTTTCATATTGTAATTCCTGTATATCCAAAGAATCCTCTGCAACATATCGTTCTAATAGTTCATCGCTTCCGGAAATAATCATATCCCATTTGTCTAAATCAGAAATATCGGTCATGGTTATCTTTGGCGACAGGGAAACCTCCTGCATGACAATCATATCACTGGTAAGTTTATCTTTAATGCTTTGGTAAACACACTGCAGGTCGATCCCATTTTGGTCTATCTTATTTATAAAGATAATTGTCGGAATGTCCATTTTCTGAAGCGCATGGAATAATATACGGGTTTGTGCCTGTACGCCGTCTTTTGCTGAAATGACTAAAACAGCTCCGTCAAGGACAGATAAAGAGCGGTATGCTTCGGTTAAAAAATCCATATGACCGGGAGTGTCCACGATATTGATTTTATAATCATTCCAATAAAAAGAAGTAACCGCTGTCTGAATGGTAATTCCCCGTTGCCGTTCCAAAATCATAGTGTCTGTTCTTGTGGTCCCTTTATCCACGTTTCCCTGTTCCGCAATCGCTCCACTGGTGTATAGCAGACTTTCTGTCAATGTAGTTTTTCCTGCGTCTACATGGGCCAGAATGCCGATATTGATTATTTTCATGTGATTGTCCTCCCTTTACAGCCCCAAAGGGCATAAAAATCCCCAGCAGTAAAATACTTTTACCACTGGGGATTCTAATTTGCGGACATACACATATACAGCATACACCTATTTGTGATTGCTGTTTTTTGAATATGTCAAAATTGATAAGGCAAAAGTATTCTTAAATTGGGTACAAAAAACCAAGCCCCCACAAAAGGAGCTATCATAATTCTTTGTTCCCACTATTTGATTATAGTTTTATTTAAGAATACCTTGCCGCATATTTTTTACTCCTTTTCTGGAATGAAGCTATTATATCACATCAGTTTTAGGAAAGCAAGTACTTAAAAGAAATTTTTCTTCCCCTTATATGTAACAATCATACCGGCTTCCTGGTGTTCAGAATGGTTTCTGCTGTCTGCTGTGGTGTTTGATTGGAATTGTCCAGCCAAAAGCCGATCCGTGGTGTTGTCTGCATAAATGTATCGTATATTGATAAAATCAGCATCAGAGAGGAGGAACCATTTTGAACCAGAAACAGACGGATATTACAACAGGAAAGCAAATACGTCATCTGCGAACACAATCGGGAATGACACAGGAAGAACTGGCTGGGGAATTGAATGTTACCCGGCAGGCGCTATCGAATTGGGAGAGAGATGTTAATGAACCCGATTTAAATACGTTGAAAAAAATTTGTTTTCTTTTTGGAGTCCACATGGACGATTTTGCGAAGGAAGTAATAACAAAAATGGAAACATGTGAAAAAAAAGAGAAACGACAATTTAATAAGTATGATATGGCAATTGGACTTTTTTATGGTGTCGGGATATTTCTTGGCATTGGTATTTTCTTTGTTGGCGGTTTTATGACAATGTCGGGTGCAGGGTGGGGAGCATCACTATTTGGCGGTGGCTGTTTTTCTCTTGTATTTGGCTTGATATGCCATGCAGTTATTACATTGAGAAGAAATGACAAATGATGACATATCCTGCTTTCTAGACTTTTCGGTCATATCGCGTAAAAAAGCCGCTGCTTTTGGCTTTCCAATAGCGGCGGCAAAGGGAAATATCCTTTGAATACCTTACAGAAGAAAAGTTTTGCAGCATTATAAAAATAAAAGCCTATACCATTTTGGAAAGAAAAGATACATAATAGTCAAGACGGCAACAATCAGAAGTTATGGAGGGTAACAATGGAATATAGTAAGGAAGATTTAATGGAAGCAAAAAGGCAAATTTTGGGAGTGGGAGAGAACATGGGAACAGAGGAAAGTAAAAAAATCTGGGAGAAAAACGCACAATTTTGGGATAATGCAATGGGTGACAAATCTAATGAATTTCACAGAGAGGTAGTGCGTCCCAAAGTAACGGAACTTCTATCTCCTAATCCTGCGGATTACATTTTGGATATTGCGTGTGGCAATGGAAATTATTCTTCGTATCTTGCACAAAGAGGCGCTTCGATTGTCGCTTTTGATTACAGCAAAAAAATGATAGAATTGGCTAAAAGACGGCAATCACAATATGCAAAACAAATTGAATTTTGTGTAGCGGATGCGACCAATAGAGAAAGTATATTAGAATTAAAAAGAAATCGAGCCTTTACGAAAGCAGTTTCTAATATGGCAATTATGGATATTACGGATATTGAACCACTTCTTATGGCTGTTTATGAACTGTTGGAGGAAAGCGGAATTTTTGTCTTTGCAACGCAACACCCTTGTTTTATCACGTTGACTGAAAAATATATGACACCGCACAGTTACTATGGTATAGCGATTGAAGGGCAACCGGAGGAGCAGATTTATTATCATCGTTCCATACAAGATATTTTTAACCTTTGTTTTAGAGCTGGATTTGTCATTGATGGATTTTATGAAGAATGTTTCAAAAACAACAAAGAAATTCCTATGGTAATGATAGTAAGGCTTAAAAAGGTAAAACGTGATAGCTTAAAATAAATTCAAGTTTGCCGGATAAATAGCAAACCTGGCCGAGCCAGTCAACGGTCAAGATGAACGGGCTTCGCCCGCCGTTGACAGCCCCGCCCGGTTTTGCAGTTAGGCAGTCAAGGAGCGACAGCCTAAAGTGCTGCCGCCCCTTACTATCATAAAAAGCAACTACTAACCAGCCACAGCCCTTTTGGGAGGAAAGGGGGATTTTCCATGACCTGTACAGAAGAATATCGGGAACATATCGAGTACACTTTCCATGCCTTTTGCAAAGTCGTTATCCGAAATGCAACGATCAACGCAGCGAGGACACGGAGCAGGAAGCACAAAAGAGAAATATCCCTTGAATACCTCACAGACGAAAAGCACTACCCTTTAGGCACGACAGATGAATATTTCCAAGCCCCGGAGCCGGACGAGGAATACATACTTACCCTTTGCGGCGATACGGTCATTTTCAGCAGCGGCTTACTTGCGGAAGCCCTGTCACGGCTGGACGAACGGGAGCGGGAAATGATTTACCTGTCCTTTTTCAAGCGTATTCCACAGCACGAAATTGGCAGACAGTACGGGCGCAGCCGCAGCACAGCGGGCTACCATATCCGAAAAGTCCTACGGCAGCTCCAAGCGGAAATGGAGGGAATGGCATATGAGAAATAATAGGCTTCTCCCCTATGAAACAATCGTCCAAGCCACCAGCGGGGAGCCGGAAGCGGTGGGAACTGTATTGCAGTATTACCGCCGCCGCATACAATGTGCCGCCCGTGTGAATGGACGGGTAGACCAAGATACAGAGGACTACATCACCCAGACGCTTCTCACAGCTATTTTCAAGTTCCGCTTTGGGAGATAGCCCTACCGCCTACAACTGAATAACCGCCGCTTCGCCGGCAACCAGAAAGCAGTAAATCTATTCAACAGATTTGCTGCTTTTTTTCGTTCCTGTTTGGCATTTTTGAAAATCCCCAGTATGAAAAAACAAAAGGGAAAATTGCCGCCGCAGTTGGCAAAATCCCTTACTTATCCGTGGAGGGTATCAAAGAAAAAAATACTGCCATTGTCCGCCTTTTTCGGCTTGCGTGGTGTTGTAGGGAATAAGGGGAAATTCTAAAAATCTCCGTCCATTTTGCTTTGCGTGGTGTTGTAGGTAGTGAAAGGAAAATTTTCAAGATATGCCGGAATAGCGGGTAGCAAAGCCCTTTTGAAACGTCTTGTTAGCGGAAAGTACGGAAGCCGGGGAACGCCGGAGTTTTTCAGAGCAAGATTCTACCGCAGTACCAAAATTCGCTTATCGCTCATTTTGCCCCTGCGGGAATCTTGTTGGGGAGTGCC
>NZ_JBBMFE010000015.1:0-79575 GCF_040096155.1 Laedolimicola intestinihominis | reverse complement strand
CCCCCCCCCCCCCCCCCCCCCCCCCCCCCCCCACGCCGTTTTCTGTTCGTTGATATATTTTTATGTTTTTTAGTCCCTTCGGATAATCCTCAGATGCACCACCATCTTCCCCTTCAGCTCGCTCTTCAGTATCGGGCCGAAGATGCGGGAGTCCATGGACTGGATGCGGTTGTCGCCGAGGACGAAGTACCGGTCGGCGGTCAGGGTGCAGGGATAGGTCAGGTTATTACCCTCGGGGGCGCTTTCGCCGTTGGCGTAGGGCTCGTCCTGGGGCTCGCCGTTTATGAGGAGCCGGCCATCCTTAAAGTCTACTTCGTCGCCGGGCAGACCGACGATACGTTTTACGTATTGTTCGCCGGAAGGCAGACGCACAGAGACGATGTCGCCGCGATGGTATTCCGGGACGATGCGGAGATAGAGAGCCAGCTCGCCATCGTCCAGGGTGGGATACATGGAGTCGCCCTTCACGAAAAAGACCCCCACCACCAGCTGAAAGAGGAGTACAATCAGCAAAAGCAGCGCCAGAAACTCTTTGAACTGCCGGAACCAGCTGCGCTTTTTACCGTCATATCTTCCTAAAATTCTCTTCTTCACGCCTCTTTCTCTCTCTTTCTGTTCAGGACTGCAGCCAACAGATGCAGAATTACACCCAGCCCCATCAGACTGGCTGCCGCAAGCTTCCCGGTGCTGCTGGTAAAGGTCTGCGCCATGGAGCCCACCCTCGGGATCGATTTTACGACCCGTCCAATGAAATAATAATAGGGAATCGGACTCATATCATTTTCCTCGTTGGCGTCGCCCTTGGTGATAAACTCGCCCATAACCGTGCTGTTGGTCACCACCCGGTGGGTAATCACAGCACTTCCGTCCTGTACGCTGTAAAACGCGATGACGTCCCCCTCCTGCACCTCTGTGGGATCCATATTTTCCACATACACCAGACTGCCTGTAGGGATCGCCGGTTCCATGCTGCCGCTGACTACCGTATAGAGCTCATAACCCAGCATCCGGGGTATGGTCAGGGGCACGCAGGCCGCGATCAGCGCCACCAGAGCCAGGGTTCCCAGCGTACTGCAGATGACCGCCAGCGGATTTCTGCCTTTTTTCTTATTCTTACTCACGGCTTTTGCTTCCTTTCCGAATGCATACTTTATACCGGCAGGATCTGCCGGTGGCAGCTCCTTACGGATACTTCGTAACAGAAACGGGGATAGGGCCCGTCTCCGAATCCTATCCTCGTCTTCTTCTCATTCTTTCCTGCTTTTTATTCCTCAGATTTCATCCGCTTCCGAATCCATACTGCAAGTACCAGTAACGCCGCCAGAGCGCCCACGCCGATGACCACTGCCGCCGCAAACGGGAATGCCTTCGCGCCATTGCCGTCCAGGTCAATATTCGCTGCCGGCGCCTGATTTTCATCCAGGTCTACCAGGTTGTCGGGGGTGGTTACCTCCACATTATCGTCGTTATCGTCGTTGTCGCCTTCGCCCGCAGCGCCGCCGTTCGCGTCCGCGCCTGCCGCTGCTCCGCCGCCTGCGCCGTTACCGCCTGCGTTCGCGCCTCCGCCATTGACCCTAGTCACGCCCGGCACAACCACCGTCACCACATTGGTGGTGTCAGAGCCCGGAATCGTAATGATTCCGGCCTCGCCCCGTGTATACACGAAGGTAAATACGTTCTCCGCCTCATTGGCGCTCAGAGTCTTGGTCAGAGCCAGCGCCTGCGGTACATAATTCTCAATATACCTGTAAGCCACGATGGGCTTGTCGCCCACATTTCCATAGAACGTGCTGTCCGCAGCCAACTGTCTGCCGGAAGCGTCCTGATACTTCACGGTATAGGCCACCAGATTGCCCTTGATACCGTATGCCACCACATAATCTGCGTCGCCTTCCACACGGAACGCTGTGGCATTGACCGTATTGTTGTCGCGGCCGCTCAGACGCACGCCCTTCACATAATAGCGATCATCCGTCACCTGAATCGTGCTCAGGTCAAAGGATACCTGCGCCCCATACTGCAAATCAGAAATGGTTACGCTGTCCTGACCGCCGATGGTTCCCTGATTGCCCGCATGGAGCGTCACCTGATAGGAATATCCCTTCGGAGCCTCCGCCGCGTCTGCAGTCAGAATCGACAGACTCAGTAAGAAGGTGATTGCCGCTGCCGCTGCTGCCAGTTTTTTGAATGCTTTCATTCGGCTCACTCTCCTTTCTGTCCGTTCTTACGTCTTTTGGATGATTTTACTCCGATAAACAGGAGCACCAGTCCACTGGTCAGTCCCAGCAGACAAAACAGCAGGATGTGGGCCGTATCGCCGGTCTGTACCCGGTTCGTAATCATCCTTGTCTCGGTATGTACCTTACCCGGCGTGTGCTTTACCACGCTTGCAGTGACCTTTTCCACCGCAAATGTCATCTGAAGCTTCGCCAGGGTCTTCTGGTAATCGTTATTCTGGGTTTCGCCCTCGACCGTTACCTTCAGAGTCACTGTGCCGGATTTGCCGGACTCCAGTCTGTCCAGGTAAAAATAATCGTTCAGGGTGTCCGTGGCCTGATGGAGTCCCTCCAGCTTTCCTGTGGCGCTCTCGCCGCCCACATTTTCGCTGTTGTAAATCTCAATCTCCTGACCCTTCGGACCCTTGTAAGCCAGGCGGTAGGAGTAAGCGCCGCCCTGGGCCACATCCGCCGCGTCCTCCAGGGACTGGATGGCCTCGTTGGTCATATACCAGTCGGTAGAACCGGTATCGGAATTCTTAATCTCTACTTTCAGGGTAATGCTGTCGCCGGGCTGCACATTGCCGGCTTCGTCCGCCAGGGTGCCGGAATCAAAATTGCTGACAATCTTTTTCCCGTTAAATTCGGCCCGCCAGCCGTCCTGACCCTTCAGTTCTTCCGCATGGGCTGTAAGACTTCCGCCCGCCAGCATCACCAGTGCCATCGCAAGGCACAATACTTTTTTCTTCATCTTCTTGTACCCCCTCTTAATTTCCTGACACATTGGTAATCACATCGGAGATATCCACGCCCCAGGCACTCTTCACCGCGTCGGCTGCGTTATGAGTCTGCACCGCCTCAGCGGAAATGCCTACCCGGAAGGAATATCCGTCATAATCATAGGTATATGTATAGGTCGTCGCATTGCCGCTCTGTTCAACGGATTTGGTCATCATATCCCGAATCGCCGGGGCGATGCTCAGATAATCCGCGAAATCCACGGACTCACCAGCCTTCAGCGCTCCGTTCAGGTACCAGATGCCGCGCTCCGCCGTCCTGGCGGAGGTATCCTCTGCCCAGCCATTGGCTTCCGTAACATGCAGGTCTATCAGATTCGGATCCAACGTGGTCACCGGTACCTCATTGCCCTCTTTATCTGTCCAGCTTTTTGTGACAATCACACGCACATAGCTGTCAATGTTGCCGCTGTTGCGTACCTCCAGCTGCTCATCATAAGGCTTTCCCGGTACCAGGAGCTCGCCGTCCTTCAGAAGATCCCCAAGCAGCTCTCCCCCGGTCACCATCCACTCGCCGTTCTTATCGTAATTCCGGGCGCCGACGGTCTTGCCATTTTCCAGAAGGGTGATGCCGATACTGGACATCTCCACGCCCGCCACGTAATTCTCGCTGTAGTAGGTCAGCGCTGCCCGCGTGCTTCCCACAGTGCTTCCCAGAAGCAGGAGCGCCGCAGCGCCCAGGAGCAGGGCGGTCTTTTTCGGAAATCTGTTCTTTTTCTTCTTCATCTTGCCCGTCCTCCTTTAATTTCCTGCCGTCTTCTGAAACCGTGCCGGTCCGTTGGGGAGCAATGCCCCGTTCTCGTCGTAGCTTTCCGGAGCGCACTCCTGAACTACGATGACATTCAGCTCGGTGTCCTCTGTTACATCCCCCAGGAGTTCCTGCGGAATCTTAATATTCAAGGTTCCCGTCATCTCGCCCGGCTGAACCAGGTCGCTGTAGTACCAGTAGCCGTCGCCGCCATTGCTCCATTTCCCGGATCCGCCGTCCGCGAAGGTCAGGGTATAGCTGCTTCCCGCAAATGCGGTTACCCGGACGTAGCAGGCGTAATCGCCGATATTCCGAATCGATACGATTTTCGTGCCATTTTCCACCCGCTCGTCAATCTCCGTCTTCGTCTGTCCCAGGTTAAAGACTGCTCCGCCGGAGACCTCTGTATAAGTTGTAAAATAAGCGTATGCGCTTCCCACGGATGCGCTGCCCGCCAGCACCAGACCAGCCGCTGCAAGGCAAAGGGCTTTTTTACTCAGTCTTTTCATCCTTAGTTCACCTCCACCTTATCGATGTCATTTCGACAGTCTACGATTTCTCCGTTCTTATAGAAGGTATTGACTACGCCACTGCCGCCGTTCTGGCGCTTGTCATAAGTATTTGTAAAGCTTACGGAGCTCGGCGTGTAGGGCTCCAGCTCTGCCGGTTTATCGCCGCCCGTTACCTTCCAGTCGCTGTTGGGATTGGCGGTGATGGTCGTCTTCTGAGTGGGGTCTGTGGTCAGCGAGTAGCTGGCGCCGGTATAGACCTCGGTCACCGTCACCTCCGCCCCTGCCGGAAGATCCGTGATGGTCAGGGACCGGCTTCCGGTATCCGTAAAGGAAAGCTTGTATACATTGCTTGTTGTGGTTCCGTCCGGATTCGGTACGGACACCTCATATACGAAATACGCGCCGCCCAGGGATGCATTGTAGCCGATCAGATCCTTGACAATCTCCAGATCCCCAAGACGCTCCTGCCGCTCCGGCTTCAGGCCGACTGCATTGTCGCCGGTCAGATTATAAACCCAGGCGTCGCTGCCTGTGCTGTAGACATAATTATTCGGCACGGAAATCAGATACGGATTAAAGCTGTAGATATAGCTGTCTGTCACCACATCGTCCACCAGCACCAGGTAAAGTCCCAGCTCCATCGGCAACTCCTGCTTTACGCTGTCACTGTCTTTTGCCTTGACTGCCCGGTAATCTTCCGTCATCCCTGCTGCCAGCTCCGCCGCTGTGGCCGCCATTGCGGTCCATTCCTCTGTCTTTGTCTCGCTGTTTACCTTATCCACGCCCAGAGTGGTGTAAGCGTCCTTCGCCTTATACGCGCCGGTCTCGGTGATATCTGCCACCTGATACAGTTTTACGGTCATAGGCAGCTTATACAGCTCCTCGTTATAGTCCGCTCGTTCCTCATCCGGATTCGCAGGCTCCGGGTACACATTCTTCGCCAGCTTGAACTCGATGCTGCCTTTCTGGGACAGATCCACCGGCAACGCCGCGTACGCGCTCGGAAGCTTCAGGCCTGCCAGCGTCAGTGCCAGCGCCAGAATGCACGCTCCTCCCATCTTCACCCTCTTATTCATCATCGCGTTTTCCTCCTTGCTTTTTGTGTCTTCCAAACAGGAATTTCATGATTAATATCACCAGTATGGTCACAGACAGTCCCATTATCAGATAGAGCATGTAATAATTCTGCACTGCCTGAACCATGGTCTCTGCCACTGTATTCTGCACTTCTTCCTCTCCGGTATAAGGTACTCTCGTTCCCCTCACCAGAAGGCGGTGGGAATTGACTCCATAGGGCGTACAGGTAAATAATGTCACCTGATCCGCGTCCGGATCCACCTTCATGGCTTCTGTCAGCGTATCCATATCATCTTTCTCTACCATGGGAAGAATCTGATCCACTTCATAGGCCAGCACTTCGTCCAGCATATGAATGTAAAATTTATCTCCCGGCTGCAGCTGATCGATGTCTGTAAAAAGCCGCGCGCTGGGCAATCCCCGGTGGGCTGCCAGTACGGAATGACTTCCTTCTCCGCCGATAGGGAGCTTCGTACCGTTCAGATGGCCGACGCCGGTCTGCAGCACATCTTCACCGGTTCCGTGGTAAATGGCCAGCTTGATGTTGATCTTCGGGATGGAGAGATACCCCATCACGCCGTCGCCTGCGATATTCAGCACCTTCCAGTATTCCGTATCCTCCAGCTTCGTATCTTCAGCGCCAAATACATCGCCGTAGAGGTTATTGTCGGTAAAGGACGCGTTGAAGGCTCTGGCCTTCTCCCATTCCTCTGAGAAATCCTCCGGCGTCATGGGCTCCATGGCCGCCTCGTAGGTACTGATAAGCTTACTCTGCCGATAGGTGTTCCACTGATTGGATATGGTGGGATATGTCAGAACTCCCAGACCAACCAGAAACAGCAGCCCCACCAGAAGATTCGTGATTTTTCGCTTCATGGTTACTCCTTCGGTGTCGCAGTGTTTTCCATTTTTTTCTTCTGCTTTCTATCCCACAGGAACAAGGCTGCGATAAAGACGGCTGTCACAGCCAGTCCCACGATGACCCAGAGCAGATAATTGGTATGCATGCTGACCTGACCCTTCGTCTCTTCCTTCGCTATGGTCGTCTCCGGATCGTAGGAAACCCGGTGTCCCTGTACCAGAAGCCGATGGGAATTCACGCCGTAGGGGGTACAGGTGAGCAGTGTCACCAGATCCTCGCCGGGCTCCACCGCCAGACTCTCAGTATCCTCCGGCTCTACCACCTGAATGTCATCCACCTCATAAGCCAGTGTCTCATCCAGCACATGAATCAGAAAATGATCACCCAGCTCCAGCTTATCCAGGTCTGTAAAGAGGCTGGCGCTTGGCAGTCCCCGGTGTGCGGAAATGACTGCGTGGCTGTTCTCGCCTCCGATGGGGAGGGAGCTGCCCTCCAGATGGCCTGCGGCCTTCTCCAACACCGTGGCCTCCGTGGTATGATAAATCGGAAGCTTCACCTGAATCTTCGGAATCTCGATGGTTCCCATCATGCCGTCCCCGGTCAGGTTCAGGCTGGCCATGTACTCCGAATCCGGTTCGTCGGACGCCTGGGCGATGGCGAAGGAATCGGGAAGGATGCTGGGAAGCAGGGAGGCATTGTAGGCTCTCGCCCGCTCCCATTCTGCTTCGTAATCAATGCCATCTCCATTTTCCAGGTCGGACACCTGACCTTCGTAGGTGCTGATAAGCCGGCTCTGTCGGTAACTGTTCCACTGGTTTGCCACCAGCGGGTACAGCAATAAGGACAAACCGGCTAAAAATAATATGATTATTCCAATTACTTTTCCTTTATTCTTCATCCGGACTCTCCTTGTTGCTGTAAATGTTTTTATATGGGAGCCAGAGGACTAACGCCCTCTGACTCCTTAAATGCTATGATGTCTCGTCTGTGTTGCTTGTAACGCGTGTTACTTATGTAACTTCTGTTACTTTACTTATTTGTTGTCATTCTTCTTACGACTTGCGAAGAACAGGAATGCTGCTGCAATCATGATAGCGCAGCCGCCGATGGTGAAGATTGTGGTACCGATGCCACCGGTGGAGGGCAGAGCAGAAAGCTTGGTATCAGTAAGTGTATCGCTTACAGATACATTCTGTAACTTACCATTATCTGTTGCTGTAGGAAGCGTAATCGTAACCTGTTTTCCTGCTGCATTAATAGAATATCCAGACGGAGCCTTTGTCTCTTTGAACCAGTAGGTTCCCTCGTCGAGGCCTTTCACCCGAACTGTACCGCTTGTTGCAACTACTGTTGATGTTGCTCCTTCTTCTTCATTTGATAATGCTAACTTATATACACCATCTGTCTCTTTTACAAAATATAACTTATCAGTCTCATTTGCTGTAACTTTGCCATCTTTTTCTTCAAAGTTCTTGTATACCTCAAACTCTGCTCCATTCAGCTGTTTTCTATCTTTTTCATTCTCAGCGTCATCTGTCTTAGTCAGTGTGATATCGCCAGTCCAGCCTTCTTCGTTATCTCCACCTGTCTCTGTTCCGTTACGATACGCATTTGCTGTATTCTTATAAATGCCTCCATCTGCTGTTCCTTCTGCTGCTGTAACGATTGCTGTATAGGTAACTACTACTGTCTGGCCTGCATGTGCATTTTCTTTACCAATATACTTAGTTAAATCAATGGTAACTGCGCCTGTAGCCGAATCTTTTGTCATGGTGTAATCCGTGTCTTTTGTCAGTGCAGCATTGCCTACTGTAAGGCTTGTAATATCTGTAATATCCAGACCGGTCGGCGTATCTACAATAGTAAATACGTTATCTTTTGAATCAGCTTTTTCAAACGCCGGGAATGTTGTTGTAATCTCAAAGGTAAGCGTCTCGCCGCGTTTTACAAATTTATTGCCTGTTGCTTCAATCTTCTGCTTTTTTGTCAGTTCGTATCCGGTCGATTTTGCAGTTACTTCTGCGTTTTTAGCCTGCAGCGTTTCTGCTGTATTATCATAAGTCTCCGCTACCATCGGTGCATAGTTAATCTTGTTGCCTGATGCGGTAATAACATATGCGCCCACCGGAACATTGTTAAATGTAACGTTCGTCACTCCAACTGCATGCTGCTGCTGAATCGGAGTTCCAGCTGCGGCTGCGGAAAGTCCCGCCCAGTCAGTTACTATGTACTTATTATTTGCTGTATCCAGTGTTACATAAGGCTGTGCCCAATCTGCTACAACCCAGGCATTCTCTGCTTCATTTAAGGTAATTGCCGCATACAGATTTACGGTTTCTTCTTCCTGTGCAGACAGTCCCTTTACTTCGATTTTACTTGTCGGCGCTGCCGCCATTGTTGTCATGCTCATTCCAAGCACCATGGCCAGTGTTAATAACACCGCCCAAATCTTTCTGTACTTCTTCATAGCATTTCATCCTTTCTTTTTTTGGGTTTCTCCCATTTTATTTTGTATACATTTTATTTTGTATACTTTTTCTTTCTATACAGAACCAGCGCTGCTGCCATCATCAGCATGCCGCCGATTGTATACCAATAGGTTCCGATTCCTCCGGTACTCGGAAGCTCGTACATCGGTGTGTTCTTGAAGTAATAGCTGTAAATTACTACACCGGTTTCCTTGCCGTTAGCATCTGTTTCCTTTGTCGTATCAAATGCCACATTTTTACCAGATGCGTCTGTGACTGTCAGACTTCCGTCCTTGCCTACAATAATTGTCCAGGTTTCCTCGCTCAGTGCGTAGTTGCCGGGAGCTTTGGTTTCCTTGAGTGTATAGGTGCCTTCCGGAATCATGGATACATCGTTATTTTCCGCGTCTTTCCAGGTTACGACTCCACCACTTTCGGAAGTACCCGTATAGGTAGTTGCGGGATTCTTAGTATCTGTCAGGGTAAACGCTGCGCCCTCCAGCTTCATCTCTTCGCTGTTGGAACTTATTTTTACAATCTCCCACTTTGCTTTCGCAGTGTTGGTGATGGTGGTGAGTGTTCCATCCTCGCTCTTCGCATAGGTTACATTATACTTATTGGACGGATTCATCTCTTCTACTGAATAAACAATCTCTGTTCTCGCCAGCTTTCCGTCTTTATCTGTATAATAGTAATGCTTCGGAAGGTTTTCCCACTTGTATGTCCAACCATTTGTTGCGTTCAAGGTCTGAGCTTTCCGCATCTCTGTTGTCAGAGACTGATAGGTAGTCGGTACATCAGTAAGAGTGGTGTTACCATCATTGTACTTGGCTGTCAGCTGTACCTGTACGGAATCCTCTTCACCGCCGCGCCACACCTTCTTTACGGAATGTTCTGTGGTCTCCTGCTCTACCTGAAGTACCGGATGAGCATATTCTGCATGATCCTCCTTGCCATTTACCGTGTAAGTTACTTTTGCGGTATCATTGGAATGGAAACCAGGCTTATCTGAACTGGTCGGATTTGCTGTATCCGTATCCGTATTCGGATCTCCTACTGTTCCTCCATAGCCATTTTGCATTGCATAATCTGCGTAGGCTTTCAGGGTCGGTTTGATGTTAAACTCAACGGTGTAAGTAACCTTTTCTTCCAGAGCTTTCTGATTCAGAAGTTTTACCGTAACTGTTTTGCCATCCTCGCCCCAAACCACTTCATACTGGGAAGCACTCAGTTCTGATTTTGCTTCGCCGTCTTTCTGTCTGTAAACCTTTAAGTTTAAGTGTTCTGCATCAGCAAAATCTGCATAATCGCTTAATGTGTCTGTGATGGATACGTTTTTGTATTCCGGCTTGGTAATATCTTTTGCAATTCTTTCGAAAGCTGTAGTAAGATCTGTTTCACTTGTACCACTAAGATTTTCTGCACCAACTTTTGACGCGAAATCGCTACACTTGCTCTGCGTCTCATTGTTTGCATCAATGATATACTTTACAGCATTCTTCATATGAGTTGTACTATTCCACTCTGTAACTGCCGCAGTCAAATACTCCTCTTTATACGTATCCCCCTCACCTGTTGTCATTCCCTTGTCGTCATACTTATATGTCGGATTTCCATCTGTCAGGAAAACAACATACTTCTTTGCTCCTGATGTTCCGGATGCTAAAACTTTTTCTCCTTCACGAACACCTGCCTGCCAGTTTGTTCCACCATCTACTGTCAGCCCGAACGGCGAAGCACCTAATTCAGTGACTTTCGTCCAGTCCATACGCGTTCTTGCATCATTGTCCGCTTCATCTTCATAATGTCCACTAAGGATACCATCCCAAATCCACGTACCTTCCGTTCCAGAAAATCCAACTATCGCAATTTTAATATTGTCTTTTATATCCGAAGCTTTAAGCTGTCTTACCAGCTGTGCAACTGCTTTATCTACATTTCTTTTTCCGGCACCATCCATACTGTTTGATTCATCCACGATCAGCAGTACATCAATCGGCGTGGCCTGTCCTACCTCTCCTTTCACATCCAGAGACAATCTGTAATCATATTCTCCCTGCTTCAGGATGGTCTTCTTATGTTCCGGCTTGCCCAGATCCTGATCCGTTGTGGGCGGTGTCGGTGTGGTTCCATTTTTCTTATTGGTGATGTACCATTTTTCAGCTTTGCTGCCTGATGTGAATGTACCTGCCGTTGCATTTCCGTCATCATCACCATTCAGGGTTATGCTGAATCCAGTATTTGTAACCTCAACCGTCCATTCATTACTGGAGCCAAGATATCCGCTTCCTGCTACATTTTCTTTCAGAGTATAGGTCCCCGGTACCAATTTGTTTTCGTTGGTCTTTCCATCGGCACCACTTGTAAAGAAGTATGTAGCGCCCTTCTCAGATGTCATTGTAAACTTAGCGCCCTGGACGCCCCGACTGGTATTATCTGCATCTACTTTATAGAAGCTTACCGGTGTTTTCTGCTTCTTCTGTGCTTTTATCTCAAGTCGGTACATTCCTCCGCCTGTAGCGTTATCATGCGTAATAACATCAATATAAAACCTTGTGTTACTCGGATTTTTCGCAAGTTCTCTCTGGATAATTCCACCCGCACCATCTTCTACAGGTTTTGCATACCAGCCATTTGTGATTTTGCAAAACAGATTATTTGAATCGTCAGCGCCAGCTTCTCCCCATTGGCCACCTAATACAATATTATTATATGCAAGGGTTCCTGCTTTTCCCTGATAATACTGAATATTACCTAAGCGATTGGAAGTTCCCGTCCAAAATGCTAAATAATCTTTGTAATTTTCGTTTGTAATGTCTGCTCCTTCCGGATATACAAATACAAACATATTGTCATTAATATAAATCCGACTATCATCCAACACTGATTCAATTGTATAATCATAATCAGCATAACCATAGTCCTTTTCTTTTTTCAATTCTTCCAGATCAAAGCTTCCTCTAAAACGAGTCAGCGCCTCATCCGTACTCTTACTGCCATTTATTTTCCATGTAGCGGAATCATACAGCTTGTCGCCAGATGCAGTAATTGTATTGTTGGGAAGATAATTTCCCAAGTAATGTGTTCCCAGGCGTGATCCATCCCATACCTGATTTTCGTTTGTTATACTCAGATCGTTCAAATGATCTGTTACATCTTTCCATGTCCAATCCAAGCCAAGCGAAACTTCACTTCCACCCTGATTATAAACGTATGTAGCAGAACGACTCCAGGTAATCGGCAGGTCTCCCTGTGATACTTTGCTAATCATCTCCTGATGCTTTGTTGTTGAAACTGCATTGCCTTCCAGATCAACTAAGGCACTACGATAGACAAAATAAATTGTATTGCTATTTACATTTTGCCAACCACCATAACCATTTTCGCTTGTATTATAATACCACGTATAGGTCTTATAAATAAAACCCTTCTCTTCACATTTCAGCCGTTTAATTTCTGTTCCATCAACACCATTTAAAGTTGCCTTTAAAAAGGTATATCCAGATATTCTAAACTGCTTATCTGCAATATCAGTCACCGCTGCTTCTTGACTGATATTTTTTGTTATTCCTGATGCTCCAATACTGTTTCCCTCTGTATCTACAGCCTGAATCGTTAAACCAGACGCAGATTTACCTTTCCAAGTCAGCGTAAATACTGAAAAGCTCTCCGTCACAAACTCCGCCGCTTCCACTTCGGTAGCCTCGGTGGTCTGCACATTCGCTTCCTGGCTCTCATCGGCAACCATGTCTACCACATCTTTGACTGCTCCGTCGGAGTTCTCCTCCAGATGCATCAGGGTAACGTCTGCGACCTCGGCGCCGGCTTCCCGGGCTGTTTTTACTTCCTCAGGGATGGCTGCTTCCTTGTAGTCCATGGATACAGATACGGATCCGTTCGGCTCCAGCTTGTCGCCGTTCTCATCTACGAAGGTGATGTCGTAGGCAAGGAAACCGAGGATGTCGTACTCTTCGCCCTGGGCCTTCTCCTGCAGCTTCTCTGCGGTGGCGTCGTACTGGGCGTTCAGCTCCTCCGCCTCTGCTTTCGCGTCGGCGTCCATATCGTCATGGATTTCTTGTTTCTCAATCGGGGTAACGGAAAGGGATGCGCCCTGGGGGATATTGCCTTCCTCATCTGCGGTAACCCGGATGGATACCTGGCTGTCCTCGTAGGTCAGCTCCATGATGGGCTTCTCTTTCAGTTCTTCCTCCGGAATGTTCTCTTCACTTTCGCCTGTCTTCGTTTCTCCTGCGTCGGGATTCTGTGCTCCGGACTGTCCTTCTTCCGCTTTGGACTCGGACTGTCCTTCTTCCGCCTTGGACTCGGACTGTCCTTCTTCAGAAGGTGTCTCTTCGGTCTGCGCTTTCGGCTGTCCTTCCTCTGCGTCCGCTACGGGATTCTCATCTCCGTCGTCAGACAGGACGATTTCTTCCTCTGCCGTCTCCGTGGTTGTCTCTTCTGTCCCTTCCGAGCTTCCGGCGCGCATATGTTCCGCTCCGCCCATCACGATTACCATGCAAAGCATGATGGCAATGGCTCTCTTCAGCATTTTACTTTTCATGGTTTCCTCCTTCCGCCTCGATGTCTCCTTCATCAAGTGCTCCGCTTATCAGTTTCAGCAGTTCCAGCGCGCTTCGGAAATTCTGCACCTTCTTCTCTTCTGTCCAGGTGACGCTTCCCTGCCAGGTAGAGTTCTGCTGACTTACTATCTTTACTACGAAGGTATTGGTATTTTTCATAATCAGTCCATCCTATCTCTGTATCCCTTTGCAGTTCCCTGTTATTATTTCCTATTATAAGAGATATTCTGTTACAAAATGCATTACAAAACAAATTTTTCCTTATTTTTTTACTTCATTTACCTGAATTTTGCATTCCTGTAATGCCAGCTCCAGAAGCTGCAGAAGCTCCAGCTCATTCCAGAACTCTTTCTTTTCATTTTGCTCAAGCCATAACGCTTCGCCCTCCCAGGTGGAATTTTGCCGGTATCCCACCTGTATCAGCAGCGTGGCCAGCCGGCCTCTCTGCCCGGTCAGCTGTTCTTCGTCCGTCCGGCGCTCAGGCCGCTTTTCTATATTGTAAGGAACCTCCGCCGCCGACTGCTTCCGAAAGCTCCGGCTCCTGGTCGAGGCCTGGGGAAATGCTATTCCGTCAAACAGGGCCTCCATCTGCTTCAGAAGCTGCAGAATGCTTTCGAACCGGACCGGCTGCTCTCCATAATAATGATACATTCTGCCTCGTATCTCGCCGTTCTCCAGCGTATCGATACAGACATTGACCAGGTTCGGAGAGGACAGGTTCATAGATGCTATATTTTTTCTGCTCATAGATGTCATCCTTCTTCGTCATACAGGGAAGTCACGCAGCAATGCAGCCGTTTCTCCCAGCTCTTGTGTTCCTTTGTAAATGAATCCGTAATCCGGCTGATTACGATCTGACAGTTCTCCCAGCATCACCAGATACTGGCTGGCGCTGTAACGGGTGAACGCGTCCCCTCTCCGAAGAGAGCTATGTATTGCATCGCCCAGCTTTCCGGCCAGCTGCTCCAGCTTCTCCCCCTGTTCCATGGCCCGGCCCTGGCTGTCTGTCAGGGAGCAGACCAGAAGATAAACGGACCGGCCGCTGCGCTCCATATTCCGGCGTACCATGCGGTACACATCCCGGAAGCTGGGCGGCGTACAGTAAAACGCGCCCCAGTCCTTTTTATCCTCCTGCAGACCATGCTTGATGTCTTCCACCGTGCCGGGTCTGTTGCTGATATGGCTGCTCATATCCCGGAACTGTTCCATCATTCGCTCAGAGGGAGCCACGCCCAGCTCCTCCGCCAGCATCCGGGCTGTATTTTCATACTCCGCCATGGCCTCGTTATAACGATTTTGGGCGATATAGCAGTCGATTTTCACGGTCTGCCACTCCTCGAAGGGATACAGGCGGCAGGCTGTCTCCACCAGGCAGAGAATTTCGTCGTACTCCCTGCGCTTTTTCAGCCACTCGATGATCCATGTCAGGGCGTCGCAGTACATTTTCTTATAGGAAGCTGCCGCCAGCAGCGCCCATTCCTGACCGGAAAGCTTGGGCAGGAACTCGCCGCGGTACATCTGACAGGCTGCCTTCAGCAGCTCCGCCTTTCTGACTTCGTCTGTCTCCTTTTCCGCTCCTTCTATCAGCTCCCGGAACTTCCAGACGTCCACATCCATTTCTTCCCTGCTGCTCCAGCGGTATACGCCCTCCCGGATCGTAATAAAGTCCTCCTCCGGCATTCCTGCGTCCAAAAGGAGCTTCCTGAGTCTGTGTAAGGTCACGCGAAGGCTGTTACCCGCGTCTGCCACCTCCTCCACCCCGTAAAGGGCGTCAGCCAATCTGCTCCTTGCTATTCCCGTTTCTCTTCTGTGAAGCAGCAAAAGAAGCAGTTCCATGGATTTTGTTATTTTATTTTTTCCTGATAAAATGGGATGATCCCCATAGGTAATTTCTTCCTGCCCGAGCATCCGAACCTTCAGCATAAGTCTCTTCACTCTCTTCCTGTTTTTTCATAAACACTTTTCGTTTTCCATATAGTCTTATATTATCATCGCGGAGATCCACTGTCCACTATCCGAAAGGTTAGTTTTTCAGCGGTTTCGTTTTCCCCCTATGATTTTCGGCAAAATATGCTATAATGGATACAACTGCTTCAGGAGGTGGTTTCCCATGAAAAAACTGGATATAGCCAAAACAGTTCAGCTTATCATATTTCTGATTCTCACTCTGGTCAGCATCGATCTGGTGCTTCTGGATCCGGAGCTTTACCATATGGCCGGCTCGGACACCCGCGTACGCTTTCTCTGCGGCGTGCTCTGGCTGGTGCTTCTTTTATCCTTCGCCTTTCTTCTGACGGATTTTATCCTGTTATCTTCCTATAAAAAGGATTACCGGGAGCTCAACCATGTGGTCCATTCCGATCCGGTGGCCGGCATTGCCAACCGCTTCAGCTGCGACGCGCTGATTGACCGTTATCTGGATAAGCCTCTGCCCGACCACATGGGCTGCATCATGTTCGACCTGACGAATCTTCGGGATATCAACCGCCGATACGGCCATATGCAGGGAAATATCCTGATTCGGGATTTTTCCAACATTCTCCACCTGACCTCCCTGGATCTCTGCTTCGTGGGGCGTAACGGCGGCAATAAATTTCTGGCGCTTTTCGAAGACTGTTCCCAGGAGAAGCTTCAGCTTTTTCTTGACCGGGTACAGCAGAAGACGGATGCCCACAACGCCAGGGAGGGCGCCTATCCCATTGTCTATCAGTATGGCATCGCCTTTGAGGACGGGGAGGCCGCTCCCACTATCACCGAACTGATTGCTCTATCCAACCAGCGTATCTACAAGGAGGAGCAGCAGGACTATGAATAATCTGGATCAGCAATATATCGCCGGACTCGCTGACCTGGCTGTCCTGGGCGACAGCAATGCCTTCGCGGAGCTTTACGCAGCCACTTTTCAGCAGCAGTACCGCTTTTCCTACGACTATCTCCAGGATGAATACCTGGCCCGCGACGCCCTGCAGGAGACCTATATTCAGGTGCTCCGGAATCTGGATTCCCTGCAGGATTCCGGGCTTTTTCTTCCCTGGCTCTCTTATCTGAACTATCACGCCTGCCTGGAGCGCCGTCTTCTGCGGACCAGCCCTACCCGTTCTTCGGAAGACCTTACCTTCTCCATCGGCGATCACGAATATACGCTCCGACAGCTTCGGATTCTCCCCTTTACGGAGGCCCAGGCGCTGTCCATGCGCTATTTTGACCATATGCCCATCCGACGCATTGCCCGGCTTCTGTATCTGCGCCCTACCGCTGTCTCCCGCTATCTGCGTCGTGGGGAGAAGCGCCTGCGCGCGATTCTGAACCTGTAAAGGAGGCATTTCCCATGATACTTTTCAAGAAAAAGACGGCTCCGGCGCTTTCCGAAGCTCTGGCAGACCGTATGCTGGAAAATATCTTCGACGCCTGTCAGGCGGAGCCCAATACCATTCCGCTGAAGACCTTGATTTCCTATACCCGTTACCGCAGGGAGCGTTTTTCCTTCCAGAAGATTCTTCTGGTGGTGATTCTCCTGCTGTTCTGTCTGCTGCCCCTTCTGTTTCTCTATCCCGGGGTCAGCCTGCAGCTTCAGCCCACGGACACCCCCTGGCTGCCCACCTACCGGATCGACGTGGATACGCTTCTGCCCGTCAGCAGCGTCTATGCAGAAGTGGACGGCGCCCGGCTTCTGGTAGCTGCCGCCGGGGAGAATACCTACATCGTCGAGCCCCGCGCCAATGGCACACTGTCCGTGACTGTGACGCTTATCAATAACCAGTATCAGACTGTGACGGTTCCTGTCTCCGGCGTCGACACCGAAGCGCCCGCCTGCTCTTCTCATTCCCAGAAGGACGGGAAGGTCTGGCTGACTCTGGAGGATTCCGGCTCCGGCGTGGAATACAGCAGTATCACGGCCCTTGATCAGGATGGCCGTCAGGCTGCGCCCCTTCAGGTGGACGAGGCCGGACAGACGGCTGTATTCTCCTGCCCGGAGCATTTTCTGGACGTCTGCGTCCCCGATCGGGCCGGCAATACGCTGCACCTTCGCATTACCATGAAATAGGAAAGGATTTTCCCTTATGAAGCTCTTTTTCATCTGTATACTGCTTCTTCTGTCCGGCTGCGGCAGTCCAGATTCCGACGGTTCATCCGCGCAGGATCCGTCGCTTCCGCCCCGAACCACTGTAACGGAATTTCTGCTGCCATCCGCCGATGGAACCGACGTCTATGGAAATGATTTCGTCTCCATCGATGCTTCCAATACCTCCGAGGGCTACGTGATGGTCCGCTACACCGGCCCGGCAGATAAATCCCGGCTTCAGATGACCGCGCCCGACGGCACGCTCTACTCTTATTTTCTGAAGCCCGGCGATTATCAGACCTTTCCCCTGTCCGGCGGCAGCGGCTCCTACCACCTGGAGATCTACGAGCACGCCTACGATAACAAGTACGCTCTTGCGTTTCCCCGGGACCTTGAGGTTTCGCTCCGGGATGAATTCAAGCCCTTCCTTTATCCGAACCAGTACTGCTGGTACACGGCGGACAGTGAAGCTGTAAAATACGGGATGGAGCTTTCCGACGCTTCCACCTCGGATCTGAATTATGTGGAGCAGGTCTATGATTACGTCACCGGCACCATTTCCTATGATGAGGAACTGGCGAAGAATATTCCCACGGACTATATTCCGGATATCGACGCTGTGATGGCTTCGAAAAAGGGGATCTGCTTTGACTACGCTTCCCTGATGGCCGCCATGCTCCGATCCCAGGGAATTCCCACGAAGCTGGAGGTGGGCTATTCCGGGCAGGCTTACCACGCCTGGATCAGCGTCTATCTTCAGGAGACCGGCTGGGTGGACGGCATCATTTCCTTTGACGGGAAGGACTGGACGCTGATGGATCCCACGCTGGCGGCCGGTAACGACCGGGCTTCCGTAAAGAAGTATATCGGCGACGGCAGCCATTACACTGTGAAATACACGTATTAACCATACGGAACGGAGGTTATTATGGACGAAATTAAGATAAAACAGAAAGCATTTTCCAATCCGGAGCTGGCAGCCTTCTGCGGGCAGCTGAGTCTTATCCTGCACTCCGGCATTTCCTCTCTGGAAGGAATTTCCATTCTGTTGGAGGACAGTAAGGACCCGGAGGAGCAGGCGGTGCTTCAGAGGCTGCTGGAGCGCTTACAGGAGACCGGAAGCCTCGCCACGGCCTTTGCGGACGCCGGTCTTTTCCCCGCCTATCTTCTCTCCATGACGGAGCTCGGCGAACAGACCGGTACCCTGGACGAGGTCATGAAGGCTCTGTCGCTCCACTATGAACGTGAGGAAGCCATAAGCCGCAATGTTAAAAACGCCCTGACCTATCCGCTTATTATGTCAGCCATGATGGCAGCGGTTATCGTCATTTTACTTGTAAAGGTCATGCCCATCTTCCAGCAGGTGTTCCGGCAGCTGGGTACGGAGATGACCGGATTTTCCCGGGTGCTTATGGGACTCGGCACAGCGCTCAACCGGTATTCCATCCTGTTCATTGTACTTCTTCTGCTGGTAATCGCGGCGGCCTTTGCCGGAACACACACCGCGGGCGGACGGCGGTTTTTCCGGAAAATCGGACTTCATTTTTCACGGATCCGGTCCATGCAGGAGCAGCTTTCTGTCTGCCGCTTTGCCAGCGGAATGGCTATCTCCCTGAAAAGCGGTCTCACCCAGGAACAGAGTCTGGAGCTGACAGAGCGGCTGATCGAAGACACTGATTTCTGTAAGAAGCTGGAAGCCTGCCGGAACGGGCTGTCTGAGGGACAGGATCTGGCGGCTCTCCTGCATCAGGAGCAGATTCTGACCGGCGTCTACGCGCGGATGGCTTCCATCGGCGCCCGGACCGGGGAACTGGATGCGGTACTGGAACGAATCGCCGATCTCTGCCAGGAGGATCTGGACGATCGGATGAACCGGACCCTGGCGGTTCTGGAGCCCACGCTGGTCATCACCCTGTCCCTCATTGTGGGCGTGATTCTGCTGTCTGCGATGCTGCCGCTGATGGGCATCCTGTCCAGTCTTTAGGAGGTGCTGCTCATGCGTTTTCAAACGGAGAAAAAATCCCGGCCACAGCTTCGGCTGCTTTTGTCCGTCTCTGTCTTCGCGGTCATCTTTCTCTGCTTTTATCTGGGGATACAGTCCCTTTCGGCGGATACGGACCGGCGGCAGCGGGACAGCCTTGAGGAAGCCCTGAACCGGAGTATTACTTACTGCTACGCAGTGGAGGGCGCTTACCCCGAAAGCCTGGAATATCTGACGAAGCATTACGGACTGACCTATGATCATGACCGCTTTTTCGTGGATTACCACGTCTCCGGAGCCAATCTGTATCCGGATGTGACGATTCTGGAGGTGAAATGAGTATGCAGATACGGCGTGACCCACATCATCTCATCGATGTTCTTTTTCCGGCGGCCCTGCTCTTCGTATTCGCCTTTTCGGCGGTATCGGTGATTCTGCTGGCTACCGGCGTTTACCGGGACACGGCGATCCATTCTTCCCGGAGCTATACGGCGGAGACGGCGCTGGCATACCTGACGGAGAAAGTACATCAGAATGACGCGGACGGACAGATCGATATCGGAACCTTCGACGGCTGCGAGGCTCTTCAGATCCGGCAGTCTTATGGGGATTCGGACTATACTACTTATATCTACGCCTATGAAGACGCCTTGCGGGAGCTGTTTGTAAAGGACGGCGCGCCCGCGTCTGCAGAGGACGGCAGGGCAATCCTGGCTGTCTCGTCGCTCAGCTTCACAAGGCCGGATGACGGCCTGCTCTCCTTCTCCTGCACCAATACGGACGGCACGACTGCCCGGGCTGTCGTTCAGGTACGAAGCACGAAAGGGGGCGCAGCTTCATGAAAATGACACATCGCCCCCGTACATCCAGCCTGTTTCTGCTGGAGCTGATTTTTTCCATTCTGTTTTTCTCGGTGGCAAGCGCAATCTGCATACAGATCTTTGTGCGGGCCCATACCTTAAGCCGGGACGCCCGGGCGCTGCATACGGCGGTGTCCGCCTGCTCGGACGCAGCGGAGATCGGAAGCAATGCCGGAACCGCGGCAGACGCCGCAGAAAAGCTGGCTGCCCTGTACGCGGACGCAGCAGCCGAGGATCCGGCTTCGGATAATGATTCCGTTTTCACAGTAGCTGTGGGATTTGACGCGGAGCTTCAGCCCTGCGCGGCAGACGCGGACGCAGCGGCATATCTGCTGACAGCGGACTTTTCCGAACGCGGAAAGCTGCTGCGCTGCAAAGCGATTATGACAAAAAAGAATTCTTCAGCGGAAATTTACCGGCTGGAGACCGTTCACTATTTATCGGGAGGAACCGCGGATGAATAAGGAGAAAAAAAGTGTTCCCTTTCTGAGCATCGGATCTTCTTCCCTTCTGGTGGTCTTTCTGGTGCTTTGCCTGGTGATATTCGCGGTGCTGACTCTTACCGGCGCCCAGAGCGATTACCGTTTCAGCAGACAGCTGGCAGACCGGCGGACAGCCTACTATGCCGTCTGCAATCAGGCAGAGGAGCAGATCGCGTCGCTGGACGCAGCCGGGGAATTGAAACATATGACGGAAAGCCTCAGCTTTCAGGTGCAAATCAGCGATCGCCAGGCGCTTTTCGTGGAGCTTTCCCCGGACGGCACAGACGGATATGTAATCTCCGCCTGGCAGACCATCAACACCGGGGACTGGAATTCCACTTCCGGTTCACCGGGAATCGGGATTTCCAATGAAGACTGAAAATTCAGGGAGGATCACTATGGATATTGTTACGATTTTAAAACAGGCAGTGGGGGAAAATGCGTCGGATGTGTTTATTGTGGCAGGTCTTCCCTGCTCTTTCCGCAAAAACGGTACGCTTTACCGGATAAATGAAGAACGGCTGCTGCCGCCGGATACAGAAGACCTGCTGAACAACATCTACAGGCTGGCAGGCAGCCGGGATATGACGGCCCTGCACGAACACGGCGACGACGACTTCGCCTTCGCGATTCAGGGCGTGTCCCGCTTCCGTGTCAGCGCCTACAAGCAGCGCGGAACGCTCTCAGCCGTGATCCGTGTGATCACCTTCCAGCTGCCGGACTACACAGCCCTGGGAATTCCGCCGTATATCATCAATTCCACCGCATCCGGAAGCGGCATGATTCTGATTACAGGCCCGGCAGGCAGCGGAAAATCCACAACCCTGGCCTGCATGATCGATCACATCAATCAGACACGGGATGCGCATATCATCACGCTGGAGGATCCGCTGGAATTTCTGCACCGCCATAACCGCTCCATCGTGAGCCAGCGGGAGATCCACGTGGACACGGAAAACTACGTGACAGCTCTCCGTGCGGCGCTCCGCCAGAGCCCCGACGTCATCCTTCTCGGGGAAATGCGTGATTACGAGACCATCAACGTGGCTATGACAGCCGCCGAAACCGGTCATCTGCTGCTGTCCACCCTTCACACGATCGGCGCCGCCAATACCATTGACCGCATCATCGACGTCTTCCCGCCCAGCCAGCAGCGGCAGATCGCGATTCAGCTTTCCACCGTTCTGAACGCTGTCGTATCGCAGCAGCTGCTGCCCACCGTGGATGGAGGGATGGTTCCCGCTTTTGAGATTATGACGGTAACTCCGGCGATTCGAAATATGATCCGTGATAATAAAGTGCCACAGATCGACGGACTGCTGTATTCGTCGAACCGGGAAGATATGGTATCGATGGACGCCAGCATTCTGGCACTCTGTCAGAAGGGCGTGATTTCAAAGGATACGGCGCTGATTTACGCGACGAATCCGGAGCTGCTAAGGAAGAAGCTGGTTTAGTCTGTCAGCTTCTTTATGGATTCCGTGGATATCTCAGAAACTTCCGCCATGTCTTCCCACCGCGCATAATCTTCCGTCATGCCACTCGCAAGCTCCCACTTAATCTTGTCCTTGATATCCATGAGGCACTGCAGAAGCAACGGATTGAACGCGCCGCATTCTCCGTTCAGGATCATCCGGAGCGCCTGCTCATGGGAGTAAGCTTTTTTGTATACACGCTCGCTGACCAGGGCGTCATACACATCCGCCAGCGCCACCACCTGGACGGATATGGGGATCTGATCGCCCTTCAGGCCGTCCGGATAGCCGCGGCCATCATAGCGCTCGTGGTGCCAGCGACAGATATCACGGGCAATCTGAACCAGCGGCTCATCCTGGTAAAGCTCCATTTTCTCCAGTATGGAAGCTCCGATCAACGTATGGGTCTTCATGATTTCAAATTCTTCATCCGTCAATCTGCCCGGTTTGTTCAGAATGGATTCCGCGATACCGATTTTACCGATATCGTGCAGGGAGGAAGCCGTTACAATCATCTGCTGCTCCGACCAGGTCATATGGTAATCGTTGCTGCGCTTCATCAGCTGCTCCAGTAACAGCTCCGTCAGAATATTGATGTGCATCACGTGCGGGCCGCTCTCGCCGTTTCGGAACTCCACGATCTGGCTCAAAATCGTGATCATAATACGGTTGCTATGCTCTTTCTCGTAAATCTGGCGGGTAATCAGGCTCAGGAGATGGCGCTGCTTGGCATAGAGCTTGATGGTGTTAAACACGCGCTGGTATACAACCTTCGCGTCGAAGGGACGTCCGATATAGTCAGTAACTCCGAATTCGTAGGCCTTCTGAATGAACTGGGCGGAATCTTCACTGGAAATCATGATAACCGGAATATCCTCAATCCACTGCTTTTTATTCATAACGGCAAGAACTTCAAAGCCGTCCATCTTCGGCATCACCAAATCCAGGAGAATCAGGGAAATGGCAGTACCCTTCTGTTCCAGGATTTCAATACACTGCTCACCGTCTTCCGCATTCAGGATACGGTAGTCCTTCTGCAGAATCTCAGTCAGAATAGCGCGGTTCATCTCTGAGTCGTCAACGATCAGAATCTGCTGGCGCAGATCTTCGCTTTCTTCCTCCGGCGCTTTTTTCGGATTATCCTTGACATCCCACTCGGTAACAACCATATTTTTCCGCTTCTTGGCGCGGTACATGAGCTTGTCCGCCCGGGACACGGCTTCCTTGATATCGCCGCTATTGAACATGACGCCGCCGATGCTGACAGACATCTGTAAGCGGTTATAGCCTGCTATGGTGGCTTCGTAGATGCGCTCCTGAATCATTTTCAGCTTGGCCGTAAAAATATCGGACTGGATATCCGGCAGGATCAGCAGAAATTCATCTCCGCCATAGCGGATCAGCATGTCGGACTTTCGGACATAACGCCGGATGATATCAGCAGCAGTCTCCAGTGCCAGGTCACCCGCATGGTGACCGTAGGTGTCGTTGTAGATCTTGAAATCGTCCAAATCGATAACTGCCACACCTGCAGGGCCGTTCATGTCTTTGACTTCATCCTCATAGAAACGGCGGTTATAAGCGCCGGTCAGGGCGTCCTTGTACAGCTTCTCGTTGTAGACAGTCAGATGGCTCAGCAGCTTCTCGTAGCCCTCAGAATCCAGCAGGGTTCTCTCATCCAGCTCCTTAATCATTTCCATGACATAGGGTTCTCCATCTATCTCCACGTACCGGGAGAATACCTGATACATCTGATCGTCGATAAACTCTATCTTACTTTCCTCGCCCTGGCTGTCCAGCACATCTCTGGATATACAATTTTCACAGGGCTTGTCTTTCTTCCAGAATTCGTAGCACTGACAGGCCCTGGGGAGTCCCTCCGCCGGCTCGCGCTCCCTGTCCTTCAGAACACTTCCCTTTACCAATCTCACAAACGGGAATACCTCCCGCAGGCCGCTCATCTTGGCTTCTGCCTGTTCCATCGTCATCTTATCCTGTTCCCGCATTTATCTGCCTCCTGTCTGTATCTTTTTTATTATACACCGGAACCCCGGAAAAAGATACTCTTAAGACATATTTTGTAATTATTTTGTAATTGAATTTTTCCTGTATCCGGAGTATGATGGAAAAAGGGAATGTACTTTACATAAGAATATACACAGGAGATTTGAATTATGACACTTGAACAGTTCTATGCCGCTGTGGGCGGCGACTATGAGCAGACACTTTCGAGACTTCCCAGCGAAGCACTGGTGAAGAAGTTTGTTCTGAAATATGTGGATGACGGCACCTGCAAAGAGCTGGCTGAAGCCATTACGAACCGGGACTGGGCCACCGCGTTCCGCGCGGCGCACACGCTGAAGGGTATCGCGCTGAATCTGGGATTCGACGCCCTCTATACCGTCAGCTCCAAACTGACAGAGTCCCTGCGCGGAGACAAGCCGCTGACCGATATGAGTCTCTGGGCTGCGGTGGATGAGAAGCACAAGCAGATCGTGGACGCTATCTCACAGATTGACGCATAAATACATAGCGTAGTATAAGGGCTCTCGCTTACGCGAGGGTCCTTTTTGTGTCTGCGAAGCCAGACGAGAGGAAGGGTCGCAGCCCTTCCTCTCGTCGTCCGTCTTTAATCGATCTGATCATTCTGAAACCGTGACAAATGCTCATAAGGCAAAATCTGTCTGCCGCGGAACAGCCCGCATCCATCATTGATGAGGCTGTTATTGGCTGCGCCGAACATGTTCACATCCACCTTGGACAGATCCAGCTGCTGAAGCAGCATGCCCCGCTCATAAGCCTCGTCAAACCAGACGCACTCGCCCTCGGGGATCTCGTGCCGGCGGGCGCGCTCCCGCTCCTGTCGCTTCTCGTAGGCCACATGATTGGCAATGCCGATCTCCGCGATATCATCCATCTCTTTCGTACGGATCTGTACCTCCATATAGCAGTTGGCGCTGCTGTCAAAGAAGGTGATATGCAGGGACTCATACTCCGACCGGTTCTTATTGGAGATGTAATCCCGGTAATAATCCTTGTTATTCTCATCCAGAAGCGGCGAATTGCTCCTTTTTACGCCGCCGGTCACCTGAGCCGTGAAACCGCGCTCTGTGAGGAAGCCGGGCAGCACATTCGCGATCTCATAGAGGCATTTCAGCTCTTCCTCCGCCTTATCCTTTCCCTGCTCCACATGACACTTCGGCATGGATATGACGATGCGGTAGGCGATCAGGTCACGGAACTTGACCAGACGCTTCCGCAGCTCCTCCACCGGCGGGTATTCGCCGTTTGCCATATAGTACTTGTAGCTGTCCTTGACAATATAGCCGTTGAATTTTTCCTCGGCCCGGATCAGGGATTTGATGCGGCCCTTGAAGGTAAAGGCCAGCCAGGGGTACTGTCTGGCCATATACATATAAAACTCCCGGATTTTCTGGGACTGGGCGGTCAGGAATTCATTGTGCTCCAACAGATCGATAATGCTCTGCAGGAAATCACAGTGAATCATGTCGATCTCATTGCCGGTCAACGCAGCGTCACGCCCCAGATCCCGTTTGTATTTCTTCAGTATCCGCATCACCGTGTCGCCGGAATACAGATAGTCGTTTAATGTAATCATGTGTTTCTCCACTTTTCTGAAATTGTGTTTTTACGCAATCCAATCTGATATTATACTGGATTTCAGCCGCAAAGGCAAGCAGAAGGCTCTGTATTCCCTATAAATTCAGCATTTTTGATACATTTTCCGTAGCTTTTTCGGCAGATATTCACAAAGAATCCTGCAAAGCAGGATTCCATAGGAATTTCCTATTGCACAAAAAACCGCGCAGTCTGCAAAAAACTGCGCGGTTTTTATTTCCCATATTTTTACTTTTACCGTTCTTCCCGGAAATACGGAACTCCAAGGCTTTCAGGCGGCTGATTTTCCCGCTTGCTTCGGACGCTGGTGACCACCAGTACCACCAGGGTTACCACGTAGGGAATCATCTTGTAAAGCTCCTGATATTCCATATGATCCATGCCTGTTGGGATGTACAGATACAGGATGTACAGGCCGCCGAACAGGAAGGACGCCAGGATGCTTAAGTTCGGTCTCCAGATGGTAAAGATCACCAGGGCGATGGCAAGCCAGCCTCTGTCGCCGAAGGCATCGTTGGACCAGACGCCGCAGGCGTAGTCCATGACGTAGTAGAGTCCGCCGAGACCCGCAATCATACAGCCCACGCAGGTGGCGACGTATTTATATTTGGATACGTTGATACCCACGGCGTCCGCGGTATTCGGGTTTTCTCCCACCGCCCGCAGATGCAGGCCTTTCCGGGTATGATTCAGGAAATAGGACGCTGCCAGCGCGATGATAACTGCCAGGTAGGCCAGGAAGCCGTAGGATAAGAACAGCTTGCCAAACCATCCCATTTTCGATGCAAAGGGCAGGGATTTGCTGAAGTAACTGCTGGTGGCGCTTAAGGCAATGGAAGGCACGTCGGCGTCTACCAGCTTGATTAAGGAACCGCCGAAGAAGTTGCCGAAGCCCACGCCAAAGGTGGTCATGGCCAGACCGGTTACGTTCTGATTGGCCCGTAGGGTTACGGTCAGGAAGCAGTACAGTAGCCCCATCAGAAGAGACCCTAAGAGACAGCACAGCATGGGAATCAGAATGGCAAGCGCCGGATTCAGATTCGCTGTGGAGCTCTCGTAAAGAAAGGAACCGATGACGCCGCTGATGGCGCCCACGTACATGACGCCTGGGATTCCCAGATTCAGGTTACCGGATTTCTGGGTAATGATTTCTCCGGTGCTTCCGTAGAGAAGGGGGACGCCCTGTACGACGGCTCTCGGAATAAACGCAAGTAAGAAATTCCACATGATTACTGTACCTCCTTTTCTGCTTTTTTACGGAACTGCAGTTTGTAGCTGATGAAGAATTCGCAGCCGATGATGAAGAACAGAATGATTCCGGTCAGGATATCGGCGTAGGAATGATTCAGGCCGAAGGCAGTGGAAATCTCGCCTGCGCCGCGGTCCATAAAGATAATCAGGAAGCTGGAGAATACCATGGTCAGCGGATTGAACTTGGACATCCAGGACACCAGAACGCCCGTAAAGCCCTGGCCGCCCGCGATGGTGGTGGTGATGGTATGATTGATACCGCCCACCAGCAGAAGGCCCACCAGGCCACATACAGCGCCCGAGAGAAGCATGGTACGGACGATGACCTTCTCCACCTTGATGCCGACGTATTTCGCAGTGTTCTCACTCTCTCCCACGACAGAGATCTCGTAGCCCTGCTTGCTGTAATTCAGATATATGTACATGAGCAGGGTCACAACCACTGCCACAACGATGCTTAGGAGATACTTGGATCCGAAAATCTGCGGCAGCCACCCTGCATTGCTGTTCTGGTTGATAATACCGATCTTACCGGATCCCTTCGGAACCTCCCAGACGATGGTGTAGAAGGCTACAAGCTGAGTGGCGATGTAGTTCATCATCAGGGTGGACAGGGTCTCGTTGGTGTTCCATTTCGCCTTGAAAAAGGCCGGAACGAAGCCCCAGAACGCGCCTGCCGCAATGCTGGCCAGCACCATGACCAGAATCAGCACGCCGTTCGGCAGCTTATCTCCCAGACAGATCATGCAGGCGCCTGCAGCCAGGCCGCCGATGAGCACCTGTCCCTCGCCGCCGATGTTCCAGAACTTCATCTTGAAGGCCGGAGTCAGGGCCAGAGCGATCAGAAGCAGAATGGAAAGATTCTGCAAGGTAATCCAGGTCTTCCGCTCGGTACCGAAAGCGCCCGTGAAGATGGACTTATATACCTCGATGGGGTCAATACCCGTGGTAATAGTGGTCAGGATGCCGCAGAGCACCAGGGCCAGAACGATGGCCACTGCCCGGATTCCTACTGCCTGGTACCAGGGAAGGGCGTCCCTTTTTACGATATGAAAAAACGGCTCTTTCTTATTCATGGCTCTCGTCCCCTCCTACTCTGGTCATCATCAAGCCGACCTCATTTTTATCGGTTTTCCGGGCGTCCACGATGCCGCTGACCTCGCCGCCGCAGAGCACCATGATCTTGTCGCAGAGCTCTACCATCACGTCCAGATCCTCGCCGACGAAAATGACGGCTACGCCCTTCTTTTTCTGTTCATTGAGCAAATCGTAAATGGTATAAGAGGAGTTGATATCCAGTCCCCTTACCGCGTAAGCAGTCAGAAGCACGGTGGGGGCGGAAGCAATCTCACGGCCTACCAGCACCTTCTGCACGTTACCGCCGGACAGACGGCGGACCGGGGTGGCGATACCCGGGGTCACGACCTCCAGCTCCTTCACCACAGACTCTGCCAGCTTCCTGGATGGTCTGCGGTTGGTGAAGGGGGTTCTGCCCTTTCGGAAGGAACGGAGCATCATATTATCCGCCAGGTCCATATTCGCCACCAGGCCCATGCCCAGACGATCCTCCGGCACGAAGGAGAGGGACACGCCCATTTCAGCGATTTTCAGGGGATCTTTGCCAAGCAGAGGCTCCTCGTGGCCGTCGTCCTCCACATACTCGATGGTTCCGGTCTCCACAGGCTGTAACCCTGCGATGGCCTCCAGAAGCTCCTTCTGCCCACAGCCGGAAATGCCTGCGATACCCAGAATCTCGCCGCTCTTTGCCGTAAAGGACACATTTTTTAACTTCTGAATACCATCCTCGCTGCGGACGGACAGATCCTTCACCACGATACGGGGCTTCGGATTCACCGGATCCGGGCGGTCAATATTCAGGGTCACCGCATGACCTACCATCATGTTGGTCATCTCGGTGACGGTCGTGTCTTTGGTCGCCATGCTGCCGATGTATCTGCCGTCCCGGAGGACTGCCACACGATCGGACAGGGACTCTACTTCGTGCATCTTATGGGTGATGATGATAATGGCCTTGCCGTCGTCCCGCATTTTCCGGAGGACACGGAATAGCTTTTCGGTCTCCTGGGGCGTCAGCACGGCGGTGGGCTCGTCCAAAATCAGAATATCCGCGCCGCGGTACAATACCTTTACGATCTCTACGGTCTGCTTCTGGGATACCGACATATCATAAATCTTCTGCTTCGGGTCTACCTCGAAGCCATATTTCTCACAGATCGCCTCGATTTTCTTCGAAGCCTCCCGGATATTCAGCTTTCCCTCCAGACCCAGGATAATGTTCTCCGTGGCGGTAAGCACGTCGATCAGCTTGAAATGCTGATGCACCATGCCGATACCAAGATTCAGGGCGTCCTTCGGGGTCTTGATGACCTCTTCCTTTCCATTGATAAAGATCTGGCCCTCATCCGGATAATAGATACCGGCCAGCATATTCATCAACGTGGTTTTTCCGCTTCCGTTTTCGCCCAGAAGCGCCAGGATTTCGCCCTTGTAGATATCCAGATCTACCTTTTCATTGGCAACTACAGAGCCAAAGGTCTTTGTAACGTTTTTCATTGAAACTGCGGCTACTTTGGTTTCCATCTTTTGTTTCCTTCCCTCGTTTATGACGGATCCGCAAAACGGATCAAAAGGACGGCGCGGCATATTCGCTGCTGCGCCGCCCTGTGCTTTTACTTAAGCGTAAGCGTTCAGGCTCGTATTAGAATGCGGTATCCAGAAGATTGATACCGTCGATATTTACATTGAAGTACGGAGCAGAACGGTACTCAGACTCATGGAAGTATCCGTCGCTTACGACCTCATGATCCGGTGTATACTCTGCATCGGTATCTACATCTGCCTCGTAGCTGGTCAGCTCCTGGCCCTCTACGGTGAAGGTGGAAGTATCAAATACATGCAGGTCGCCGGACTCGATCTTGGCCTTTGCCTCGTCGATGGCTTCCTGTGTTCCCTCTGCCACTGCGCTTCCCAGGGTGCTCAGCTCCACAGAACCGGTTGCCAGGGTTCCTGTCCAGTCAGCGTCGATGGCCTCTCCGTTTGCTACGCAGTTAATAGCGTACTCAAAGTACGGCTCCCAGTTTACTCTGGAGGATACTAGGAAGGTGTTCGGGCATGCGCTCTCGGTGCTTCCGTTATAAGATACATTCGGTACGCCTGCGGTCTCACATGCGGTGGGAGCTCCCATGGAGTCTGCATGCTGGCTGATCAGAACGCAGCCGTCCTGGATCAGCTTGTTTGCTCCCTCTTTCTCTGCTGTCTCATCGTACCAAGAACCTGTGAAGGTTACTTCCATGGTAGCAGTCGGGCATACGGAACGCGCGCCCAGGAAGAAGGAGGTGTAACCGGAGATAACCTCTGCGTAGGTAAATGCTCCGACGTAACCGATCTTAGCCTGCTCTGCGGTAATATCGCCATTGTCAATCATCTCATTCAGCTTCATGCCTGCGGCGATACCTGCCAGGTAACGTCCGTCATAGATGGAAGCGAATGCGTTGTGGAAATTGTCCAGATTCTCGGTATGCGCCTTGGTTCCGGTTGCGTGGCTGAACTGTACCTCCGGATACTCCTTGGCTGCCTCGATCATGTAATCCTCATGTCCGAAGCTGTCTGCGAAGATGAAGTTGCAGCCTGCGTCCGCCAGTTCGCATGCTGCCTCGTAGCACTCCTGACCCTCCGGAATATTGGTCTTGGTCATGTACTCGACGCCCAGCTTCTCGCAAGCCTCTTTTGCGGCGTTCATGAAGTTCAGGTCATATGTGGAATTCTCATCGTGCAGGAAGATAAAACCTACCTTGACGTCTGCCAGGGAAGCCTCTCCCTCTGTTGTGGTGGACTCTGCGTCTGTCTTTGTATCCGCAGAAGCCTTGTCAGAAGATCCGCCGCAGCCTGCCAGCATGCCGACGGTCATAGCCAGTACAGTAATGAGACTAAGTACTCTCTTTTTCATAACGTTCCTCCTATGTGTTTTCCCATTATTTGGATGTTGAGTCTGTCGTTGTCAGTCAATTTTCAACATGTTAAAGTATAAGCGTCTGACTCGTACTTTGTCAATATATTTATTAATTTTTGTTAAATATTTTATTCACTTATAAGTTTATCTTATATGTTTAATGATGACGTCTTATAACAGTAGAATCACATGACGAAAAACGGATGCCCTGTGAGGCATCCGCTGTTTCGTTTGCTTTTTGTCGTTGCTTTACTGTTTTGTCAACCGTCTGTAACTTCGATCTCTTTAATCAAAAACTCATTGCCCCGGCGGAGATAGGTGTGTTCACTGCCGCAGTGGGGACAGGTCCTGCCGTGGGCCACGGTAGGATATTCCTGCCCGCAGTCCTCGCAGAAGGTGACGGCGTCGATCTGCTCGATCTTAAGCTCTGCTTCCTCCGTCACAGGCTCCTTTTTCCGGGCCCAGTTCCAGCAGTCGATGAGGTAATCGTGGATGATGCCGGTGACCTCGCCGATTTCCAGGGTGACGGCGGAGACTTTTTTTACATTGTTTTCCTCCGCCACCTTTTTTACGTCGCGCACGACGTAGAATATCACTCCCAATTCGTGCATAGTATTAAGTTCCTTATTTTTTATTCAAAATAGATTTTGTGTTGGAAACAGGTTCCTGTATTTCTATAGGAACCTGTTTCTATTCACTTTATTTTTCCTTATTTGTAACGATCTTCACCGCGCGCTTCAGCTGATAGGGCAGGATATGCTTGAACTTATCCTCGGCCTTCACCATCTTCGAGCACTCCGGATGATCCCGGCGCAGGGTAATGGCGTCAAACTCGCACTTGGTAGTGCAGACGCCGCAGCCGATACACTTATTCTCGTCCACGATGGTGGCGCCGCAACCAAGACATCTTGCCGTCTCCTTGCGCACCTGCTCCTCGGTCAGAGTCAGATGAGCGTCCTTAAAGGATTTGGACGGTACTGTCTCGTCCACGCCCTCGATCTGGCGGGAGGAATTATCGTAGCTCTCTACGGAAATATTGCTCTTATCCAGCTCGTTGAACTCCCAACGGTTCCGTCCGATGGTCATATGGCCGTTGTGGACGTAGCGGTGCAGGGATTCTGCCGCGTAGTGGCCTGCCGCGATGGCGTCGATGGCGAATTTCGGTCCTGTATACACGTCTCCGCCCACGAAGATATCCGGCTGTCCGGTCTGATAGGTCAGCTTATCCGCCACGATGGCCGGACCATTGAAGGTCACGTTCTCGCCCTCCAGCAGATTGCCCCAGACGCTTCTCTGGCCTACCGCGAAAATCACGCGGTCACAATCAATCCGGATGGTCTCATTTTCGTCATAGGTCGGCGCGAAGCGGCCCTCTGCGTTCTTGACGGAGGTACACTTCTTAAAGATGATACCGGTCACCTTGCCGTTCTCGGTCAGAACCTCCTTCGGTCCCCAGCCGTTCTGAATCTTTACACCGTCTTCATTTGCCTCGCGTACTTCGTCATCTGCTGCAGGCATCTCTGCCTCAGACTCCAGACAAAGCATATGAACCTCGCCGGCTCCGCTTCTGGCGCTGACTCTAGCCGCGTCGATGGCTACATTTCCACCGCCTACGACCACGACTCTTCCGGTGTAAGAGGTCTTGCCGGTGTTGGCCTCCCGCAGATAATCAATGGCTGTGGTGGTGCCTTCCGCGTCGTCTCCGGGCACGCCGGGTCTGCGGCCCGCACTGCAGCCGATGGCGATATAGAAGGCCTTATAACCCTGCTCACGGAGCTCTTTCAGGGTCACATCTTTGCCGACCTCCACGCCGGTCTTAATCTCCACGCCCATCTCGCGCATCACGTCGATTTCCGCTGCGATGACGTCTTTTTCCAGTTTATAGGAGGGGATGCCGTAGCGGAGCATACCGCCGGGCTCCTCATTCTTCTCAAATACTGTGGGACGATAGCCCTTCTCCGCCAGATAGAAGGCTGCGCTCATACCCGCCGGGCCGCCGCCGATGATGGCGATTTTCTCCGGGAAATGCTCCATATGGATGCTGGCCGGAATCACCACGGGCGGAATATAGCGGGTCTCTGCCTTCAGATCCTGCTCCGCGATGAACTTTTTCACTGCGTCGATGGCTACGGCCTGGTCGATGGTGCCTCTGGTGCAGGCATCCTCGCAGCGGCGGTTACAGATACGGCCGCAGACTGCCGGGAAGGGATTCTGCTTCTTGATTAAAGCCAGAGCCTCCTGATATTTGCCCTGGGAAGCCTTCTTCAAGTAGCCCTGTACGGCAATGTGTGCCGGACAGGCGGTCTTACAGGGTGCGGTACCGGACTTGTGGCTGTTGATGCGGTTGTTATCGCGGTAATCGGGATCCCACTTGTCCTTGCCCCATTTTACTGCATCCGGAAGCTGCTGCTTCGGATACTTCACCTCGGTTCCGTCCTTCTGGCAGAGCTTCTGTCCCAGTCGGGTCGCGCCTGCCGGGCAGTACTCCACGCAACGTCCGCAGGCCACGCATTTATCCTTGTCCACGTGTGCCACGTAAGCGGAACGGGACATATTCGGGGTGTTGAACAGCTGAGAGGTCCGCAGTGCGTTACATATATTTACATTACAGTTGCAGATACCGAAAATCTTATTGTCGCCGTCGATGTTGGTGATCTGGTGTACGAAGCCGTTGTCCTCGGCGCGCTTTAAGATGGCCATGGCCTCCTCGTAGGTGATGTCGTGGCCCTTGCCGGTCTCGCGGCAGTAGTCCGCGAAGTCGCCCACGCCGATGCACCAGCCGAAATCATCGTCTGCCACGCCCTCGCCGATAACCTTACGGGAAGCACGGCAGGAGCAGCGGCCCACGCCGATGTGACCCTCGTATTTCTTCAGCCAGTAGGACAAGTGCTCGATGTCCATGGACTGATTTTCCATAGAAATGGCTTTCTCCACCGGGATGACATGCATTCCGATGCCTGCGCCTCCGGGCGGTACCATCTGGGTAATGCCGGCCAGGGGAATGAACGTCATGCGTTCAAAGAAGGCAGCCACGTCCGGATGCTCCTTAAGACGGGGATTGCTTCCGTCCGGCAGCTCCTCCATGTTGAACAGCTCGGCGGAACCGGGCACGAACATGGGCAGAATATATCTGCGCTCCGTCTGTTCCCGGGTGCGGCCATTGTGGTCGTAATGATAGCCGTAATCGTACTCCAGAAGTCCGATATAGCTCATCTCATCCAGCAGCTTCTGGAATTTTTCTTCACCCTCCTTCGGGATTTTGTTCAGGTGGCACAGCTCGGAAAAGGTGTAGGGCACGCGCTTTTTCATGGATAAGCCGACCTCTGCCATCTCCTCGGTAATGATTTCCGCCAGGCCCCAGTATTCCGGGTCCTCCACCTTCACGCCGCCCATGATGTGTCCGGCTACGTCGGTGATTTTCCGTCCCAGCTTGATGATTTTCTCACTGGGGGCTTTATCGTTTTTGTGGTTCGCGGGCCACTGGTTGTATTGTTCCATGTCAAACATAGGGTCATCTCCTTTTTCTTTTTAATATATTTACTCCGGCGCGCAAGAATTAGCTTCTGCGAAGCTAATTCTCACGGGCTTCGCCCTATGAAGACAGCCAGAAACTGTGCCTGTGAAAGCGAGCTTTCCCATTCACAGTTTCCGTCTGTCTTCGCACGCCTCATTGCTTACGTGAAAAGTGCAGTTCCCGTAAACCTTCCACTTCGTCACACACCTGCTTCAGTCCGCAGACCCCGCAGTCCATGGTGAGGTTCTGCATCATATGGTCTAACGTCCCGGTAATTCTTTCACTTTCCCGGCCAAGCGTTTCCAGCTCCTGATACGGGAATCCATTCGCCGTCACATAATGGATTTCCACTGCCTCCACCTCCGGGTGGCTGTGAAAGGCCGCGATCATCCGGCTGCCGGTCTTCGCGAAATTCAGACCTTTTTTCAGGGCTTCTTTGCCAATACGGACGCTCTCCCGCCGTTTGGAGGAAGATACCCGCAGCATGAAGCCCTCCGGGTAAAAATGGTAGCGGGTATACTCAAGATTCCGGATAGCCCGGTAGAGCTTTTTCCCCTCGCCCAGGGTATCCTCGCCCACCCGCACCAGGGCGATCCTTGCAAATGGCGTATCAGCGTCGATTTCCGGCAAATCCGTCCCGGTTAAGAACACGCCGTCGCCGGGAACCAGGTCTTTCGAGGCCGTCACCAGGGTGACGCCCAGGGCCGGCAGGCTGCCGCCGCCCAGCTCGTAGGCCATGTCGCTTCGAAGAAGCATGCTCCGGTCGGAAACGGAGGGCCAGGCTGTGGCGTCGTGGGGAAGCTGCTGCTTTTCACTGCTCAGCAGTGCTCGGACTTTCCTTATGGTTTCATCATACAGCTTCATTATAAATGCTTATCCCTGTCGATTTTATCGTAATGCTTTTCAAAAAGCGGCGCCAGCGCTGCGGTCAGCTTCATATCCAGATTGAAGAAATAGACCGCAAAGGACAGGACGAACAAAACTGCCGCAATAATCGCGATTATCACGATTGCATGTAAAATTCCTGTCATTCTTTACGCCTCCTTCGCCATGCCCTTCTGTCTCGCGAACTCCGCCGCTCCCAGGGCTCCCATGAGCTGCGGATCGATGGGAAGCTCGGTAACCTTCAGCTTCAGCACCTTTTCAATGGCCGCTTTTAGCCCATCGTTCTTGGCACAGCCGCCGGTCAGGGTCACGCTTCCTGCGGCTCCGGCCTTTTTGCTCATGACAAAGCAGCGCTTCGCCACGGAAAGCTCGATGCCCGCCGCGATCTCGTCCATGGGCTTGCCCTCGCCCACCAGGGAAATGACCTCGGACTCAGCAAAAACCGTACATTGGGACGTAATCGGAATCACATTTTTTGCCTGTAAGGAAAGTCTGGAAAACTCGGTCAAATCCATTTCAAAGGCTCTGGCCATGGCCTCGAAGAACCGTCCCGTTCCCGCCGCGCATTTGTCGTTCATGGCAAAATTCAGCACCGTGCCATCCGTATCCACAGCGATACCTTTTACGTCCTGTCCGCCGATGTCGATAATAGCACGGACGCTCGGATCCGCCACATGGACGCCCATGGCGTGACAGCTGATCTCGGAGATATTTTCATCCGCAAAGGGCACCTTATTGCGGCCATAGCCGGTGCCCACCAGATAGGCCAGGTCCTCGGCGCTTCCAAGCTCCGGCACCTTCTCCACGGCCTGCTTTAAGGCGTCCTCGGCGCTTAAAACCGCGTTGATACGGCTTCGAAGCGTCACGTCGGACACCATTTTCCCATTCTCGTCGATAATGACGCATTTTGTATACGTACTTCCGGAATCACATCCGCCAAAATATTTCATGTCTCTCTCCCCCTTCTTACCATGCAGAGCCTGAATTCTTACCATGACTGCTCATCCGTCAGAATCTCCAGGCTCGGATCCAGCGGTTCTTCCCGGAACACGGTCCGCATGTAACGGTTTACCTGATCGCGGATGGCCTGTCTGGAAATGACTCTCGGATCAAACAGGTCGTGGGTTACCCAGATCAGATGAATGCCCTTCTCCCGGGCCTTCTCCTCAAACTGGCCGTGCATACCGGTCAGAGCCTTGCAGCTCATGTGCTCCCAGAGAATAACCGTGTCGGCCCGGAACTCCTCGCAGAACTCCCAGAGCTCGTCCAACAGAACCCTGTAGCCGCCGTGAGTCCGATTTCTCATGATCATATTCTCGGTCAGCCACGCCATATCGTAGATGGCCTGCTCCTTGTCATCCTCGGACAGCACCCTGGTGGACACCATGGACAGCATATCCGTCAGCGGCAGGATGCCCCAGCAGTTCTGCAGCCAGATCAGAAAATCAAAGTAGAAATGGGACTGCACACCCCAGACGATGGCCCTGTGGCGGTACTCCGGCAGGACCTTATGCTTCGCCTTGTAAGCCTTCTCCGCCAGCGCCGTAATCCTTCGGTCTGCCTCCAGAAAGTCCGGATCCTTGCCGCAGATGGCCATGTAATTGGTCTCCGTATACAACGCCAGGTTGGATCCGAATACCTGGGGGTAATCGGTCTTATTCATTTCCAGCCACTCCAGACGATGGCGGGTGGACTCATTCACGCGCCCGGCACAGGTGAAATAGGCATCCCAGTCCCAGTTCTCCCCTGTCTGCTCTTCAATGAACTTGATACAGTTCCGGATTTCCTGGGCCGCGTATTCCTGCACGTCCTCCTCCTGATGGCGGAGCGGCGCTGCCAGCTGGAAGCAGGGCACGCCGTCCTCCAGCTCCAGCCTCTTGGAAATGACGCTGTTGCCCATGAGTGATCCGTCGCAGGTGGTGTTGCACTGTACCGCGCAGGCGCCCAGTATCGGAAAATCGTCGTCGATGGATACGCCCGCCTCGGCCTCCGGCATGGGACATACGTCGCCGGGCAGACCGTATTCCTGTGCCACGTCAATGTAATGGCAGGCCCCGTACTGATTCAGCAGCACCGATACATAGACCGCCGGCGTCTCACGGCTCAGTCCCTTCAGGGTCGGGAAGCCCATCATCACGGCCGTCATCTCATTTTCGTCCATCAGGACTACCTTGTCAGACAGCTTCTTGTCGTTGCCGATGCGGCGGTCTGCCTTGAACAGATTGTCCAGAAGCTTCGCCACGTCCGCCATAACCAGGTCGAACTCGGTATGGGCGATACGAAGCTGCGGACCGCGCAGCCCCTGGGTGTGCCGATCCACCATCATGGGCGCGGCCAGATAGTTGGCCATCCAGCGATAGCGGAAAAAGGCTTTGATGTTCCGGGGCTTCACGATGAATTTTGACAGAATCCCCATAATATGTAACCAACGGGTGTAATCATAAAAGGTGTCCTTCAGTCCCCGCCATTCTCTGCGGTTCCGGACCTTGCCGGTGGTGTAGAAGCTTCCCAGCGGCTCGCTTCCCCATTCTTTTCCCATTATTTCCCACCTCCCTGGATTTTCTTAATCTCGATACTCTCCACGAAGGCCTGGACACGGGTACGAAGCTGGCCGGAATGACCCACCGCGTAGGGGCGGTCCACCGACAGCACCGGGTAATGGTACTCGTCCCGAAGCACCTGGGTTCCCACGGTCCGCTCGTAGGCCCAGGGGTCACAGAACTTCATCTGCTCATAGATGATACCGTCTGCATGATATTCCTCCGCCAGCTTCGCCACGTAGGCCCGCCGTCCCTGAATCTTCTCCTGATTCATATAGCGGGCACACTGAGCCCGGTTCATGTACTGACGGCAGACCTGCGTCAGGGCGTCCTCATCCTCAGTCAGCACGATCTCGTCCCTGCCCGGAAATGATCCATAACAGAACCGGTCGGCGCACACGTAAGCGCCACAGTCCTCAATGAGCTTCACCACATCCACATCATCCACCTCGGAGCCCACCAGCACCACCCGGGCCCGGTACTTCTTTGTATCCGGCTCGCGGGTCTTCAGCTCCTCCAGGGTATCCTCCAGGATCGGAATCAGCATATCCTTCGGTGCCACATAGGTAGCCATGGTCAGGATATGGAACTCGTAGCCGGTGATGCGCGGATGCTCCTCCTTCCGGTATTCGCCGATGGCGCGGATCAGCTGACAGACACGGTTGTGCTCCGCCACGGCCTGACGGATGGCACTGTCGGACATATCGATGCCGAAATGCTCTTTTAAGGGCGTCAGCACATGGTTTCGGCACTGCAAGATATAGAGATTCAGGCCGTTTTCATCATTTTTCATGGGAATCTCCATGTATTCATAAAAGAAGTCCGGCTTCTCCATGGTGTGCAGAAGCTCCATATTCTCGATGCAGCGGTTCAGCATGGTACAGCCGTCCGGCGTGATCAGACAGTCCGTGAAGTTGTAGCCGCCTTCCATGGCACGCTCCAACAGAGCTCTGGTGTACTCGCACAGGAAGCTGGTCATATAATAGGTAGCCATTTCCATGGAGCCGGTCCGGGGCGCCCGAAGACGCACCGAGAATGTCCCCGGAAGATTCAGAAGCGGTTCCGGAACATTTTCACAGACCGTGGCGATGCATTTGCGGCCCTCACCCTGGGCCTGACGCACCAGATCGTTGTTGGCGTCCTCTAAAAGCCGCTCCAGCTCATAGAGATGCTTTAAGTCTTTCATTCCCTCTCTCCCCTCAGTTTTTCTTATTATCAAATGCTTTTAATGTTCCCCGTCCAGCAGACCGATTTTCGTCAGGGCTTCCCGTGCGCCCCGGACGATGGCCGCATCCTTTGGCAGGAAAAATACATTTTCTCCCTTAAGATCAAATTCCGCCAGGGCCGCGTCCGACGGGATGTAGGCCAGCACCGGGATATCGCCCATATCCAGATACTGCTTCACATCCATAGAGGGCAGCCGGTTGGCGATGGCTCCCACCTGCTCGTACATGACCAGCTCGTCCGCCACTTTTTTAATGGTCCGGATGACCTGCGTGCCCTTGCGGCTGGAATCGGTGATGAGAAGAAGGTGCGTCACCTTCTCCATGACACGGCGGTTGATCTGCTCGACGCCCGCCTCTCCGTCGATGACCACATAGTCAAAATTGTCAGCCAGAATGCTGATAACCTCCTTCAGGTACAGGTTTACCTTACAGTAACAGCCTGCCGCCTCGGGACGTCCCACAGCGATGAAGCTGAAGCCGTCAGCCTCCACCAGGGCATCGAAGATGCGGTAACGGGCCTCGCCCAGCAGCTCCACCGCGTCCCGGGTGTCGCCCTTCTCAGCTGCCGCTACGACGGCTTTGCGAATATCATCAATGGTAATTTCCACCTCGATGCCCAGAGCCGTGGACAGCCCCACCGCAGGATCCGCGTCGATGGCCAGGATGCGGCTGTCCGGGTGGTTTTCTGCCAGCAGGCGAACGATGCTGGCCGCAATGGAGGTCTTACCTACGCCGCCTTTTCCGGCAACGGCGAGGATTTTGGTATCATGCTTTTCTTTGTCTGATGGCATAAAATGTTCTCCCCTCTTCCTCTAGCTTCTCCAGCTTTTTGCCTCTCTCACAATCCAGTCAGCCAGCGCCTCTACGCCCTCGCCGGTCTTTGCGGAAATGTAGAGAATCGTGATATTCGGATTCCTGAGCTTCGCGTTCGCCTCTAATTTTTCTTTGCTGAAATCAAAATACGGCATCACATCCGTCTTATTCACCACCAGCAGATCGCATTTCTCATACATCAGCGGATACTTCAGCGGCTTATCGTCGCCCTCAGGTACGGACAGGATTGTCATATTTTTCACAGCTCCCGTGTCGAACTCCGCCGGGCACACCAGATTGCCCACATTTTCCAGAATCACCAGCTCCGCATCGTCGAGGCCGAACTCGTAAAGCCCCTGTCTCGTCATATCCGCGTCCAGGTGGCACATGCCGCCGGTGTGGATCTGGATGGACTTTACTCCCGCTTTTGTCATGGTCTCCGCGTCCACCGCCGAGTCAATATCAGCCTCCATCACGCCCATTTTGATACGGCCTTCCAGGGCCTTCGCCAGCGCCAGCAGTGTGGTGGTCTTCCCTGATCCCGGTGAGGACATCAGATTCAGCAGGAATACCTTCTTCTCCTTCAGCTCCTGCCGGAGTCTCTCCGCGTCCGCGTCGTTGTCCGCGAAGATGCTGCGCTTCACTTCTATGATTCGAATTTTATCTTCCATTTCATAACGCTCCCATTCTTTTTGATCGTATATTATCATTTTCTGACATTATTACACACTTGTAAAGTGGCAAAGTTGCCAAAAAAATCACAATCTCTTTTATGGTCGTGGTCTGACCAGTTTTTATGCATCTTTACCAGGAAGCCTTCTGTTATTCTCTGGTTTTAGTCTGACCAATTTTCATTGACTTACCCAGGATTCCATGCTATATTGAAGCTGTTGAAGCCGCAGGGTTCCAAAACCATCTGCGGTTGTTTTCTGTCCTGCTTTACAGGAATTTTATAGGAAATGAGGTGCTTACTTGGCTTTTAGGAAAATTGACGCGCCTTCGATTAAGGAGCTGTTTCTGAGCCAGATGGAGGAAATGATTCTCTCCGGCGAGCTGAAGCCGGGAGACAAGCTGCCGCCGGAGCGGGAACTGGCAGATACCATGGGAATCAGCAAAACTGTAGTACACGAAGGCATCCGGGAGCTTTCAAGACGGGGCTTTCTCGACGTGCTGTCCCGGAAAGGCGTCCATGTGGCCGACTATACCAGTACCGGCAACCTGGATACGCTCTTTGCCATGATCCGTTACCGGGGCGGTATGCCGGATCGGAAAATTCTGATCAGCCTTCTGGACACCCGCCTTTACCTGGAATGCCCTGCCCTGCGAATTCTCTGTGAGCGGCAGGATCCGGCAGACCTTGCGAAGCTCTCCGAAATTCTGGATGCTGTCCGGAAAGCCTTAGACCTGGATATCACGGACTTCGCGTCAGCCCTGTTCCTATATCGCCGGACCATCGTAACGCTGACCGGCAACTGCATCTCGCCGCTGGTGATGAACGCGTTTTTCCAGTCTTCCATTACGGCCTGGACCGATTGCTGCGAATACATCGGACGGGAACGGCTTCTGGAGATTTTGTCAGAAACCAGTGATTGCATCCGCCAGGGCAATGCAGACCGGGCTGTGGAGCTTTTCACCGGGTGCATTGAACAATTTAAAGCGCATCTGAACGATGCTTATTAACCATGTCATTTATGAAAAATAGAAACACCAAAGACATACGCAAAAAAGGAGATTTTTATGAAGCTGTTACATTGGATACAAAAGCAACGGAATCGAAAAGCTGGCTTTACACTGGTGGAGCTCATCGTAGTACTGGTCATTCTGGCTATCCTGGCTGCGCTGCTGGTACCGGCGCTGACCGGATATATGGATAAGGCGAAGGAAAAGCAGGTGATAGCGGAAACGCGGTCGCTTTTAACGGCGATTCAGACGGAAGCTTCTGAATTGTATGCAGAAGATAAAATTCCACAGGATAACCCGTCGCTTCAAAATTATCCCGCCCTTGCTTCAAAAAATGACGTCGCCTCAGACGACGACAGCTATTTTCTTACATCAGATGAGTTAAAAGAAAACTACAATAAAATAGTCTCTTTAAGCGAATTGAAAAGTCTTGAAAATGGCAAAGGCTCTTTTATCTGTGCCGTAGATGGCAAGGGTAAAGTACGTTCTATTATTTATAATGCCGGAAATGGATATACCGGATTATATTTTGCCGAAACAGCCGAATATATGGCTGTTAAAGCTTCAACAAGTGAAAATGCGGGCGCTTATGACCGTTATATTAATAAGGTTATTGCAACTCATTATTATGCGACCAATCCACAACTTGATCCCTGGGGACGCACTATGATTCTATTTCAACTGGGATATGGCAATCCTCCCGAATATAATTAAATTCGACCATGCGCTGCCTATTGAAAAAAATTATTGACAAGCCCCGCCCCCGTCTGCTATCATAGACCCAGCATAAAAGAGTATTCCGTGAGGGAGTAGTTTGCACGCAAGTGTGGTTTGTCAACAACCTCGGTGCCTGTGGCACCTGGCAAATCTTAAAAAATGAGACTCATGTATACCGTTCTTTTCGGGAAAGGTATATAGGAGTCTTTTTTATGTGCCGGGGTTGTATCTGTGATACGGTTCCGATTCCATTTCCAAGGAGGATTTTCTATGAACACATTTTTTCAGAGCGTACCCTTCGCTGTGGTACTGCTCATCATTGGTTTTGCGTTTCTGGTAAAAGGCGCTGACGCTTTTGTGGAGGGCAGCAGCAGTATCGCCAAGCATTTTCAGGTACCGTCGCTTATCATCGGCATGACCATCGTAGCCATGGGAACCAGCCTGCCGGAGACGGCAGTCAGCGTCACCGCTTCCATCGCCGGCAGCAACGCCCTGGCCGTCAGCAACGCCGTAGGCTCCAACATCTTCAACCTGATGGTGGTCATCGGCGTCTGCGCGGTTCTGACTCCGGTAGCCGTTCAAAAAAGCTCTCTGAAAATCGATATTCCCTTTTCCATAGTCTGCGCCCTGCTGCTTCTGGTGCTGGGACACGATCGCATGATGCTGACTCGGGTCAACGGCCTGATTCTCATCGTTCTGTTCGCCTTTTTTATTCTGTATATGATCCGGTCAGCCCAGCACTCCATGAACAATGAAGACTCGGAATTTGCCGCAGAGGCCGCAGACATGAAGGTCATGTCCGTGCCTAAGAGCCTGATTTTCATCGTCATCGGTATCGCGGGTATCACGCTTGGCAGCGACTGGGTCGTGGATGGCGCCAAAACCATCGCTTCCGCTTTCGGCATCAGCGAGAATCTCATCGGCCTGACCATCGTGGCCTTCGGCACCAGCCTGCCAGAGCTGATGACCTCCATCGTGGCGGCACGCAAGAATGAGGTGGACATGGCGCTGGGCAACGCCGTAGGCTCTAATATCTTCAACATCCTGATGGTCCTCGGTATCGCCTCCGCCTTAAGCCCCATCGCCTTTATCCAGGAAAATATCATCGACATCATCATCCTGGTAGGCTTCAGCTTCATCGTGTGGCTCATGGCCTGGACGAAGCACAGGCTCGACAAAATCGAAGGCCTGGCTATGATTCTGCTGTATGCGGGATACGTGGTTTACATTTGTATAAGATAAAGAAGGACCGGAGATCCATTTTAACCAATGGTCTCCGGCCTTTCTTTTATCCTGCTATGTAACTATAATTTCATCTGTTTCCGTAATTTTAATATAGGTAGTTATGTCAGTCCTCTTTTACTGTCTTTTCTTTCTCCGGATCGCCGCTGCGATGATACCTGTCGCTGCCACGGCCAGGATCATCCAGGCCAGCGGCTGGTTCCGGTCGCCGGTGTTGGCGGAGGTTACCGGGGCTTTGGATGATCCGCCGGAGCTGCCCTTGCTGTCATTTTTCCTGTCATCCGGTTTCGTCTCAATCCTGGTGTCCTTGCAGACAATCGCATAATCGGAGAACTTGTCGGTCTCGAAGGTGTATTCCCTCGTATCCTTGTCGAAGCTTCCGTTCAGGACGGTCAGCTCCCCATCATGCATCCGAAGAATGAAGTATTCACGGGAAATGGTGCTGTCCGTGTTCACAAGCTCGTCCGGAATACGGATAGTCAGGCGAATCTTCGCGCCCGGCTCTGAAATACGTTCCACGCTCTCGCCTATCTGACGAAACAGCTCCGCACTGAAGTATACAAGCCTTGCGTTTTCTCCGGCCGTCTTCTTCGCTTCCTGTTCAAAGGCAGCCTTCTCTTCCTCTGCCAGATCGGTCTTCGTGATTTCCACCCAGATCTTCGCCTCTTTTCCTTCCGCTATGGCTGCCTTCTCTGCCTCGCTAAAGATTCCCGGCGCGTCCAGCAGCTCCTTCTTTGTATTATAGATACCACCGGAAGCAATCGGCGCGTCCTGTGTAATCTCCAAATCCACGCGCAGATCGCCCTGACCGGTTCCATCCTCATCCGGAGACTGTCCCGTCGCCGGAATCACCTCGTACATCTTCTGACCGCAGCCTTCCCGTCCGCAGGTCTTCTCCTGCCGTCCGTTTTCTGTAGCCGTGGCTTCCTTTACCAGCTTCCATTCTCCGGTCCAGTCATGTCCCAGCGCCGGGATTTCCACGGACGCTATCATCACCTTTTCGCACACGGAGCAGCTTCGTTCCTCTGTGGAACCGTTCTTTGTACAGGTGGGCGCTGCCGCAGCCGCGGATACCTTCGCCTGATCGTGATCCCCGATGGTAAAGGCTCCTGCTTTGTCAGAAACTGTAATCTCATAATTGGGATTCTCACTCTCTGCGCCTGCTGCCAGACCTGCCATAATTTTGTAGGCTCCGGCCGTCTCGCCTTCCTCACGGCTCACGGTAATTCCCTTCAGACTGTCTCCCTCTGCCAGAGTTCCTTCTGTAATGCGGTAAGTCAGCTTCGGATCTGCCTTCTCTATATGCTTCCCTGCGTCATCCGCCCGAATGGTAACCGCCGCTTTTTGAATGGTAAATACAGCGGTCTTCCCGTCCGGCAGCTGATAATTCGCGTTGTCCAGGGCTGCCGCTTCCGCCCTATAGGTTCCGGCTGTCTTCTGCGCGCCCTTCATGCCTGTTACCTGACAGCTATCTCCATCGCAAAGGGAACTGCTGTCCACAGTCACGGTGGGGATTTTTTCGGTTCCGTCATAAGTAAACATCGTGGTTCCCCATGTAAGCGCCACCGTTTTCGGCGTAATCGTAATGGTCCGGGAGCCGGTCTCTGTCTCATAATTTTCGCTTGTTACCTGATAATATACGGTGTAGGTTCCCGCGTCGCGATACGTAACCGGATCACTCTGCCAGGACGCGTCCTCAGAAGCCCGATAAGAAATCTCCGCGTCTGCAGGCTCAGTCACCGTCACGGTAATGCCATGCTTCTGTCCATCATAGGTTCCGCTGTAATCCTCAGCCGTCAACGTCATCCGCTTTTTCGTAATGGAAAATTCCTTTGTATCCACCGCCTCTGTATGGCTGTCATCCTGCGCCACCGTAACACGTACCACGTAGGTTCCATAATCCTTCGGGGCCTCTTTTGTGTAGGTGCTGTCATCCGCGCCCTTCACCTTGTATACAATCGTTACGTTGGCGTCATTTGTACCCCGCTCGTTGGCGGTGGTAATACTCGGCTTGCTGACCGGTCTGCCATCGTACACCTTCGACTGTTCGCCAAGAATGGTTACAACGCCCTGCGCTCTGCTGACCACAACCGTAATCGTAGAATCCGCAGGCTTCTCACCCTCGGCTCCATCCTCCCAGGCATGGCCGTTGGCGTTGTACGCTGCGGTCAGGGTATGGGCTCCGTCTGTCAGGGACTTCAGGTAAGCTGCTGTCAGAATCAGGTGCTTCTCTCCGTTTACCTCTTTTATTTGATAAGCTCCCGCTGCTACATCCTCTGTTCCTTCTTTTATAGAAGCAACCGTATTCTCCGCCACCCGGATTCCGGTATCCTGATCCGCTGTGGTCGTCTTTACGAAGTTCACTTCTCCGGTGGCTGTGGCGTCTGTGTAAACTACTACGCCGTTGGAATTCAGAATGGTAACATTCCCGGCGTTATCGGTGATTTTGAAATAAAGAATCTGGCTGGCATTGGCCGGTATGGCAAGGCTGTTTGTATCCAGTTTTTTCCAGTATCCATTTTCCTGGTATCCGCCGGGCGCATTCACGCTCTGGTACTCAATCTTCGCCACACCGCTTACTTCGTCCGCCGCCGTTACCGTAATTTCTGCTTTCTCCCTGAAAAACCATTTCCACAGAACACTGTCTGTCTGCTCAATCTCTCTTGTGTTAATCTGAAGCTTACCGGTGGGCGCTGTCAAATCCACTTTGATAACCGGCAATGCTGTCGGAGCTGTAATATATCCGGTAGCTGTCTGTCTCAGGCGATAGGTCTGCCCCTCATGATAGGTCCCGGAAGTCGTATAGCCAAAGCCGCCCTGCCAGGTTGCTCCGCCATCGGCAGAAATCTGGTAACCGTCAGCCGCTTTCAGTGTTACCTCTGACACGTACCAGTCGTTCTGTCCCTTTGTTCCGGTCACGCTGAGCGGGCTTTCCGGGGCTGTGAGATAGGCGATACTCCAGCTCTGGGATGTATTTGTGGCGCTATCCAGGGTGTAGTTGGGATTGCCCAGCGCTGTCACCCTTGCTGTATAATTTCCTGCCTCTGTTTCTGTGTTTCCGATATATTCCAGTTTAAAGCTATCATCTGTATCCGGAGAAACCTTGTTCGTTACAGTGGCCGTGACAGACTGGGCGTCGCCCTTATAGGTTAGCTTTGTCTCACTCCACTGAAGCGCTGCAGGTCTCGGAAGAATCGTAAACTCTGCCGTTTTACTGCAGGCTTCATACAGATCCGTAGCCGCGTAGGTGGCCTTTACTGTGTAGGTTCCTGCGGCGGTCGGCAGGGTCGCGGCTGCCTGTTCCTCGGACTGGCTGCTCAACCAATAGGTGTAAGACACATCCTGATTTGTCGTGCTGCTTGTGGACGCTGTCCAGGTATCGCCGTAAATAATATCGGTTTTCGCCGAATCGATATTGGCTACCGTTACATCCCCCATGGAACCGGCTGCCTTCTTCACGGTCAGGGTGGCGACGGCTTCTCCTTCACTGTAAAGCGGATCTCCCGCAGTATCGTTGACTGCCGATGTGGTCACCTTGATTTTGAAGGTACCGCATTTCGTTACTGTCAGCTTCTGATTTTCATCCAGCGTTCCGGTGCCGGTCACGCCCTCTCCTGTCAGAAGCTCATATGTCACGGTAACCTGGTCCTTATAGGGTGCCAGGCGGGAATCCAGGGTAAAGAATCCGGTTACATCGATCGGATTTTTCGCGTCATAAGTGACTTCGTCGCCCTGCGGCTTCACTACCGTATGTACGATTCGGTAAGAGCCCTTCGGAATCGTAATCTCCACCGGCGCGCTGGCGAAATTGGATTCGTGTTCGCCGTTTACCTGCTCCGCGATCAGGTAGGCGTAATAATCCACGCCACACTGTTTATCTCTTAAGCCTTCCGGAACCGTGAATTTCTTCGTGCAGTTGCCGTTTAGACCTTTATCGTAAGAAGTATTCCATTTATTATCCTTAAATTCTTTTTGTTCATCTACTTTTACACATCCAAGCAGTTTTGCACCATTTGTATTTCCCTCTGTATATTCCTTATCCAGAAACAGTACAGATACCTGATTAATCCGATAGTACGTTGTTGATGCGGGATATCCTTCCTTTGCATAATGACTCAGATCATAGGTAATGGTCACTTCATCCTCTGTCCGCTGGATATTCGTATCTGGTACAATTTTTATATTCTCTGTGTCGCTTTCTTCATCCTTACCGGCCAGCAGCGTCAGCTTGTATGCTGTTCCAAGCTTGCCTGCAGCACCGGTCGCAGCGTCATCTGCATTGGATGTAACCTCAGAAAGCAGGACATTGGTCAAATTCACATTGGTTGCTACACTTGTACCTGCCGTTGTGTTTGAATCCCGTACGATAGCTCCGGTATTCGACACATAACCAGTACCGCCATGCAGCCACCAGATCTCTGATGTACCGGTACGGGGTTCCTTTATTTTGCTTGTACCTGTACTTGCATTATTATAGCCATACCGACCGGACTGAGCCTGCTCCGACGTGACCATAAAAAATGAGGAATTTTTCGCACCATCCTCTGTGATTTTGCTGTCCACAAGTGCTTGTTTTTCGCTGTTTTTCATATAATCCGGATAGTTGGAAAGCGCAGAAATAGCACTGCTACCATATTCTCTCTTATATGGACGATCTGCTACCATCACCTTGTCACTGTCCAAAAACAGGGTATGTTCTCCGTTTTTGCCCAGCTCCGTGGTATCCTTGGACAGCACGCGGTACTTTACCGGTTTTCCCGGATTATACGAAGCATTATAGTTAAAGCTATACCCAAACCACACATAGCTTCCGCTCCAGGCGTCTGTTTCCGTCGGAATCGCCGGATTGCGCATAATGGAAGTACCAAGCCCCAGGCTGCGGCTGGTTACCGTACCGTCTGCGTCTGTGGCTGTGATGGCAGCGGTGCGGGGAATGAGGGTCAGATTATATCGGTCCGAATATTGTGTATCCTGCACCGTCCCCATATCGTATTCCTGATCGCTGAATACATAGTTCGCGTTCGTCACATTTCCAAATTTGGTAATCGTAACCGGCTTTTCTTCTGTCGGCGTCACATCTGTGGTAACACCAATCCGCATCTTCTCACCGGGATCCTGCACATAAATCCTTTGATTCTTACACAGATATACATTATCTGGCGTCGTTCCGTCTAATTCGGTATTTCCGTCGATGACGGTATCACGGGATACCTGAAAGGAATCTGAATCCGCGTTCTCGCAGTAAATACCGCCGCCTTTTTCTGCCTTATTTCCTGTGATTTTTATATTATATAAGCAAACCTTTCCATCATCGTCGACCTTACTGCTGCTGCCGCTGATCGCAATACCGCTTCCCGCATATCCTTCTGCATGGGTAATCCGATTGTCCGCTTCCTTACAGTCTGTCAGGTGGAGCTTTCCCTTCGTTGACACGGAAATTACAGCGCCATTCCCCTTCATCGTGATACTCTTTCCGCTCAGACACAGATACGTCCATCCTGTCGGCACATTCCAGGTTTCGGTTAATTCCACATCATTTACCAGATAATAATTTCCTGCTTCTGTGGGCAGGGAATCTGTCCGGTTCCAGGGGGTAAACGTATAGCTACTGTATTTCCACCCACATGCCGGATGCAGCTTTATATGCTCATCCCAGTTTGTACCTGTGTACCCGCACATATAATGCTTCTCCGACTCCCCCACCTGCACCTCATAGGGTTCGCTGGCGTAATCGGTTCCATATAAATCATTGTTATACTGTCCGGATGTATGTTCCACGATCAGGTACATGTGATAAGAGGATTTCAAATTTTCCGCAGTGACTCCTGTGTTTTCAGCAATCGAAAACGTTCCCTCTATGGTATAGCTGCCAGATCCATTATTTTTTTTCGTATTGTTATTATTTTCAGGATTTACATATCCATAGCACAGGATCTGCGCGCCTTCCGCGTTATAAGCTTTATCGGTGACCATGATGGACAGCTTATCGTCTGCATCTCCCTTATAGGTACAGGAGATCTGATACTGCCCGGCGCCTGTGTCATCTCTGATTCCTGCATAAGTCAGCGTCGCATCTTTCACACTTTTATCCGTATCCAGCAGGGTCAGCTTCCAGTCCGCGGCCTTATAGAACTCATCCCCAATCGTGTAAAGCCCGGAATCTGAACTATATTTCATGGAACCTGTTTTTGATACCATCAGGATTCTGGATGGATCCAGGTACATGGATGCTCCATTGATCTCTTCCATGTTTGTACCGTCAGCATAGAGCGCTGTCAAAGCGTTCCAATAATATGGCTGATCCTTCGGGAATACAAACCTGGTATAGGAAGAACCGGTTGTTTCCTTCGCCCTGGCAATCGCTCCTAATTCCTGACTCGTCAAGTCCGCTGTATTATAGAACAACCAATTTTTAGACTCATACTCCTTAACGCTGTTCAGCATCAGCCCGCCATTTTTCGCATCTGTGCTGAATACATTCGTCGAAGACAGAATCCGATACTGCATCGGGGTTCCGTTTGTCTCTTTGCCAAACCAGAGCAGATTGCCGTTGTCGCTGCTCCACCTTCCGTCTCCACCTGGTCTTAAGACCGTCGGATCCAGATAAGCCAGCTTCCCGCTTTCTGCCTGTGTACTTCCGTAGATAGCAATATCCGCCTCCCGGGTCTCCAGTTCATCCTTCTGCTCCCCGGAAGTCTCGCCCGTTCCTTCCGGATCTGCCGGTGTCTCGTTATCCTCCGGAGCGTCCGTATTCTGCTTCGGACCAGAGCCTGGCACTGTATTTTCATTCCCGCCCGGCTGCTCTCCATCGTTCTCCGGTTCGTCCTGTCCTTCGGTCTCTCCGGACACAGCCGCCCGGCCTTCTGTATTCTTCGGCTCCACGGCTGTCTGCTCCGCCGCGTTCTGTCTCGCCGCCGACGCCAGCGCTGTCACATCTACGCTTCCAAGCGTCAGTGCCACCGCCGTCAGAATCGCCAGAAAGCGCATTCCGCTGTTTCCTCGTAAGTATTTTCTCATGTCCCCGCTCCTTTGTGTGATTTTAGAATTGCATTACCCATATTTTAACATAAAATAATTTTTTATATTACTTTTTGGCGCGAATTGCACATATACGGCGCGAACAGTAATTTCTGCATTTGCTTTACTTCCGAAAATCCCATATAATAGAAATAATATGATTTTTATCCATACACAGGAGGATTTCCATCATGCTGCTTCAGGCTCTGACACTTACGCATCACATTACCACCATGCTGTTCGGCATCTTTTTATCGGCCTTTTTCCTGGGCGTAAAACAGGAACGGAAAAATGTCCTGCTGCTCCTGTCGGTAGGACTGATTTGCCTGCTGCTCTATATCCCCTGCACTCTTCTGCTGGGTGAGACTTACACAGATCCCATTTACCCGCTGCTGGTACATCTCCCTCTGCTGCTGGTGCTGGTTTTCCACTATAAGTTCCGCTGGCTGCCTGCGCTCATATCTATTCTGACTGCCTATCTGTGCTGTCAGTTCAGCAACTGGATCGGTATCCTGTTTCTGTCCCTGTCCGGTTCGGAAGTGCTCTACTACCTGAGCCGGATTCTGATGACGCTGAGCGTATTCTTCTTCCTGAGCCGGAACCTCTGTCAGACCACGGCGCTTCTTTTTTCCAAGTCCAACCGGGAGTTGTGTATTCTGGGCGCTATGCCGCTGGTCTACTACCTTTTCGATTACGCCACAACGAAATTTTCCACACTGCTGTATTCCGGCAGTAAGGTAATCGTGGAATTTCTGGCATTTTCCATGTGCCTCTCCTATGTGGTATTTCTTCTGGTGTACTTCCGGGAATATGAAATGAAACACCGCGCGGAACAATACGGAGAACTAATGGATATGCAGCTTGACAGCCTGCGTACCGAGATTGACCAGACACGCGTCAGCGAACACCGCCTGGCGATTCTCCGGCACGATATGCGCCATCATCCGGCAGCAGAAGACAGATCGTGCCCTGGAATATATCCAGGAAATCAACCGTCACTATGACGATACGGTCATCCGCTCCTTTTGCAAAAATGAGTTGCTGAACTCGGTGCTCTCTATCTACAGCACCCGATTTTCGGAAAAGGGCATTTCCTTCGACTCACAGATTCAGGTGTCGGAAAGCCTGCCCTGCCCTGAACTGACCTGCTGCGCCATTCTCTCAAATATCCTGGAAAATGCCATGCACGCGGTCGAAAAGCTGCCGGAGGAAAGACGTCAGATCAGTCTGAATATTTTCGAAAAATCCGGTCATCTGCTGATGCTGGGAAAAAATCCCACCGATGTACCGCCGGTTTTCTCCGATGATGTTCCGGTTACGAAAAAAAGCGACCACGGTATCGGCGTGCAGAGTATCATTTACTATGTAGAAAAAGAACAGGGTCAGTACCAGTTTTATATGGAAGGCCGGGACTTTGTCGTCCGTATCATTCTGTAAGGGGAGTTTTATATGATTAAGATTGCCATCTGCGATGATGAAACTGCATTTCTCACGGAACTAAGTGCGATGCTTCGCTCCTGGGCCGCGTCCCGGGAGCTTGTTCTGCAGCTTTTTCCCTTTACCAATGGAGATAAGCTGATTGCCGCCTGCGAAGAAAGACCGGCGGATCTGGTGATTCTCGATATTATGATGCCGTTTCCCGGCGGAATGGATACGGCAAAGGCGCTGCGGCAGAAGGAATCTCATGTGCCACTCATCTTTCTGACCTCCTCCCCGGAATTTGCCCTGGAATCCTACGAGGTCCGGGCTTTCTGGTATCTTCTGAAACCTGTTTCGGAAGAACGGCTTTTCTCTGTGCTGGATCAATGGCTCACCTCCATGCAGGCGTCTCTTCGCCATTTCGCAGCCCGGACAATCTCAGGCTATCAGAATATCTACCTCCGGGATGTGGAATATCTGGAGGCCCGCAATAAACTGGTTGCCGTCGTGTTCCGAGACGGCTCTGTCCTGGAAATCAAAGAGCCCTTCCACCGGTGCGAAGAATTTTTCACACCGGAAAAGGGCTTCTACAAATGCCACCGCAGCTATCTGGTGGCTTTAAACTGCGTCGAGACCTTCTCCAAGGCCGAGCTGCGCACCAAATCCGGCGCACGGATTCCCATTTCCCGGGATAATGGAGTGGCCTTTAAGGACGCTTACTTTGCTTATATGTTTCCGGAGCGTTAGTCGGTTAAATCTTCTCCGTTGGTACGGATTACTTTCTGATACCAGTCAAAGGAATCCTTCTTTTCCCGGGACAGGTCGCCGGTTCCGTCGTCGAATTTATTTACATAGATGAAGCCGTAGCGCTTGGCCATCTCGCCGGTGGATGCGGACACCAGATCGATGCAGCCCCAGGGAGTATAGCCCATCAGGTCTACGCCGTCCTCTGCGGCCTCCCGCATGGCTTCGATGTGCTTACGCAGGTAATCGATCCGGTAGCTGTCATGGACACGTCCGTCCGCGCCCTTCTCGTCTCTGGCTCCCAGACCATTTTCCACCACCATAATCGGCAGCTGATAGCGCTCATAGATCTCATTCAGCGTATAACGCAGGCCATCCGGGTCTATCTGCCAGCCCCACTCCGAAGCGGTCAGATACGGATTTTTCGCGCCGCCCGCCAGGTTGCCTGCCACCTCTTCCGAATTCTCATGGGTCGTGATACAGGTGGACATGTAGTAGGAACAAGTGTAGAAGTCTACGGTTCCCTTTTTCAGAATCTCTTTTTCTTCCTCTGTGATCTGCAGATCGATCCCATTTTCCCGGAAATACCGATCCATATAGGACGGATACGCGCCGCGGATCTGCACGTCGGAACAGAACCAGTTCAGCACATTGTTATGCTGCTGGGTCGCCAGGATATCCTTCGGATCACAGGTCAGCGGGTAGGCGGTCAGGAACACGTTCATATCGCCTAACTGAAACTGGGGATAAAGCGCATGGGCGTAAGCCACCACCTTCGCGGAAGCCACCAGCTGATGATGTAGGGCGGTATAGCGAAGCTGCGGCGTGATCTGGATGCCGTTTACCGGGCCGCTGTAGCCTTTCACAGTTCCCAGGGACAGGGTCGTGCCAAGCTGGGTGGTGCCGCCGTTGATCTCATTGAAGGTCAACCAGTACTTCACCAGATGCTGATACCGCTCAAAGACTACGTGGCAGTAGCGCTCGAAATGGCCGATAACCTCTTCCCCCGCCCAGCCGTTGTAAGCCTCCACGAGACCGTAGGGCAGCTCGTAATGGCTTAAGGTCACCAGAGGCTCGATGCCGTATTTCTGACACTCTTTGAATACATTTTCATAGAACTGAAGACCCGCCTCGTTGGGCTTCTCCTCCATGCCGGTGGGGAAGATTCGGGTCCAGTTGATAGACGTACGGAAGACCTTGAAACCCATTTCCGCAAATAAGGCGATATCCTCTTTGTAATGATGATAGAAATCAATGGCCTCGTGGCTGGGATACAGCCGTCCCGGCTCTACCTTTGTGGTAATGCTTTTCGGACAGTCTTTGGTGCCGTTGGTACAGAGATCCGGCACGGACACGCCCTTGCCGTCCACATCCCAGGCTCCCTCAAACTGATTGGCGGCGCAGGCGCCTCCCCATAAAAAGTCTTTTCTAAATGACATGATTCTGCTCCTTTATCGCTTTTCACTGCTTATGAAATCGGGATTTTTCTTGATCAGTTTTTCGTTCTCTTCATAGATAATCGACGCCTTTTCCCGGGTCAGCTTCTCATTTTCCTCGTAATCCATCTTGTACAGGAAGGAAAACAGGCAGTCCAATACGAAATGAAAGGCGCTGTACACCGCGAAGGTATCGATCTTGGCCGTGTAAGAGCGGTCTTCCTCCAGTTCCACCAGGATTACCTCCTGGCACATCCGGGCCACCGTGCTGTCCGGCGTGGCTGTGATACCCACGCAGTAGGCCTTCCGCTTCTTCAGAAGCCGGAGGCTTTCCACCACGTCCCGATTCTCCCCGGACTGGGAAATCACCAGATTGACCGTACATTCCGTTCCGACCAAAGCGTAGCCCGGCAAAAAGCAGGAGCTCAGGTTCAGATTTACGATATGGCCGAACCGCAACATTTTTTGCTGGAAATCCATGGCCACCGTGGCGGAAGTTCCCACACTGAAGATATTGACCATATCGGACTGGCTGATGCGCCGTACAATCCGGCGGAACTGATTGTAATCGAAGCCGGAAATGGTTTTACTGATGGTATCCGAGTTAAGTTTCGCTAACTTTCTGGCTATCTGCTCAAAGGAATCATTTCCGGAAAACGGATAATTGGCGTCCACAGCGCTTTCCGTGGCGAACGCGTCGTACTCGGAATTGAACAAAATCTGGAACTTTTTATAGCCGTCCAGATCCAGTTTTCTGCAAAATCGGGTAATGGTGGCCGGTGAAGAATAGGTCCTCTTCGCCAGATCTGAAATAGACATATTTTTTACTTCAAAACCATTTTGCAGCAGATAATCCGCGATACTCTTCTCCACATCGGTGAAATCCGCCTGTCTCATAAGTTTTTCTATGATCATAAGTTCTCCCCCATCCTTTTGATCTATTTTAGCAAAAATCATTTTCCATGGAAAGGGGAGAATCTTATCTTATGGGTTTCTATATTTAGTTATACTCGTTTACCTTACCGCTCTTCAGCAGTACCGCAGTCAGAATGAAACCAAGGGCGATGGCTGCCACGATGCCTACGCAGTACATAGGGAAGTTTACGCATCCAAACCAGCCGCTGAAGGCCAGAAGTCCGGAGAAGGAGAAGTTGGTCGCCGCCACGCCGCCGATTCCGAGAATCAGGCCTGCTGCCGCGCCGGATACAATCATGGTGCCCAGGAGCCATTTACTTCTCAGGATGATACCGTAGAGACCCGGCTCTGTGATACCGCAGAGGGCGTTGGTGAAGGCTGCGGAGCCTGCTGTGGCCTTATCGCCTGCGTTTTTCGCGAAGACTGCCACGGCCAGGCAGATACCCAGAGCCGCGTAGTTGCCCATACCGCCGGCTGCCAGCGCCGGCTCAAAGCCCTGCTCTGCCATGATACCAAGCAGAATCGGGGTAACTGCCCAGTGCATACCAAGCAGGATAACCAGGGAGAAGAAGCCGCCGAATACGATGCCTACCAGAATCTTGCTTGCTCCTACCAGGCCGTATACCGCGTTGATGGCGTTTGCAACCAGGCCGCCAATGGGTCCGAATACCAGGATAGTCAGCGGTACAAACACGATCAGGCACAGAAACGGAACCAGAATAAACTGGGTCATCTGGGGAAGAACCTTCTTCAGCCATTTTTCGAAATAGCTCATACAGAATACTGCCAGCAGAATCGGAATAAAGGAACCGCTGAAATTGTACGCTGTGAAGTTGATACCGACAAGGGACGCCTTTTCACCGGTTACCAGGAGATCTGCCACGCCCGGATACATGATGGCCGCGCCCAGTGTCACTGCTACGTACGGGTTACATTTGAAATGCTTTCCTGCTGTAAACGCCAGCAGAATCGGGAAGAAGTAAATCAGCGCATAGAAAATCGCGTAAAAGGTCTGGTAGGTCAGGCTCGCGCTGTCTACTACGCCCATATTGGCCAGAAGTCCGATAACGCCGGACGCGATACCGCCGGTAGCCAGAATCGGGATATACGGCGCGTACACGTCGGACATCATCTTGGTGAAGCAGTCCAGAAGACCGGTCTTCTTATCCCCTGCTGTAGCCGGATCGTCGATGGCGTCGCTGGCCTTCAGACCCTTTGCCTTCATCTCCGGCGCGTTCATCAGCTTCGCGTAGACGTCGCCTACGTGGGTTCCGATGAGTACCTGGCAGTAGCCGGAGCTTACCAGGGTTCCCAGTACGCCGTCTACCGCTTTCAGGGCTGTCTGGTCGAACTTGGACTCGTCCTTCAGGGAGAAACGAAGTCTCGTTGCGCAGTGGATACAGTCGTTGATGTTGTCAGCCCCGCCGACTCCGGCGATGACGGACTGAACCAGTTTCTTGTAGTCTTTCATTTGTCTATCTCCTTTTTATTTTTATCACATTCAGATATTCAAGGCGTTTACGAAACCTTCAAAGTTCGCGTTCATGATGCTGGACGGGCGGATGCAATCGCCGATGGCTATGGTGTCCCGGCAGATGCCGTAGAAGCTCTCAGTCAGGGCTATCTGGGGAACCAGGCCGGTGGAAAGAATCAGATTGTCATAGGCAATGACTTTTTCCTGGCCGTCCGCGTCTTTATAATGAATCTCCTCATCGTCAATGCGGGTGCAACCGCATCTGGTAAGGCTGTGAATGTTGTCGTGAAGCAGGAATTTCTGCCGCAGTGCCTCCCGATACAGGGAATTAGCGTTGGCTGCCAGTGTGTCTGTAACCTCGATAACCGTAGCCTCTTTTCCCTGCTCGGCCAGTCCCAGGGCAATCTCACAGCCGATGCTGCCGCCGCCCAGGATAGCTACCTTTTCGCCCAGCTTCTCCGGATGGGTGATGGCGTCCGTGGCCAGAAGCACCTTCGGATTGTCGATGCCCGGAATCGGAAGCACGCGCTCCACTGCGCCCAGGGCAATGAGGATGCTGTCCGGCTTCATTTCCCGTACCATGTCCGGGGTGGCCTCGGTGTTCAGAAGCACCTTTATCTCACGCTTCGCGATCTGGGTTTTGTACCAGGTCAGCAGGCGTTGTACTTCTTCTTTGTGCTCTTCTCTGACAATGACCTTCAGCATACCGCCCAGTTCTGCGCTCTTTTCAATTAGCGTAACCTTGTGGCCTCTGTCGCTGGCGGTGATGGCCGCCTTCATGCCTGCGGGACCGCCGCCGAGGATGACTACCTGTTTGCTTTTTTCTGCTTTTTCAAGCTCTCGCTCAGATGGAACGAAGGCTTCGTTATGATAACGGGGATTTACGGAGCAGCCCACGTTCCAGTGATCGGTGGAAATGTGATAACAGTTGGAGCAGCGCAGGCAGGGTACGATATCCTCGGGACATCCCTCCTGGGCTTTTTTCGGCCAGTAGGGATCCGCCAGCAGGCTGCGGCCAAAGGCTACCAGATCCACATATCCCTTCGCCAGAATCTCTTCCGCCATCTGCGGCGTAGTGATGGCGCTGACCAGGGAAATCGGTACGTGAAGCTGTTTTCTGGCTTCCTTTGCCCATTTCAGGTTCGGCATGGTTTCTTCCATGTTCGTGGTGATGCAGTGGATGTTGGCCTCGAAAATCTTATCGATACCGGATGAAATCTGTATGGTGTCCACATAGGGCTCCGCCGCTTTCAGGAAGTACATAACGTCCTCAAAGCTGATGGAATCCTCGATCCACTCGTAGGCGCTGACACGAATATCGATGGGATAATTTTTTCCCACTGCCTTTCTGACGGTCTCCAGGATTCGAAGCGGGAACCGACAGCGGTTCTCGATGCTTCCGCCGTATTCGTCCGTCCGGTGATTATAATGCGGAGACAGGAACTGGGCCGGAAGCCAGCCGTGTCCGAAATGCAGGAAGATGGAATCAAAACCGATTTTCCGACAGCCTGCGGCTGTCTCGGCGTACCAGTGCAGGGTCTCCTGCATCATGGCCTCGTCCATTTCTTTTACCTCGACGCCGTCCGGGCGGATGAAGCCTGACGGGCCTTTGGCATAGTCTACAGTTCTGGCGTCCTGGCCTGCGTGGAATACCTCGATGGATGCTTTCGCGCCGCCCCGATGAATCTTCAGAACTTTTTCCCGCGTCTTTTCTCTCTCATATTTCGCAAAGGGCCAGGGTTCTGCACCGCTTGCGAAGCTGGAACGTCCGGGCTCCACGATGCAGTGTCCCGCCATGACCAGACCCGCGCCGCCCAGGGCTTTTTCCTCGAAGTCGTCTCCGGTTGGCGTGGCGACGATTCGGTTTTTCAGAATCATACCATTGATGGTAATCGGCTGAAATAAATGCTCAAACACGTTTCTTCCTCTCTTTCTTTCGTAAACTCGGTTTGCTTTATGGCTATCTTACCCTGCCCCGCGCTCACGCACAAGCCCGCCCGGCGAAGCTGAAAATTATTTTCAGGATTCGTCCGGGCGGGCTTTGGTTTCGTGAAATTTATTAAATTTTCATAAAATAAAGTGCGCTGTTTCAAACTGCCCATTGTCACTGAGTTCATCATATTCTTTCCAGTAATCTAACTTCGGAAGCAGTCCAGCCAAGACCGCCGTGTTTACCTGTCTATCTTTGAACGCTCCGGGCATCTGTTGATGCTGGAAAAAAATCCCACCGATACGCCTCCCGTCTTTTCCGACGGTATTCCGGTCACTGCCCGGGAAGGGCATGGGATTGGCGTGCAGAGCGTCATTTACTATGTAGAACAGGAACACGGCCAATACCAGTTTTACCTGGACGGCCGTGATTTCACTGTTCGTATTCTTTTATAAACAGCCTTCTTATACCCGTTTATACCGGATGGGATCGTCGTATCCAAAGGTCCTTCTTCCGTTTACTTCTATGCTCTCAGATACCTCCAGACATGCCTCGGAAAAACGTTCCCAAAGCCGGAACTTCATAACCGGGGTAAACTGACTTGTACTGCCGCCTTCCCAGACTCCGTCTTTCTCCCGGTAAAGGGCTGGTGTGAACTTCTCTGATTTTTTTAAATCTCCGTAGTCCACCGGCTTCATGGAAGCATAGGTAAAGCTGTTTTTATCCTCTCCCTCCGGTATCTCATAGGATGTAAGCAGAACGCCGTCCTGCTCCTCTGTAAACAGAAACAGATGGGCTGAGGCGTGTTTCTTCCCATTGGTTTCATAATAGCTTTCTTCCACAAGAAATTTTCCCCGGAAATCTGCGGGGAGATCCCGGATTTTATCGTTGCAGACGGTATTGACATGCTCTGCCAAAGGATATACCTTTTCCGCCTTCTGCATCTGGTTAAACTGTTCTCTGTTGTCAAAATGCCCTGTCAGTAATCTCAAAAACTGTTCTAAGTTCTGCATCATTCTTCCTCCTGTCTTCTTTCCTGTCTGCAGTTTCATTTTACAGAAGCTGCAAACCCATAATAATGATCCACATATAAGCGCAGGTCTTGGGAATCATCAAAATTCCGACCATCGGCTTCTTCTTGCTGAAAAGCGTAACCGGAAGATAGCAGCCAAAGGAGATGAGAATCGCGGCTACCATTCTGGTCATATGATATCCGCCGGCATTTCCGGAAATAGCGTACAGAATGATCACGCCGATACCGGTAATCGCGAACACGCCGTTCCGAATGACGGACAGTCTCATATTGCCCTCTTCGGTACACCAGTGATTCTGGGGCAGCATGCAGATCGCAATACGGATAATCGCGGAAATCCATATGAGCGCTTCCACAGCAACCGGCGCCTGCAGTCCCGGGAAAGTAAGCTTCCAGATATACAGCAGGATTACATAGAAGGCTGTCATCGTAATGGAAGAAATCTGCAGACCTCTTCCCAGCATATGTTCGATTTTTTCACTGCTTCCCTTTACGGCCCGGATCACTCTCGGAACCAGATGAAAAGCGTCTCCGCCGCAGAGGGTCAAGGTCAGAATACCGTACAACACATACAGGCTGTTTCCCTTTGCCGCTGATAAAAATACAATTCCTGCAATCAGGTCAAACAACAGGTATCCTGTGTCAAATACCGCCTCCATCAAATCCGGCATCTTCAGTTTATAACTTGTGTTGCTCATTTTATCTTTGTCCTTTCTCTTTGATACATCTTTCCGCATTGTCACATATTTTCTGAAATACCTGCTTACACAGAGCGATTTCTTCCTTCGTCAGTCCCCGGAGCATATCTTCCGCAAATTGTTTCTGTACCCGAATTCCATCCTGTATCAGCTCATTGGCAGAATCTGTCAGCAGCAGATTCACATGCTTTTTATTGTCCGCCGCTGTCTCTTTTTCAATAAATCCTTTTTCTTCCAGCACCTTCAATGCTGTGGATACGTGGGACTTCGTTGATTTTCTGATTCTGACGATATCTGCTGCTGTATGATACTTGGGATTGTGATACAAAAACAATAAAATATCATATTCCAGCTTTCTCAGGTCATATTTTTCGCATACAGACGCCATCAGGATCTCATAATAACAGGTAATCGTCTTATGCCGATCCCAGAAATGCATAGGCCTCCTCCTTTTATATCGTTCTATTTAGAACGATTATAATGTGTCGCATACTTCCTGTCAACCACAAAATAAATTTTTCACCTGAAATGAAACTTTTTAACGGTATAGAGCGTCCAATAAATTGGAAACATAAATAACGAACAGGAGATTTTCTTATGAAAAAGAAATTAACTATGATGATACTTTTCACTGCCATTACCGCATCCCTGATCGCAGGCTGCGGAACCAAGGGATCCGGCAACGGTAATTCCGCTTCCCAGTCCACCGGAAAGGAAGACGCGGAGGACGCTTCTGAATTTACCGGAACTCTGGACGAGGTAAAGGATTTCATGTTTGTCGTAACCGACGCTTCCGGCAGCTCCTACGCATTTACCTTCGAAAACGAAAAGCCGGAGGGCTTAGACAAGGTAAAGGTTGGAGATAAGGTCACCGTAACCTATACCGGAACCATCTCCGAGGTAGACCCCTTTATGGGCGAGGTGCTTTCCGTTACTGCAGCGGAATAAACGAAGAACATGGAAAAAGACCGTTTTAAGGACTGTTTGGTTCTTAAAACGGTCTTTTACATTTCTATGTGTCTTCTCTTGTAAAACCAAAAAAGAAGGTATAAAATTCTGCGGAAATATGTTATGCTGAACAGGGATTAAAAAGGGATTTATGTAAAGGAAGGGATTTATGTTAGAACAGTTTCGCAGGAAATATATCGGAGACAGAAATTTTTATAAAAGCTACATCGCACTGGCGTTGCCGATGATTCTACAAAACGCAGTTACAAACCTGGTTAGTTTTCTTGACAATATTATGGTTGGACAGCTTGGTACAGAGCAGATGTCCGGAGTAGCCATTGTCAATCAGCTGATCTTTGTATATAATCTGGCCATATTCGGGGCTGTATCGGCAGCCAGCATTTTCGGCGCCCAGTATTTCGGAAAAGGAAATCACAAAGGACATATGTATTCGTTCCGTTTTAAGCTGTATGCGGCTTTGACGGTTACAGCACTTACCATTTTATTGTTTGTAACGAAGGGGGAAAACCTGATTTCTCTTTATCTCACAGATACTTCCGGAAGCGGCGCGACAGGTGCTGCATTGCAGTATGGATTAGAGTATCTGATCATTATGATAGCAGGCCTGATTCCCTTTGCTGTAAATCAGGCTTACGCGACCAATATCAAGGAGACCGGTCAGACCCTGCTTCCTATGATCGCAAGCTTTGTAGCTGTCGGAAGTAATGCCATTTTGGACTATCTTCTGATTTTCGGTATCGGACCATTCCCGGAGCTTGGCGTACAGGGTGCAGCTCTGGCAACGGTTATTGCCCGCTACATAGAAGCCCTTATGATTATCATCTGGGCGCACAGGCACAGAGAGAAAAACCGGTATCTCAAAGGAGCGTATACCGGCTTTGGTATTCCCGCAGACGAATTAAAGGCTATCATCATCAAAGGATTACCGCTTATGATGAATGAAGTTCTGTGGGCAGCAGGAATGACAGCCGTAATACAGTGCTACTCGATCCGCGGCCTGGAGGTAGTTGCCGGACTTAATATTGCTACAACCATCACCAATCTGTTTAACATCATTTATCTCCAGCTTGGCGCCTGCATCAGCATTGTGGTGGGACAGTATCTGGGTGCCGGTAAACTGGAAGAAGCAAAGGATGCGGATAATAAAATGATTGTATTCAGTGTTTTTTGCTGTGTTATTGTAGCTGTATGTATGCTTTTTATCGGCAGATTTTTCCCACAGATTTACAATACCTCTGAGGAAATCCGCGCACTGGCAACCAAATTTATCGCAGTATCCGCAATCATCATGCCTTTCTGTTCCTTTAGCCATGCGTCCTATTTTACACTACGCTCCGGCGGAAAAACAATGGTCACCTTCCTGTTTGATTCTGTTTTCACCTGGATTATCATTGTTCCAATTGCCTTTTTACTGGCGCACTTTACAGGACTTGGTATCGTAAGTGTATACTTCCTTGTTCAGGCAACCGAATTGATCAAGGTTGTAATCGGTTATTTTATGGTACGCAGTAATGTATGGCTGGTTCAGATGGTATAAAAAAGTGATTTTGTGAACAGGGTGGAAAAAGGGCGGCTTGCCGCCGCCCTCTACGTTAATATTCTGAACTCAACAAAAAATCTGCAATGTGCATACTCTTAATTCCCTGGTAATTGCCTCCGGCAAATTCATCGGTTCTCAAAACATACTTCGGATAGTTATCCCGAATTTCCAGCAGTCGTTCATATTCACGCTTTTCTGTTTTTTCGGATTTAATCTCCTGTGTGACCTGCACATATAACCGATCATTCTGCTTCTGCGCCACAAAATCGACTTCACCATCCGGCGTTTTCCCAATCGTCACGTCATATCCTCGTCTGCAAAGTTCCAGATATACCACATTTTCCAGACTGGAAGCGACACTATCCGGTGTATAGCCCAGCACACTATAACGCAAAGCAGTATCGGCAAGATAAAACTTCTCCTGCGTTTTCAGAATCTCCTTTCCGCGCAGGTCATAACGGGAACAACGATGAAGAAGATATGCTTTTTCCAGCTTTTCCAGATAACTGTACACTGTTTCATTGTCGATTGAACGATGCTCTGATTTCAGATAATCAGAAATTGATTTTGCTGAGAATGAATTTCCCACATTCGCAAATGTGTATCGAACCACCCGTTCCAGCTGGTCGATCTTACGAATCTGGTTTCTCTTTACGATATCTGAGAAAATTGTAGAATTATAGATATCCCGGACAATCGTATAAACCTCATCCTGTGAATACTCTCGCAGATGTGTTGCAGGAAAGCCGCCCAAGCGGATATAGTCTGCCAGCTCAGCATGGATATCCTTTATCTGTGTATACTGCTTTTTGAATTCCAGATATTCCCGAAAAGAAAGTGTATAGATACGGAAAGAAACATATCGTCCGGTCAGGTAAGTCGCTATTTCTGAAGACATCATTCTGGAATTAGAGCCTGTCACATAAAGGTCAACATCATAATCCGTTGCCAGGGAATTCACTACTTTCTCCCAGCCGCTAATTTCCTGAACTTCATCCAGAAAGAGATACGTTCTCCCATTCGGACTGAGCTTTTCCTTGACAGCTTTGAACATATCCTTCGCTGTCATATCCTCATACTCCATGGAATCAAAACGCATGCTCACAATCTGTTCAGACGGAATATTCTGTTCCTTTTGCAGCTTTTCTATCATCAGTTTAAGAATTGTAGATTTTCCGCAGCGACGAACACCCGTCAACACTTTTACAAAAGGTGTATCCGTGTATGCCATAATCATATCGACGTAAAGCGGTCTGTTTATCATAGGAATCACCTCCATGGTTCCATGATACCGCAGGCGCATCAAAAAATCAATAGGTTTTGCGATTACAAACCGCAATTTCTATTGATTTTTGTTTGTTTTTCGGATTGTGTCGAATTCTGTTCCTTTTCAATTCTTTACTCCGTTGTGTAATGGAAATATCAAAATGTGAACTGTTGGATCTTGAATCGGAACAAAGGTGTTATTCATCATCATATGGCCCTCCGAATCCATTGCCATATTGTCAGACGTAGAAAAACAAAGATCACCGTCTTCTATATCCATAAAACTCTTACACATATATTAGACCTCTTTGTAATTGAAATTTTTAATCTGGTTATAAGAACGGTTAACATCCTCTATTAATGGCATAATTGATTACATTCTTCCCATACTCATCTTCCTTGTCTCTATCTGACAGTTGATTAAACAAATTCAAGAAAGCTCTCGGGGAATTTTCTTGTTAAAACACCTCGAACACTTCAAAAAAATGCAAACAATAGATTCAAATATACTAATCCGCTTATAGCACTTTATATTTTTCATTATAAAAGTATAGGGAGTCTGTAACAGACTCCCTATACTAAAAATAACTTAAATTCAAGTTTTTTCCGGGAACCGGAAAACGCGATGTTCGCCATAATAAAGCTTACCGCTCTTCCTCATGAAATCTTTTGGGATCTCAAAAGTTCCTAAAAAACATGTTGGCTCAATTAACGTGCCTCGCTGATAGCTGCCTGTGCTGCCGCCAGTCTTGCAATCGGTACACGGAACGGTGAGCAGGATACATAGTCCAGGCCAATCTTATGGCAGAACTCTACGGAAGACGGGTCTCCGCCGTGCTCGCCGCAGATACCTACATGCAGGTTCGGATTTACCGGCTTGCCAAGCTTGATAGCCAGCTCCATGAGCTTGCCTACGCCTGTCTGATCCAGCTTCGCGAACGGGTCGTTCTCCAGGATCTTCTTGTCGTAGTACGCGTTCAGGAACTTGCCTGCGTCGTCACGGGAGAAGCCGTAGGTCATCTGGGTCAGGTCGTTGGTACCGAAGCAGAAGAAGTCCGCATCCTTCGCGATAGCGTCTGCGGTCAGGGCTGCTCTCGGGATCTCGATCATGGTACCTACCTCATACTTCAGGTCGATGCCTGCTGCCGCGATCTCAGCGTCTGCAGTCTCTACTACAACCTTCTTTACAAATTTCAGCTCTTTCTCCTCACATACCAGCGGGATCATGATTTCCGGTTTTACATTCCAGTCAGCGTGTGCCTTCTTTACATTGATAGCCGCGCGGATGACAGCTCTGGTCTGCATCTTCGCGATCTCCGGATAGGTAACAGCCAGACGGCAGCCTCTGTGGCCCATCATCGGGTTGAACTCATGCAGGGACGCAATGATGTTCTTGATGTTCTCTACAGACTTGCCCTGTGCCTCTGCCAGCTTCTCGATATCAGCTTCCTCAGTGGGAACAAACTCATGAAGAGGCGGATCCAGGAAACGGATGGTAACCGGGCATCCCTCCAGAGCCTCGTACAGCTTCTCGAAGTCTCCCTGCTGATAGGGCAGGATCTTCTCCAGTGCTGCTTCTCTCTCTTCTGCGGTATCGGAGCAGATCATCTCACGGAATGCAGCGATTCTGTCTTCCTCGAAGAACATATGCTCGGTACGGCACAGACCGATACCCTCAGCACCCAGCTCGCGTGCTTTCTTCGCATCCGCCGGTGTATCCGCATTAGTACGAACCTTCAGGGTTCTGAACTTGTCAGCCCATGCCATAACGCGGCCGAACTCGCCTGCGATCTTTGCGTCCGCGGTCGGGATCTGTCCATCGTAGATATTACCTGTAGTACCGTCGATGGAAATCCAGTCTCCCTCATGGTACTCCTTGCCAGCCAGTGTAAATTTCTTATTTGCCTCGTCCATAGCGATATCGCCACAGCCGGATACACAGCAGGTTCCCATTCCACGGGCAACAACTGCCGCATGGGAGGTCATACCGCCACGAACGGTCAGGATACCCTGTGCAACCTTCATTCCTGTGATATCCTCCGGAGAGGTCTCCAGACGAACCAGAACAACCTTCTCGCCTCTCTCATCCCATTTCTCAGCATCCTCTGCGGTAAATACGATGCGTCCGCATGCTGCTCCCGGAGAAGCTCCCAGACCCTTGCCGGCCGGTGTAGCTGCCTTCAGCGCTGCAGCGTCGAACTGCGGATGAAGCAGTGTATCCAGGTTACGCGGGTCGATCATAGCTACAGCCTCTTCCTCTGTACGCATGCCCTCGTCTACCAGGTCGCAGGCAATCTTCAGAGCTGCCTGTGCGGTTCTCTTACCGTTACGTGTCTGCAGCATGTACAGCTTGCCGTGCTCTACGGTAAACTCCATATCCTGCATATCTCTGTAATGATCCTCCAGGATCTTGCAAACCTTATTGAACTCCTCAAATGCCTCCGGGAACTTCTCGCCCATCTCAGAGATGTGCATCGGAGTACGAACGCCTGCTACTACGTCCTCGCCCTGTGCATTGGTCAGGAACTCACCGAACAGTCCCTTCTCACCGGTAGCCGGGTCACGGGTGAAGGCTACGCCGGTACCGCAGTCGTCGCCCATGTTACCGAATGCCATGGACTGTACGTTAACTGCCGTTCCCCAGGAATAGGGGATATCGTTGTCACGACGGTATACGTTCGCACGGGGGTTGTCCCAGGAACGGAATACAGCCTTGATTGCTCCCATCAGCTGTTCCTTCGGATCATCCGGGAAGTCTGCGCCGATCTTCTCTTTATATTCTGCCTTGAACTGGTTTGCCAGCTCCTTCAGGTCTTCTGCTGTCAGCTCTACGTCCTGCTTAACGCCCTTCTTCTCCTTCATAGCGTCAATCAGTTCTTCGAAGTACTTCTTTCCTACTTCCATTACAACGTCAGAGTACATCTGAATAAATCTCCGATAGCAGTCCCATGCCCAGCGGGGATTGCCGGATTTCTCTGCGATTGCGTTTACTACGGTCTCGTTCAGACCCAGGTTCAGAATGGTGTCCATCATACCCGGCATGGATGCACGAGCACCGGAACGAACGGATACCAACAGCGGATTCTCCGCGTCACCGAACTTCTTGCCGGTGATCTCTTCCATCTTGCCGATATACTCGTTGATCTGTCCCATGATCTCATCGTTGATTTCCTGTCCGTCCTCGTAGTACTGGGTGCAGGCCTCTGTTGTGATAGTAAAGCCCTGCGGTACGGGGAGTCCCAGACCTGTCATCTCTGCCAGATTTGCTCCCTTTCCACCCAGAAGATTACGCATCTGCGCATTACCTTCTTTGAATAAATAAACCCATTTTGCCATTGCCCTGTTTTCCTCCTGTTAATTATGTTTGATCCCGGCTATCTATGCGTTCTCTCCCAATGCATAAAAATAGCGCGGGATCTGTGGTCAACGACCAAACCCTGCGCACATGTATAGTGTAACACACTCGTAATATTTGTCAAGCTTATTTCGTGGATTTATCATAAACTTTACCCGAATTGCGGAACTGTTTTTGTTTATTTTTTAACTATCTCACAGGAATCCACATATCCAGATTTGGCGGATTGATGCTATGTGCAGAGAAAGAGGCTGCCGGTCTGCCCGTCCCTACGGAAAATCAGCTAACGTTCCGACGGGCAGACCGGCAGCCTCTTTCTCTGGGATGGACGTCATCGTAGACCGAACCCCCGTCTTTCATAGTCAGAAACAGGAAAAATGCACCCCTGGCTGACGTTAGTCAAGGGTGCATTTTTCCTGTTTCATCCTATATGAAATAAAATTAGAATGTGAATTTCTCCACAAAGTAAGCATCCAGCTCGTCAATCTTCACACGAACCTGCTCCATGGTATCACGATCACGGATAGTAACCGCGCCATCTGTCTCAGACTCAAAGTCATAGGTCACGCAGAACGGGGTACCGATCTCGTCCTGACGACGGTATCTCTTACCGATATTACCTCTGTCATCAAACTCACAGTTATACTTCTTGCTAAGCTGCGCGAAGATCTTCTCCGCGCCCTCGTTCAGCTTCTTGGACAGGGGCAGCACGCCGATCTTCACCGGTGCCAGTGCCGGATGGAAATGAAGCACGGTACGCACGTCGCCGCCCTCCAGCTCCTCCTCGTCGTAGGCTGCGCACAGGAACGCCAGAACTACGCGGTCCGCGCCCAATGACGGCTCGATAACGTAGGGGATGTATTTCTCCTTGGACTCATCGTCAAAGTAGGACATATCCTGTCCGGATACATTCTGATGCTGAGTCAGGTCATAATCGGTTCTGTCTGCGATGCCCCACAGCTCGCCCCAGCCGAACGGGAACAGGAACTCAAGGTCCGTAGTCGCCTTGCTGTAGAAGCACAGCTCCTCCGGAGAATGATCGCGGGCACGCATCTCGTCATCCTTCATGCCGAGGGACTTCAGCCAATCGATGCAGTACTGCTTCCAGTAAGCGAACCACTCCAGGTCAGTACCCGGCTTGCAGAAGAACTCCAGCTCCATCTGCTCGAACTCCCTGGTACGGAAGGTGAAGTTACCCGGTGTAATCTCGTTACGGAAGGACTTACCAATCTGTCCGATACCAAACGGGATCTTCTTTCTGGAGGTTCTCTGTACGTTCTTGAAGTTTACAAAGATACCCTGCGCAGTCTCCGGACGGAGGTATACGGTATTCTTCGCATCCTCGGTAACACCCTGGAAGGTCTTGAACATCAGGTTGAACTGACGGATATCGGTGAAATCATGCTTTCCGCAGGACGGACAGCAGATATTGTGCTCATCCACATAAGCCTTCATTTCTTCCGGGGACCATGCGTCTACAGAGCCCTCGATCTCAATGCCGTTCTCAGCCATATAGTCCTCGATGAGCTTATCGGCACGGAAACGCTCCTTACAGCTCTTGCAGTCCATCAGCGGGTCGGAGAAGCCGCCCAGATGTCCGGACGCTACCCAGGTCTGCGGGTTCATCAGGATGGCACAGTCTACACCCACGTTGTACGGATTCTCCTGTACGAATTTCTGCCACCATGCGCGCTTTACATTGTTCTTAAGCTCTACGCCCAGATTGCCGTAATCCCAGGTGTTGGCCAGACCGCCGTAAATCTCAGAGCCCGGATATACAAAGCCTCTTGCCTTTGCCAGAGATACAATTTTGTCCATTGTCTTTTCCATTTGCTTTTCTCCTCTTCGCTTACTTATAAATGATATATGACAGTCCGCCGTCTGCGACAGCCGCCTGCTTTTTACCGGTTACATTTACATTGCCTCCTGCGGATACCGCAAGAATCGTGCCGGGAACCTCTACCTTCACAGTCTCATCGGTCTCCATCACCAGAACCTTCGCCTCGTCCGCGCCGTCCAGGTCACCCAGTGAGAGCTTCGCCCCGTCTGCATCAAGCAGTTCGCCGTTCAGCTCATAACCCCCGGCCTGCGCTTCCGCCACGGTTCCGTTGAACAGCGTCGTCTCCGTGTAATCCTCATAGTATTCGCTTCCGTCAAAGACCAGCTGCAGGGTCGCAGTCCCGTCCTTTACCTCGAACTTCTTCATGGTGATATGGTCGGTGGCATAGTTCTTATTATACTCTGCAAGCTCCGACTCTATCTCACCTTGAAGCTCTTCGGAATCGTAGAAATCCTTGTCAAATTCCTCCACAATCGTGTCGGTTATCTTTCCTTTTTTGTCTACCGCAATCGTACTCTCCTTGGGGACAGAACCGCCGCAGCCGATCAGAACCGATAACATACAGATCAGGAGACAGAAACAGACTGATTTTCTCATCGATACTCCTCCCACTTCTCTTCTGAGGTAATTACCTCAGGGAATCCCATATAGTATAGCGTCTTTCCCGGCATTTTTCAACTGAAAATTCACTTCACACAGGTCTCCAGAACATCCAGCGACTTAAAATGCCCCTCCATATACCGCTCCCGGTACCGGTGCAGCACAAACCGCAGCTCTCCCAGCACCTGCTGCGACACGTTAAAGGTATATAATTTTTCGATGGATGAGGCCGCAATATACTGTAAGGTATACAAAGTGGATTCGCAAATGTCCAACTGCCCGAAGTCCGGCGGACATTCGCCGTTCACCACCAGCACCTTCAGTTCATATATGTAACGGATCAATTCGTTGGGGATGTTTGATTTACATAACGCTCTCAAGGACTGATACAGAAGCTTCAGCATCTGCAGCTCATCGTTGGCCTCTCTGGTATAATATTCCGCCAGCTCGCAGAAATAGAACCCGTAGCAGGCCCCTTCGAAATCGCCGCTGAGCTCATGAAAGTAATTGGACGCCTTCGCCTGCATCAGATTATAAGAGGTACGGCCCTCGTAGACCGAAAATTCGCCGAAGACAAAGGAATTGCAGACCGCCAGAAGAGGACTGTTCTGCCGCCTGGCCCCTCTGGCAAAGGCTGTAATCTTGCCCCGTTCCCGGGTCAGAAGGATGATGCGCTTGTCATAATCCCCCTGGGGATAAGCCGCCAACACCAGGCCGGTCACTGTGATCATTTGTCCCATATTCCGTATCCGCCCTCCGGCTTTCTCCTTTCTCCCGTGCGTCATCTGACGCCCGATCCCGGGTAATCCCTTTGTAGCTTAAGTAGTCCTCCACCGCTCCGGTCAGTTCAAACTGTTCCCATGTCATGTGCTTCGCCCCTGTTATCATGTAATTCTGAATCTACTCTTAATGTATCCAGATTCCGCACAGGTATGCCCGCAAATAAATGGTAAACGGCACGGTTCGTTACTTCTTACATTTCCAAATCTTTCTTATCATAACCAAAGTTCTTAATCAGAAAATCGCTGTCCCGCCAATCCTTCTTGACCTTGACCCAGAGCTGCAGATTCACTTTCATCTCCAGCATATCCTCGATCTCATAGCGGGCTGCGCTTCCGATTTTTTTAAGCATGCTTCCCTGCTTTCCGATGATGATGCCTTTATGGGAATCCCGTTCGCAGATGATGGTAGCGTCGATATCGCAGACCCTGCCGTTTGGCCGCTCCTTCATCTTGTCGATGGATACCGCGATACCGTGGGGAATCTCCTCATTCAGGCAGCGCAGAGCCTTCTCCCGGATAAGCTCCGCCACGATCTGACGCATGGGCTGATCGGTCACTGTATCCTCGTCATAGAACTTCGGTCCGTAGGGCAGATATTTGAAAATCTGCTTGATAAGGGTGTCGGTATTATCGCCGCTTAAGGCGGATACTGGTACAATCTCGTCAAACTCGTGGAGCTTCCGGTAGGTATCGATGACCGCCAGCAGCTCCTCCTTCTTCACCGTGTCCGTCTTATTGATAACCAGAATCACCGGAGTCTTTACTTTCTTCAGCTGCTCCGCGATATGCTGCTCGCCTGCGCCCACGAAGGTGGTGGGCTCCACCAGCCACAGAATTACATCGACCTCTTTCAGCGTCCGCTCCGCCGCATTGACCATATACTCGCCCAGCTTATTCTTGGCCTTGTGGATACCCGGCGTGTCCAGGAATACAATCTGTCCCTCGTCGCAGGTATAGACCGTCTGGATACGGTTTCTTGTGGTCTGGGGCTTATTGGATGTGATGGCGATTTTCTGGCCGATCAGCTTGTTCATCAGGGTGGACTTTCCCACGTTAGGCCGGCCAATCAGAGTGGCAAAACCGGATTTACAATTGTTATTTTCCATATACATTCTCCATTTTATGTACGGCGGACGCAGAGGCGTCCACCGGTTATCTCTTAGTGGAACAGACTCTCCGTCACCTCAAACAGATCCTTCTGTTCCTCCAGCTTTTCCTCATTTCCAATGACACAGATATGGTTCTGGGAAAGCATTGCTTTCAGGTAGGGCGCCAACGCGCGGATCTCTTCGATACCACAGCCAAGCACCTCGTCCCGCTCCTTCTGTACCTGTTCTTCGGTGACTCCGGTCATCCAGGCGCTTAAGGAACGCATGCCCTTGGCTCTGGCGTTCAGCGGCGTATCCATGGAGCTGATGGTTCCGATGATATACTTGGTCATATCGCGATCGGATACATCGAAATGCTCTGTGTAATCCACGCTCTTCTCAAATATCTCATTGGTCTTCCGAAGGTTCGGATCCCGGTAGGATACCAGATAGCCGCTGCCGGTGCGGGTGTAATTGTTCATGCAGCCGTAAGCGCCGCCCTTCACACGCACATTATTCCAGAGGTAATCGTAGCTCATGATGATCCGCAGTACCTTCAAGGCTCCGATGTACGGAAGTCCCGCTGCCCGGAAGCTTCCGGCCCGGGCCACATACTGAATCTGCGCTGAGGTTTTCAGGCCCTCATTCTTATGCTCCGGAACCAGCGCCCACACCTTTTTCTCTGCGCCGGTATTCGGATGCAGTGCCGCCGTCAGCTTCGTAACCTCCTTATCCAGCCCCGTGAGGCTCTTTTCCTCGCCGGTATAGCTGACCAGCAGATTTTCCGGGCAGAACAGCATCCGCGCAAGCTCTGCAAGCTTCTCTGCCGCCGTCTCCCATTTCTCCTCGAAGTTCGTATCCAGATCTTCAATGAAATGATAAAAGTCCACGCCGCCGGTCATATCGGAAAAGGCCGCGCTGGATGAGAAATAGGACATGGCACGAAGGGCCGCCATGGAGTGTCCGGAGGTCTGAAACGCCATCTGCTGACGGGATTTGGTCTCCGCCACGATTTCCTTAAGGCGCTTCTTATCGTGAAGCTTCGAGGTCATCAGCATCTCCCGCAGCATAGCAAAGGCCACGGGCTCCTCCTCGTAGAGAGCCTTACTCTTCACCTCGAAGACTGCCGTATAATCCCGGGGGTTCTGCACGCTGTCGTAGCTTCCCACACTGCAGGAGATACCGCCTGTGTGCAGATTCAGCTCATTGGCAAAATCACCGTAGGTGTAATGCTCTGTGTCTAGCTGACCGAGGGCCGCTTTCAGAAGTCCCAGATAGGGAATCAACTCCACCGGAATACCGCCTGCCCGAAATACCAGATCCACATAACCGATGCCATTGGTGAACAGATCATGGTAGAGCACGTCGGTGTCTCCGGCCTTTCGCAGCTCATTCTGGAAGGGCTGTGCTTTCTTGTCGATATCCTCCCGGGCAAGAAGCGGAATCTTCGCCAAATCCTCCTGGGGCGACGGCTCGCTCTGATACTCCTTCAGATGCTTTGTAAATTCCACAATCTGCTTCTTTTCTTCCGCGCTTAGGCTGTTCCTGTATGCCTCCAGCTTTCTCTTAAGCTTCTCATCCTGCTCCGCGGTCAGGCCCTTCCTCGGGCGAATCAGCACCAGCGAACCATGGGGATTATCCAGCAGACAGGTTTTAATGAGACCTTCAAAATAGCCCTTATCCGCCTGTTCTTTTAAGAACGCGAAATTGTCCAGCGCCTCCAGGTGGAGGAACGCACTGTCATCCTTATAAAGCCAGCTGTCAAAGGCCTGTAAGCCGTACATCAAACCAGCCGGATAATTGCCGAAATCAGCCTCCCGGTAACGGAATTCGAAATAGTTGATACCGGCGCGGAGAGCCTTTTCATCCAATCCCTCCTCCGACAGCTTCTTTAAGGTACTCTCAATCACTTCTACAAATGCGTCTTTCTGATCTTCATTCGCGTTTTTCGCGATAATTGAGAAAACAGGCTGCTTTACGCCATTGTCGTAGGAGCTCATAATATCGTGGCCGATACCCGCGTCCAGAAGCGCCTGCTTTAAGGGCGCACCAGTGGCAGATAAAAGCACGTACTCCAGCACCTGCATAGCCAGATAAAGCTTCGCGTCCAGGGTGTCGCCCACAGATTTATTGTAGGAAAGGTAGGTGTTGTCCTCCTCGCTCTCTTCTGCGGAAATGGAATAATCCTTTATCACTTCGCGCATTTTTTCAAAGGGAGCCTGAGTCTGCACCTCAGAATCAATCTCCTGATAATCGTAGTGGCTCAGATAGTTCTCGTCAAGCCACTGAAGCTTCTCGGCCATATCACAGTTTCCATACAGGAAAATGTAACTATTAGAGGGATGATAATAGCGGCCATGGAAATCCAGAAACTGCTGACAGGTCAGATCCGGAATAAACTCCGGGTCTCCGCCGGACTCATTGGCATAGGTGGTATCCGGGTAAAGGGAGTTCAGAATCTCCCGCTCCAGTACGCCCTCCGGGGAGGAAAACGCGCCCTTCATCTCATTGTAGACCACGCCGTTCAGAGTCAGGTCGCCGTCCTCGCTGTCCATCTCGTAATGCCAGCCCTCCTGGCGGAAAATTTCTTCTTTATTATAGATATTCGGGTAAAATACCGCGTCCATGTAGACATGAATCAGATTCTGAAAATCTTTATCATTGCAGCTGGCAATGGGGTACACCGTCTTATCCGGATATGTCATGGCGTTCAGGAAGGTATTCAGGGAGCCCTTCGCCAGCTCCACAAAGGGATCCTTTACCGGGAACTCCCGGGAACCGCACAATACGGAATGCTCCAGGATATGGGCCACGCCCGTATCATCCGGCGCCGGGGTACGGAAGCCGATATAAAATACCTTATTTTCATCATCGTTGGATAAGAGGCATACCTTTGCCCCTGTCTTTTTATGCTTCAGATAATAGCCGACGGAATTTAACTCCGCAATCTCACGCTTTTCCACCAGCTCATAGGACTGTAATTCTTCTATGGTCATCGTTTTCTCTCCTGCCTTTCTATTTGCCTGCCATACAGGCGGGCATTTGTTAAATAGTATACCACTTTTTTCCGAAATTTATTTTTTTTTTAAAACCAGATATCGGATCCGCAGCCGTACGGCCAGACCGGTGCTTCTTGCGGCCTCCGCCAGCTTATCCATTTTCTGCCCATACTCAGAATATCCCGCCGGATTTCATCCAGCGTAACTCCCATCAGGCCTTCCAGATTTCCTGCTGCATACAGAGGCAGCCTGTTCTGATTTTCCATGACGATACAGCACTCATCCGTTTTTCCGGAAAATTCCTCCAGGAATTTCTGTTCCACATCCCTCAAAGCCAGCTTTGTCCGGATATTTTTCGTCCTTCTTGACAACAGTATTCCTGCATATACCGCCGCTATTGCCAGTTCTGCGCACCCTATTATCACCAGGCCGAAATGGTCTCCTAATACACCCAACTCATTCATTACAAATTCCATCGGTCTCTCCCCAATTATATCACGCTATTAATATCATATTACCATAGCACTATTTTCCATTTTTCGCAACTTTTTTGGTCAAAAATATCTAGTTTGAGAGCCTTTCGTCAGCGCCGTAAAGCAAAAGAAGCTGCAGGAAGATTTTTACACTTCCCGCAGCTTCTTTCTCTTTTTATAAATTATTTGATAATCTTACAGGTTGGTCTCGAAGAAGGTCTTGATAGCCTCGAATGCTGCATCCTCATCCTCACCGTCAACAGTAACGGTAACCTCTACGCCCTGCTTAACGCCCATGGACATAACTGCCATGATTCTCTTAGCGTCTGCTTTCTTAGCGCCGCTGTCCAGAGTGATGGCACTCTTGAACTTTGCTGCTTCCTTTACCAGAAGTCCTGCCGGTCTTGCGTGAAGTCCCAGCTCATCCTGTACTACATACTTAAACTCTTTCATGTTAGATTCTCCTTTTATTTGATAAAATTTATAGCTGTAAGCCGGACTGCCTCCGGCCGACTATCATTATAAAGTACCCGAAGCTTATTCTGCCTCGCGAATCTTCTTACGCAGTTCCAGAGTAAATACCGGAGATACGGACAGCTCGTCGATACCCATCTGGATAAAGCGGCGTGTCAGCTCCATGTCTGCTCCCAGCTCTCCGCAGATACCGCACCATGCGCCGTGTGCGTGCGCGCACTCGATGGTTCTCTGAATCATACGAAGTACTGCCTCGTGATGCGGATCATAGATATCGTCCAGAGACTGATTCTGACGGTCGATAGCCAGTGTATACTGGGTCAGGTCATTGGTTCCGATGCTGAAGAAGTCTACTTCCGGAGCCAGCATATCCGCAATCATAACGGCTGCCGGTGTCTCCACCATGATACCAAGCTCCACATCGCCGAAGGGGATGTCAGCCTGACGCAGCTCGTCCTTTACTTCCTCTACGATCTCTTTGATCTTCTTAACCTCCGCCACAGAGATGATCATCGGGAACATGATGGAAGCGGTACCATATGCACTTGCACGGTAAATAGCGCGCAGCTGTGTCTTAAATACTTCCGGTCTGTGCAGGCAGATACGGATAGCACGGAAGCCCATAGCCGGGTTCTCTTCCTTCGGAATCTGGAAGTAGTCAGCCTGCTTGTCTGCTCCGATGTCCAGCGTACGGATGATGACCTTCTTGCCATTCATCTTGGAGATAACGTTCTTATATACCTGGAACTGCTCCTCCTCGGTCGGGTAGGTATCGCGGCCCAGATACAGGAACTCACTGCGGAACAGACCGATACCCTCGGAGTCATTTGCCAGCACAGCATCCACATCCTCTTCACTTCCGATATTGGAATACAGATGGATGTGCTTGCCGCTCTTGGTTACAGTCGGCAGACCCTTCAGGCTCTGAAGCAGAAGCTTTCTTTCTTCCTCGCGCTTCTTCTTCTCTGTCATCACAGCTGTGGTCACTTCATCCGGCTCAATGTAAATCTTGCCTGTGAAACCATCTACGATACCGTCTTTACCGGTCAGCTCCGGATCCAGATCGATATCAGCGGTAACGATACAGGGGATGTTCATCATACGTGCCAGGATAGCGGTATGAGAGTTTGCGGATCCCTTCTGGGTAACCAGCGCCAGGATCTTGTCCTTCTCAAACTGTACGGTCTCGCTGGGTGCCAGATCTTCTGCCATGATGATCACCGGCTCCGGCATTGCCTCTGCGCTTACCTGTGTACCGCTTAAGATGGCAATCAGACGGCTGGAAATGTCGTTGACGTCCGCAGCACGTCCGCGCATATAGTCGTCATCCATGCTCAGGAACAGTGCCGCGCACTGCTCGCCTGTTACAAATACAGCGTACTCTGCGTTGACCTTGTCATTCTCGATCATGCCTGTGATGCCTTCAACGAAGTCCAGATCCTCCAGAAGCATCTGATGAGCCTCGAAGATCTCAGCCTCTGCCTCTCCCACATCCTTCATTGTCTTTTCCTTTAGCATCTCAAGCTGCTCTTTTGCCTTTGCTTTTGCAGCCATGTAGCGGGCTACCTCTGCAGCCGGATCCTCAATGGTGCTCTTCTCCACTACCTGCTTTGCTTTCTTATAAATGAAAAGCTTTCCAATCGCAACACCGGAAAATACGCTCTTACCCTGACGAGTTTCCATGAAACAATTCCTCCCTGAATTCAATTTTTTCAAATGCAAATTTGCCATACAGTCGAAAAAGAAGCCAAGCTCCACGGAAATAACGGGTGTCCTCCTTCCCCTCATTTTCGCGAAACCCGGTCTTCTTTCAAATCACTTTCTGTATGCAATATGTACTTTTTCTACATTCCAATATAACAGCTTGTAAATAAAAAGTCAATGCCGTTTATGACCATTTCAGTTTCTAATTGTTCATCAGAATTTCTAATTTTTTCCTTTCAGCACCCCGGCCCGGAGCAGTCTTCCCCGGACTGCGCTTCCCAGCAGTACCGCGATGACCATTTTCACCAGATCGCCCGGAATAAACGGGATAACGCCTGCCCACAGAGCCGCCTGAAAATCCATGCCTGCGGAGTATGCCAGCCAGGCTGTGCCAAGCGCATACAGTACGATGGTTCCGAGAATCATGCCCAATGCCGCAAACGCGATATTTTTCCATTTATTTTCTGCGAAACGGCCCACGAAAGCTCCCGCAATCAGCGCCAGGAACAGGTAGCCTATCAGGTAACCGCCGGTCGGTCCGAACAGCTTGGCCGCACCTGCGCTTCCGCCTGCAAATACCGGAATACCCACAAGTCCAAGAAGCAGATAAATCAGACAGCTTAAAGTGCCCAGCTTCATGCCCAGCACTGTGACTGCCAGATATACAGCCATGCTGGCCAGGGAGATCGGTACCGGACTTACAGGGATGGCAATGGAAATGGGACCCAGCACACAGATTACAGCAGCCATCACAGCTGTGAGCGTCAGTTGATAGGTTGTAAGCTTTTTCGTTCCGTTTTTCGATTCAGTATACATCATTTTTCTCCTTTTTATGTTCATCTTTTGCAGTATACCGAATTCATTTTCAATTGTCAACCATTTCATTTTATAAGTTGACATTTTAATTCAGAAAGAAATTCCGGATTTTCCGCTTCCTTTTTATCAGCCAGTTCTTCCAGAATTTTCATTTCCTGCTCCAGCTCCCTGATCCAGCACGCTCTGATTTTCTCATATTCCGGATCTCTGAGCAGTCCCTTCTTTTTTTTGATTCGTCTCCGCATATTACCACCTTTCGTCTTTGTTCCGTGACATTATTTTTTTCACTATTATAGCATGTCCGCTACGTCTTATCTATCTTTTTCATCTGTTTTTCTCACCATCTTCCTCTGCTATTTATAAGAACGTATAGTGCCTTTATTTCCATACAAAAATGAAAGATTTTTTTACATTTTCATTTTTCTCTTTCTGTGGTACACTTACAGCAGATATTTTTTTATTTCAGAGGTTTTTATGAACAGACACGCTTTTTTGATTATGGCGCATAATCACTTTGATTTTTTGAAAATATTGCTGAAACGGCTGGACGATCCCCGCAATGACATCTATCTGCATGTGGATCGAAAGGCAGCTGATTTTTCCGCCCGGGAGTTTGATTCCCTTCTTTCGTATTCGCAGCTGTACTTTACAGAACGGATGGACGTCCACTGGGGCGGCTACAGCCAGACAGCCTGCGAACTGATGCTTCTTCGGGCAGCTGCGCCGGAGCATTACACTTATTATCATCTGCTCTCCGGATCGGATCTGCCCCTGAAATCTCCGGAGCAGATTCATACGTTTTTTGAAACCTATGCCGGGAAAGAATTTATCGCCTTTGATCCGGACTTTCCGGCTCCGAAAAATGTAGTGGAACGAATCTCTCTGTGGCATTTTTTCCGGGAAAGCAGATTTCCGCTGGCAGAACCGGCTGATCATGTGCTCACTCTGATCCAGCGGCTGTTCCGGGTCAATCGATTAAAAAACTGTGATTTTCAAATCCGCAAAGGCCCCAATTGGTTTAGCATCTCTGACAATTTTGTCCGGTATGTGCTGGAGCATGAGGACTGGATTCGAACACATTTCTCTCATTCTGTCTGCGCGGATGAGCTGTTCCTACAGACCCTGTCTTTTCACTCGCCCTTCCGGGCCCATCTCTACGACGAAAGCGGGCAGACCGGCTCGATGGCGAATCTGCGGTACGTGGACTGGGAGCGGGGGACGGAGAACAGCCCTTATACGTTCCAGGAGGCCGATCGGGAAATGCTGCTGGGGCTGCCGCATTTGTTTGCACGGAAGTTTGACAGGGATATCTTCAGAGATAGGCCCTTTTCAAACTCACAGCCTGGCAATTAAAAAAGAATGTGCCGTTGGCACATTCTCGCGCCGAGGCGCGGTTGCTTCAGCA